>JBAZOO010000015.1:0-86813 GCA_041648735.1 Lentisphaeria bacterium
CCCACCCTCTTCCGCCACCTCGCCAACGGCGCCCGCAACCTCGGCGGCGAACTCCGCTGGAGCGCCACCCCCGAGGAAATCCGCTTCCTCAACCGCCTCACCCGCGCCGGCCGCCGCGCCACCCCCGCCCTCGTCCGCCTCGGCCTCACCCCCAACGCCCGCTACGGCGACAGCCTCCCCGCCACCGTCGCCGCCGAAGGCGAAAAACTGCTCGCCGCCACCCTCGCCACCGCCGCCGCCCTCGACGCCCTCGACGCCGAAACCGCCCACCCGCTCGACCTCTACCCCTGGGACGACTTCGCCGGCGGCACCCCCCGCAAACTCCTCTGGAAAGCCTACCTCCGCGCCGGCAAGGACCTCGCCCACGGCCCCTTGACGGACTCCGCAACGGCGGCCGCCGCCGACGGCTTCCCCGGCGCCGACGAAGAGGAGAGCTGGCTGGCGGACTCCGCAACAACGGCCGAACCGCCCCCGCCACCCCCGCGCCGGCTGCCGCTACCCGAACCAGTGCGCGAAACCGAAACCGTCCTCGCCTGGGCCACCCTCCTCCCAGCCGCCGCCTGGCAGCCCGACGCCACCCTCGCCCGCGGCCTCCTCCGCGACCGCTTCCTGGACGATCCCGCGGAGGCCGACCGCTTCGCGGGCCACGCCGCGCTCCTGCGCCTGCCCCATTGCGCCGGCCTCGCCCGGCTCGCCTACGAACGCTGGCGCCAGCCCGGCGCCCAGCCCGCCGCGGCCCCCGCCGCCGGCCCGGCCCTGCCACCGCCGGAACAGTGGCTCTGGCTCGTGCGGACTCCGCAACTCCCCGAATCCGGCTGGCGCCGCCTCGAAGCCTGGCTCAAGGAACGCAAGGCCAAATTCCAGACCCGGCGCGACGGCACCACCCGCCGCCAGCTCGTCGCCAAGAACTTCCATGCCAAGCTCGGCCTGCTCCTGCTCGCCCAGGACAGCGCCAGCGGCGCCGCCTGGGCCATCTGCGGCACCCCCGCCGCCGCCGCCCCCTTCCTGGCCGAGTTCGCCACCGCCGCCGGCGCGCCGCCCACCGCCGAGGGCCTCTTCCGCCGCGCCCCCGGCCGCTGCCTGGCCTGCGGCGCCGAACCGCTGCTGGAATCGCTGGCCGAGGCCCCCGCCGCCGCCCCAGCCCCCTTCTGCCCCGCCTGCTCCCGCCCCGATTGACCCCGCAACCCCAGCCTGCCACCGGCGTGCCGGCCAAAAATGGTGAATCACCTTCCCCAAGCCCAATCACCAATCCAATCACCGGCACCCCTGGGATCGCCGCGCCCCAGCTTGACGGCGAGCCCCCCCCCGCTGGAGTTCACGCTTCAGTGTTGGACCTGACGTCCAGCCAAAAAACTCGCCGGGCGGAAGATGTGCGGCTTGGGGACAAGGTGAAAAGCCGCCAAAAAAACAGCCCCCGCTGAAGCCATCTCCGGCAGATTGCGGAATGACGCCCTTCCACCCATGATCCATGGCTGACGGTTTCTTTTGAAAGGATGGAACTCTGATGGCGAAAACTGGCAGGCGGCAGGCGGCATTCACCGGCGTTGTGAATGGTCCGGCAAAGGGGTTCGCGCGCAAAATCCGCGGCTGGCTGCTGGCGGGAACGCTCGCGGCCGCGACGGCATTCCCCGCCTTCGGGGCCGGTGAAGAAACCGACGGGCTCGCGGCGATCAAGGCCCTGGCCGTCGAAAACGGCAAAATCACCTTCCTGGAGCACTACGATGCCGCGCCCATGGGGGTGCCCAAGGGAAAACCGCTTGCCAACCTCCAGCCGCGAACCATGGTGAAGCTCGTCCTCAACCCTGCCAAGGGCTCCAACATCCATGTCGAAGTGTGGCTGCCGGATGCGGGGAAATGGAACGGCAAATTCCTCGGCCTCGGCAACGGCGGCGCGGCGGGAAGCATCAACCCCGGCGGTCTGGCGGGGGCGTGTGCCGGCGGCTACGCGGTCGCGACGACCGACATGGGGACGGCGCCGAACGCGGATTCCGGAATCGGCAACCCGGAGGTCTGGAAGGATTTCGGGTTCCGCGCCACGCACCTCATGACCGTGGTCGGGAAACAGATCGCCACGGCGTATTACGGCAAGGCCCCGGAGTATTCCTACTTCAACGGCGGCTCGACCGGCGGCCAGCAGGCGCTCCAGGAAGCGCAGCGGTACCCCGAGGACTATGACGGCATCGTCGCCAACATCCCGGCGCACTGCCGCACCCCGCTCCATGCCTATTTCCTGTGGAACGACCAGATCCTCCGCAAATGCCCGTTCACCGAGTCCCAGCAGAAGAACATCATTCTTGCCGGCAACGAATACATGGCGGCCCGCGAAGTGCCGCAGACCGCCGGCAAGCTCGTCTCCGACCCGCGCTGCGACCAGAACGACATCAAGGCAGTCATCAAGCTCGCCAGGGAAAAGGATCCGACCCTGACGGACGCCCATGCGGAGGCGCTCCGGAAACTCTTCGACGGCCCCAGGCACGCGGTCACCGGCGAACGCATCTTCGGCGGCATCCCGTTCGGCAGTTCCTTCAACATCGCGCACGGCCACCTCTATCTCTTCAAATGGGTGTTCGGCGCGGACAAGGACCTGGCGGCCATCGCTTTCGGCAAGGACATCGACACCTACACCGCCGCGCTCGGACCGTATCTCAACGCGGAGAATCCCGACTTGAGCCGCTTTGAAAAGCGCGGCGGCAAGCTGATCATGATCTCCGGTTCCGCCGACTCGTGCGTGCCCTACCACGCCTCGCTCGACTATTATGAACGCGTGGCCGAGCATTTCGGCTCCCTGGAAAAGGTCAGGTCATTTCTGCGGTTCTACATCATCCCCGGCATGAGCCATGGCCCCGGCCCCGGCATCAACAAGCTGCCGGACTGGCTTGAGCTTGTGGCCGCCTGGCGCGAGAAGGGCACGGCGCCGGACAAGATCCAGGGACAGCGTGTGGCCGACGGCAAGACCGAGCTGGACCTCCCCCTCTATCCGTACCCGACGAAGACCGCCTGGACCGCCGAAACCGGGTTCAAGCCCGTCGCCGGACCGCGCGGCGGCGTCGCCCGCGTCGCGGCGCGCTTCCGCCCCCCGGCCGCGGAATGACTGGACTGATTTGAATCGGCTGTTTTTGCCGGTGCCCCATCTTGCATTTCCTTATGGCCTGGCAATGGGCTGGCCAACAGTCACGGACTGAATTTCATTGATGGGCAATTGCTGGCGCACGGCTGGAAACCGCCCCCGCCCCGCCTCCCGCCCCGATTGACCCCGCCGCCCAGGCAATCCTGGCCGCCCGGATCCATCAGCGCCTGGGCACCACTGGAATTTCAGCTCGGAGCAGCCAATGAGGCCTCGTATTCTTTGATCATGCCGTAGGTATTGATCGGAGGAATGATGAGCACCGGAAACGGCAAGCGATTGGTCATATTGGAAATGAATTCCCGCAAATAGGGGATGACATGGGCCAAGGCCATGGCATTGGAAAAGTCGGCCCATGGCAATGGTGAATCCCCCAGCCGCTCATATTGCACCCGATATTCACAGGTTAAATGCAACGACGGATTGGGTACACCATGCATCAAATCAAACTCGGCGGCAAGCACCATGTAGTTTTGATCTTCGGTTGGATCCAAAAAGAGCCATGGCCAAAAAAGTTTCATCTCCAGTTCTTGGAGGAAGCAATTCGGGGTAATAACGTCGCGTCGCCTCAAGCGTTACCACCATTGGCAGGATATAATGATCTTCACCCTCCAGCTCCTCGCGGAAGGAACGGATGAACTCTTCCACTTCCCCCGCCAGTTCCGTGGGGACAGCATAGACTTCGGCGCAAATCACATAAGGATCGTCCTGACTCTGGACTGCTTTCGCCGGAAAGCCAGGAAAGCGCTTTGCCAACCGTTCTTCAACGGCAGCTTGAATGCGGTCAAAATCATTTTTCATAATGCCACGCTCACTCGCCGGGGAGGGAGATGCCGGTCAGCCGTTTGAACAGGGAGACGGCGTAGCGGTCGGTCATGCCAGAGACGAAATCGGTGACGGCCAGGGTGCGGGCGTACTGGCTCGAAGTTGCGATCTCCGCAACGGCGAAGAACTGGGACGGCAGCAGCTTCAGCGTGCGATCCGTCTTGAGCCGCACCTTGCCCCCCGAACGGCGTGCCGCGGCCAGGTCGTCCAACGCCGCCAGGAACAGCTCGATCAGCCGCCCCAGGACACTGAAGCCGGCAACCTCGATCTCCAGGACCTGCCGGGCCGGATAGACCTTCGCCAGCGCGGTCTCGAAGAGCCGGGCAAAGGCGGGCGCGACGGCGATGCCCTCGACCAGCGCCTCGTCATGCCCCCCGGAGAGCAAGGCGTCGTGGTGCTCGACAAAGGCCGCGGCGACCTGTTCGACCAGCGAGCCGATCGCCCGGGCCCGGAGCAGCTCGACGCGCGCCGCGCCGCGGCGGCCGCCGCAGTCGCGCCGGGCGGGCTCGGCGATCACGGCGGCCAGCAGCTCCGCAACCTCCTCCTCGGCCAGCAGTTTCAGGCGGAAGCCGTCTTCGAGGTCGGCAACGTGGTAGCAGATGTCGTCCGCCGCCTCGACGAGGAAGGCGAGGGGGTGGCGGGCGAAGGCCAGCCCCGGGCCGGCGCGCCGGAGCAGGCCGAGGCCAGCGGCGACCTCCTGGAACGACGCCTCGTCGGCCGCGAAAAAGCCGTGCTTCTTCATGCTCTTGCCGGTGCCGGCCGGCGGTTCCGTGCCGGCGCCGCGGGGATATTTCATGAACGCGCCGAGGGTCGGCAAGGTGAGCTGCATGCCGCCGGGGTTCTCCCCATGCTGCAGCCGGGTGAGGACGCGGAAGCCTTGGGCGTTGCCCTCGAAACCGGCGAAGTCCGCCACCCGCCCGCCCTCGGCCGCAATGCGCGCCAGGACGGCCTGGCCAGCGGGCTCGTGGTTGAACCAATGGGCGATGGCGCTCTCGCCGGTGTGGCCGAACGGCGGGTTGCCGATGTCATGCGCCAGGCAGGCCGCGGCGACGATGGCGCCGAGGTGCGAGGGATGGAACAGCTCCGCCAGTTCCGGCCGGCGCCGGAGCAGCTCGGCGGCGGCCATCTCCCCGAGGGAGCGCCCGACGCAGGAGGCCTCCAGGCTGTGGGTGAGCCGCGTCCGCACGTAGTCGCTCTCGGCCAGGGGGAAGACCTGCGTCTTGTCCTGGAGCCGGCGGAAGGCGGAGGCGAAGACGATGCGGTCGAAGTCCCGCTGGAAATCGTTGCGGGTCAAATCGGTGGCCGGCCGGTCGCTGCTCCGCCCCAGCCGCCGCCGGGTCAACAACGTCTGCCAATCCATGCTCATGCGCGTCTCCTGGTGGTGACGGGGAACGTACTCGCCCATGGGCGATCCGCCAACCGCCCCCGGCTTTGGCGGACCGGCAAGCCGGCGCTACATTCCCCGGCGCCCCATCCCCACACCGCCCGAAAGAGAAGGCGATTTCCATGGACATCAAAGCCGAACTCAAGAAGCTGCGCGTGGTGCCGGTGATCAAGCTCGATGACGCCGCCCACGCCGCACCGCTCGCCGCCGCCCTCAAGGACGGGGGGCTGCCCTGCATGGAAATCACCTTCCGCACCGCCGCCGCGCCCGAGGCGATCAAGCGCGCCGCCGCCGTGCCCGGCCTGCTCGTCGGCGCCGGCACCGTGCTCACCGCCGCCCAGGTCCGGCAGGCGCTCGACTGCGGCGCCCGCTTCATCGTCAGCCCCGGCTTCAGCCCCAAGGTGGTCGAGGCCTGCCTCGCCGCCAAGGTGCCGGTCTTCCCCGGCGTCTGCACGCCGACGGAAATCCAGATGGCCCTGGACTATGGGCTGGAGGTGCTCAAGTTCTTCCCCGCGGAGAACTACGGCGGGGTGAAGACGCTCAAGGCCCTCGGCGCCGTCTACGGCGGCGTCCAGTTCGTCCCCACCGGCGGCATCGAACCGCACAACCTGCTGGACTACCTGCGGATTCCGCAAGTCCTCGCCTGCGGCGGCTCCTGGCTGGTCAAGGCCGAACTGGTCAACGCGGGCAAGTTCGCCGAGATCGCCAAGCTCGCCGGCGCGGCCGTCGCCCTCGCCGCCCAGGCCTGACCGGCCGGCGTCCCGGAGACCAGCCATGTTCCGCCCCGTCCAGCTCCCCCCTGACGTGCCCGGCCAGCTCTGGCTCCACTCCATGCCGGGGCGCTACGAACCGCTGGCGGAAACCTTGGCGGAACTGCGCCAGCGCCGCATCGCCCGGCTGGTCTGCCTGGCCGCCCCCGCGGAGCTGGACCGCAAGGCGCCCGAGTATGCCGCGGCGCTGCGGGAGGGAACCCTGCCCTGCGCCCACAGCCTCTGCGCCATCCCCGACTACGGCATCCCCGCCGATTCCGCCGCCTTCATCAGCCTGGCCAAGGAAATTGCCGGCCGGCTGCGGCAAGGCGAGGCCGTCCTCGTCCACTGCGGCGCCGGCATTGGCCGCACCGGCATGTTCGCCGCCTGCGCGCTCCTCGCCCTCGGCGTCCCGCTGGCGGCGGCGCGCCGGGCCGTCGCCAGCGCCGGGGCCGGGGCCGAAACCCCCGAGCAGCACGCCATCGTGGATGCCTTCGCCCACGCCGCCCCGCCGCTGACGCCACCCCGCCAGTGATGGGCGACACGACCCGAAAAAAGCCGCCAAAAACAAAACCCCCGACGTTTTCCGTTTGACGCGTTAAATTGTCCTTCCCAACATACGCCTTCCGCCACCCGCCACCAAGGCCGGCCGCCGCGCCCCATGATCCACACTGACAATCTCAACATCGAGAGCTTCGCGCCCCTCAGCCCGCCCGCCACGATCAAGGCGGAACTGCCCCTCACCGACAAGGCCGCCGACACCGTCGTCACCGCCCGCGCCGCCCTGGAAAACATCCTCGCCGGCCGCGACCCGCGCCTGGCCATCATGGTCGGCCCCTGCTCGATCCATTCCCGCCAGGAAGCCCTCGCCTACGCCGCCCGCCTCCGCCCGCTGGCCCAGGAACTGGCCGACCAAATGCTCCTGGTCATGCGCGTCTATTTCGAGAAGCCCCGCACCGTCCTCGGCTGGAAAGGGCTGCTCTACGACCCGGCTCTCTCCGGCAGTTGCGACCTCGAGGCCGGCCTCCGCCTCGCCCGCCATATCCTGCTCGAAATCAACGAACTGGGAATGCCGGCCGCCACCGAGATCCTCGAACCGGTCATCCCCCAGTACATCACCGACCTGATCGCCTGGGGCGCCATCGGCGCCCGCACCACCGAGTCCCAAACCCACCGGCAGATGGCCAGCGGCCTCTCCATGCCCGTCGGCTTCAAGAACAGCACCGACGGCTCCGTCCGCAACGCCATCGACGCCATCCGCGCCGCCCAGTCGCCCCATACCTTCGTCGGCATCACCGGCGAAGGCACGGTCGCGGCCTTCCGCACGCGCGGCAACCCGTTCGGACACCTGATCCTTCGCGGCGGCACCACCGGTCCGAACTACACCTCCGAGCACCTCGCCTTCTGCCGCGAACTGATGCGCAAATCCGGGCTTGTGCCCACCATCGTCGTCGATTGCAGCCATGCCAACTCGGGGAGAAACCCGCTGCGGCAACGGGATGCCCTGCTCGACGTCATCCGCCAGCACCTGGACGGCGACACCAGCCTGAAGGGCGCCATGCTGGAAAGCAACCTCGAAACCGGCCGGCAGGAGATCCCCGACGATCCCGCCCGACTGCGCCCGGGCCTCTCGGTCACCGACCCATGCCTGGGCTGGACGGAAACCGAAGCGCTCCTCCGGGAAGCCGCCGCCCTCCTCCGCCGCGCCTAACCCCCCCACACCACGAACATGCTACGACGTCTCGCCCACCGCATCCTCTCCCTCCTCGGCATCGCCAAACGCCACCAGCACACCGGCAGCCATCCGCTCCGCCACTACGGCGAAGCCCCCGCCGCCCGCCGCGAAGTGCCACACCTGCCCGACCACTGGGGCCAGGCCGCCGCCGAACCCGCGGCCGACCGCCACCGCCCCGGCAAGCGGGGCCCGCGCCCCGGCAGCCAGCGCCCGAAGGCGGAACGGCCGCAGGAGGAAGCCCCGCGCCGCCCCGCCGCGGCACCAACCCCGGAAGCCGGCCCCGCCCCAGCCCAGGGCCGTAGCCGCGGCCGTGGCGCCCGCCCGGAACGCGGCGAGCGCCGCTCCCGGCCGACCGACGCGGAAACCGCCGCCGCCACCGGCCCCGCCCGCGCCATCGGCAAGGAATCCGAACCCTGGGATCCGGCCGCCTTCCAAGTCGAACCCGTGGAAGGCAAGACCCGCTTCCAGGACTTGGGGCTGCGCCCCGAACTGCTCCACGCCATCGCCGACCTCGGCTTCCACTACTGCACCCCCATCCAGGCCATCTCCCTGCCCCAGACCTTGCAGGACAAAAACGTCGCCGGCAAGGCCCAGACCGGCACCGGCAAGACCGCCGCCTTCCTCCTCGCCGTCTTCCAGCGCTTCCTCAACCGTCCGGACGCCACCCCGCGCCCCGCCGGCACCCCACGCGCCCTCGTCCTCGCCCCCACCCGCGAACTCGTCGTCCAAATCCAGAAGGACGCCGCCGCCCTCGGCAAGCACTGCCCCGTCCCCTGCGTCGCCGTCTACGGCGGCATGGGCTACGAGCAGCAGGAACGCGAACTGGAGGCCGGCGTCGACATCCTCGCCGCCACCCCCGGCCGCCTCATCGACTTCATCCGCAAGGGCACCGTCAACCTGGGCCGCGTCGAAGTGCTGATCATCGACGAGGCCGACCGCATGCTCGACATGGGGTTCATCCCCGACGTCCGCCGCATCGTCGCCCGCACCCCGCGCAACGACCAGCGCCAGACCCTCCTCTTCAGCGCCACCCTCTCCCCCGAGATCATGCGCCTCGCCGCCCAGTGGATGGACAACCCCGTCACCGTCGAGATCGAGCCCGAACAGGTCGCCGCCAAGAGCGTCGAACAGGTCGTCTACCTCTGCTCCTCCCGCGAAAAGCTGCCGCTGCTGCTCAACCTCCTGCAACAGCCGGAAATGGAGCGGGTGCTCGTCTTCTCCAACCGCCGCGACGCCACCACCCGCGTCTGCGAACGCCTCCAGCAGCAGGGGATCCGCTGCGACATGCTCTCCGGCGACGTGCCCCAGAACAAGCGGATGCGCATCCTCGAAGAGTTCCGCGACGGCAAGCTCCGCGTCCTCGTCGCCACCGACGTCGCCGGCCGCGGCCTGCACATCCAGAACATCAGCCATGTCATCAACTATGACGTGCCGCCCGAGCCGGAGGACTATGTCCACCGCATCGGCCGCACCGGCCGCGCCGGCGCCACCGGCAATGCCATCACCCTCGCCTGCGAACGGGAATCCTTCTCCCTCCCCGAGATCGAACAGCTCCTTGGCCAGCCGCTGACCTACAAGCATCCCACCGAGGAGCAGGTCAAATCCCCCTCCCGGCACGGCGGCGCCCACCACCCCCACGCCCACCGCCCCGCCGCCGCGCCACCGGCCGAGCCCAACCCCGCCCTGGCGGCCGAACCGGCCGCGGGGGAGCCGCCGCCCCCGGAGTCCTGACCGGCAGGCCGGCACAGCCTTGCGCTTTCCCCGCTCCCGGTTACAGTACAGCCGCGCATCCCCCTCCCCGCGGGCGTAGCATAGTGGTAATGCGTCAGCCTTCCAAGCTGATGAGACGGGTTCGATTCCCGTCGCCCGCTCCAGCTTTGAGCACAAACGGCACCCCAGGCGGTGCCGTTTTTCCTTGCTGCGCCCAGGCCACTGCCGCCACCCAGGGCAAAGCGCGTGCCAGAAGCCAGAAGCGGGCATTGGACGTTTGCGGTTCACGCGCCACATTATGCCTTCCGTCTCTCCAATGCCCACCGTCCCCTCCCGATTGCAACCGCCGAAGGAAATCCACCCATGAAGAAGGGCTCCCTCCCCCTCGCCGCCGCCGCCGCCACCTTGGCCCTGGCGCTGGCCTTCCCCCTCGCCGCCCAGGAAAAAGCCCCTGCCCCCGCCGCACCCAAGGCCCAGGCAATCCCAGAGGCGCAGCCCACCACACCGGCCGTGGCGGCCGCCCCCAAGCCCGCCGCACCGGCGGCCCCCAGCCCCGAGGCCCAGGCGGCGAAGCTGCTCAGCTTCGTCCCCGAAACCGCCGCCAAGCATTCCGGGGGCAAGACCGTTTCCGGCGCCGAACTGAAGAAGACAGCCACGCCGTTCCTGGTCAACGCGATCAAGGCCGGCCAGGCCCCCGGCGCGGAGGAAGTCCGCACCGGCACCATCCAACTCCTGAAGACCATGGTGGACAAGCAGATCCTGCTCGCCCAGGCCGCCAGCGACGGCGTGGCCGCGACCCCCGCGGAGATCGATCAGCAACTGGGCGAACTCGAGAAACAGTTCGGCCAGGAGCAGTTCAACCAGTTGCTGGCCATGCAGGGGCTGACCCGCGAAACGGCCAAGAACCAGTTGCGCGATGACCTCGCCATCAAGAAATGGATCGACACCAAGGTCAAGGCGGACATCAGCACCAGCGCCGCGGAGATCCAGAAGTTCTACACCGAACATCCCGACTATTTCAAGACCCCGGCCAAGATCAGCGCCAGCCACATCCTCCTCAAGGTCGAGAAGGATGCGGACGAGAAGGCCAAGGCGGCCGCCAAGGCCAAGGCCGAAAAGCTGCTGGCGGAACTGAAGAAGGGCGCGGACTTCGCCAAGCTCGCCCAGGAAAACAGCGACTGCCCCAGCAAGGCCGAGGGCGGCAGCCTCGGCTTCTTCGAGCCGGACATGATGGTCCCCGAGTTCTCCGCGGCCGCCCTGAAGCTGAAGAAGGACGAACTCAGCGGCGTCGTCGAAACCTCCTTTGGCTACCACCTGATCAAGGGTGGCGAGCGCCAGGAGGCCGGCGTCACCCCGCTGGCCGAAGTCAAGGAGGAGATCAAGGCCCATCTTGACCAGCAGGGCGCCGCCACGGCCATGGACGCGAAGATCGCCAAGCTGCGCGAGGCCGCCCACGTCGAAATCCTGATCCCCGACGCCGCGCCGGCGGCAAAGGCGGCGGAGTAACCCCGCTCCGGAGCCTCACACCCATCATGAAACGCCCGTCCCCCATTCCCGTCGCCACGATTGTTGCCATCGCCGCCTTGGCCATTGCCGCCCCGCGGGCCGCCGCGTCCTGGTGGTGGCCCTTTGGCGGCCGCGGCGCCGCCGCGGAAACGGCGGCGGAACCGGCCAGGCATCCCGCGGAAAGCACGCCGATGAGTTCCGAGGAGTTGCGGACGGCCAGCCGGAAGGAGCGGGAGGCGGAAAACAAGATCCTCCAGAAAATGGCGGCCGACGGCCTCCCACAGGCCCAGGTCACCCTCGGCTCGCGGCTGCTGACCGGGGACCAGGGACTCAAGAAAAACCCGAAGAAGGCCGTGGAATGGTTCCGCAAGGCCGCCGACCAGAACCATCCGCTGGCCTTCTTCAATCTCGGCTTGTGCTACGACCAGGGGCTGGCCGTGGAGAAGGATCCGGCAAAGGCCCTCGAGTTCTATCGCCAGGCCGCCGACCGCGGCGTCGGACAGGCCCAGCTCAACGTGGCGTTGACTTTGGATGAGCGGAAAGACTACCCCGCCGCCCTGCGCTACTACCGGATGGCCGCCGACCGCGGCGACCTCCCCTCCATGCGCCGCGCCGGCGAAATCCTGGCCGGTGGCCTGGCCGGCGGCGCGCCGGACTACGCCAGCGCCACCACCTACTGGCGCCGCGCCGCCGCCACTGGCGACGTGCGCTCCCAAGTCCGGCTCGCCCAATGCCTGCAAATGGGCTGGGACGTCCCCCCCGACCACCGGGAAGCCCTCAACCTGCTCTGGCTCGCTTCCGAAGGCGACGATCCCGAGGCGTTGACCGCCCTCGGCAACTGCTACGCCCAAGGGCTGGGGACGGCCCACGACTCCGGCCGCGCCTTCAAATGCTTCCGCCGCGCCGCCGCCGCCGGCTATGCCCCCGCCCAGGCGGAACTCGGCAACTGCTACATCCTCGGCGCCGGCGTCCCCGCCGATCCCGCCCAAGGCAGCGAATGGCACCGGAAGGCGGCCAGCCAAGGCGACCCCAAGGGGCTCTTCGGCCTCGCCGCCGACTGCGCCCTCGGCCGCGGCGTGGCCAAGGATGAAGCCAAGGCGCGCGAACTCTTCGCCGCCGCCGCCGCCAAGGGCTTCGCCCCCGCCCAGTACAACTTGGCCGCCTTCTACGAGGACGGCGTGGGCGGCGAAGCGAACCTCGGCGAGGCGGTGCGCCTCTATCGCCTGGCCGCGGAACAGGACGACCCGCTGGCCCTGAGCGCCCTCGGCCATCTCCACCTGGAAGGCCGCGGCGTGCCCCAGGACCGCACGACGGCGCGCGACCTGCTCTGGCGCGCCGCCAAGCTGGGCGTGCCCGATGCCCGCGAAACCTTGGCCCGCGAATTCCCCGCCGCCGCCGCCGCCCTCGGGCTCGAGCCCTGACGGAACGCCGCCCCGCCCCGACGTCAGCCGCCCGGCGGCGGCAGCGGCAGCGGCGCGGGCCGCAGCCCGGCCAGCCGCGCCACCCAGCCATCGGGCACGGCGGCGAGGCGCGTGTTGTGGAACGTGGCGATTTCCAGGTAGTAGTTCCGCGCCAAGGCGATGCGATCCTCCGTATCAGCCAGCGCCTTCTGCAAGGCCAGGAATGCCTCCCCCGCCGCCAGCTCCGGGCACCGCTCCACCACCCCCCGGACCGCGGCGGCCAGCGGGCCGGACTCCGCACGCAGCGCCGCCAGCAGCTCCTGGACCTCCCGCTCATGGCCGCGCAGCCCGCCAACCGCCGCCGCCAGTTGCGGAACCAGGTCATGCCGGCGCTTGAGCTGGATGTCAATGAGCGTCCGGGCCTGCCGCACCCGGTGGTGCAGCGCCAGCAGGCCGTTGAACACCACCCAGGTCCAGCCGGCCAGGAACAGGCAGCCGTAAAGCGGCACCGGCCACAGCCACGGCGGCACGGGGCCGCCAATGCCGACCAAGGGCTGGGCGAGCCAGCCACCGGCCGCCGCCGCCAACGCCCCGGCCAGCCCAAGCAACACCGTCGCCACCCGGCAGCCGGCGCGGATCTCCTCCTCGCTGCGCATCGAGATGAGGAAAAACGGCGCCTGTTCGCCGCGGGCGATCTCGGCCGCGACGGCATCCGCGCGTTCCCGCGCCTGCCCAAACACGTAGAGCTGCGCGCCCAGCGGGATCGCCCGCTCGACCAGCCGCCGCCGGTGATCCGAATGCATCACCGCCTGGCCAGGGCCATGCTGGTAATAGAGCGGATCCGAACGGCCACATTCGCGGGAGAAGACGCAAACCCCTTCCAGCTCGGCGCCGGCCGGCTGGATCCGCAGCGAGCCGGTCTCGTCCGCCAGCCGGAACGGCGTCAGCTCATTGCCGCCCGCGACGCGGCTCCAGCCGCTCGTGTGCCGCGTCCGGGTCCGGCGCCGCCCCTTGCTGTCGCGCACCGTGACCAGCTCGGTCTTGGACCAATGCTCCTCGACGCTCCAGTCGTACCAGACGCAGGCGACTGCGGCCAGGCGGCTGCGCAAGGGGGCCGCGCATTGGGCCACCCCCTTCACCTCCACCAGCCCGATGAAGACCCCGCGCACCTTGGAAGTCGGCAGATCCCGGATCAGCCGCCCTTTGCGCAACCGCCGCAGGGAAAGCGCCAAGAACAGCCCGGCCAGCAGCGCCGTCCCCGCCGCCAGCACCGTCAACATCCACGGGTCGTTGCCCATCCGCGCGCCCTCCGGAAAGTCGTTCCCCCGTACTGTACCGCTCCAGGCGAAGCCCGGCCCACGGCGGGGGCAACGCACCGCGCCCCGGTCACGGCGTGGCCTTGGAATCGCAAAAGATGGAGTGATCCGGAACTTTTCGGCGCGCCACCTGCCGCCAGCGGGAAAAATCAACCTGGCGAGGGTCAAGGTACACGGAGCCATCACGAAGTTTGGTTGTGCCCGACAATGTCGTTCTGCACCGACCCACCCTATGGCCTTGTGGAGTTCTCCGCGGCCGAAGTCGAGAAGCTGCGGGCCGGCCGCGGAGGCGGCGCCGGGGGCGCGGTATAGTATCCGCCGCGCCGCCCCCCTCCGCCGCCGCCAGCCACCCCGGAAAGGCCTCCGCCCGTGAACGACACCTCGGCTCCCCAGCTCCCGCGGCTGATCCTCAAGCCGGGCAAGGAGCGCCCGCCGCGCCAGCGGCATCCGTGGATCTTCAGTGGCGCCGTGGCCCGGACCGAACTCGCGCCGGAACCGGGCGGCACCGTCGCCGTCCTCGCCGCCGACGGCGAATTCCTCGGCGTGGCCGGCTGGAACCCGGCCTCCCAGCTCTGCGCCCGGCTCTGGCGCTTCGACGCCGGGCCGGTCGACCGCGCCTTCTTCCAGCAACGGCTGGAACGGGCACTGGCCGGGCGGCGCCTGGCGGGATTGCTGCCGGGCGGCACGGAAACCGACTGCTTCCGCATCGTCCATGCCGAGGCGGACGGCCTCCCCGGCCTGGTCGCCGACCTCTATGGCGGGCATCTGGTCGTCCAAGTCTTGACCCTGGCCATGGAACGGCATCTGCCGCTGGTGCTGGAGCTGCTGGCGGAACAGGTGCGGCCGCGCGGGATCTTTGAGCGCAGCGACGTGGAGCTGCGGACGAAGGAGGGGCTCCAGCCACGCACCGGCCTGCTCTGGGGGGAGCCGCCGCCGCCGGCCGTCGCCGTGCGGGAAAACGGGCTGCCCCTGCTGGTGGACATCAGCGGCGGCCAGAAAACCGGCTTCTTCCTGGATCAGCGGGAGAACCGCCGCAAGCTCGCCGCCGCCGCCGCCGCCCTGGCCCGGGAACGCCCGGAACCGCTGGAAGTGCTCAACGCCTTCGCCTACACCGGCGGCTTCGGCGTCGCCATCGCCGCCCAACTGCCGACGGCGCGGATCACCAACCTGGACGCCTCGGCGGAGGCGCTGGCCCTGGCCCGGCGCAATTTCGCGCTGAACGGCATTGCCGGCGACGACGGACGGGTGGCGTTCGAGCAGGCCAACGCCTTCGAATGGCTGCGCGGCTGCCGCGACCGCGGCCGACAGTTCGACGTCATCATCCTCGACCCGCCCAAGTTCGCCGCCAGCCAGGCGCACGTGGACAAGGCGGCGCGCGGCTACAAGGATCTCATCCTCCTGGGGATGAAGATGTTGCGGCCAGGGGGCCTGCTCGCCGCCTTCTCCTGCTCCGGCGCCGTCACCCCGGAGCTTTTCCAGAAGATCGCCGCCGGCGCGGCGCTGGATGCCGGGCGCGAAGGGCAGATCCTCGGCCGCCTCGGCCCCGGCCCCGACCATCCCGTCGCCCTTCCTTTCCCCGAGGGCGACTACCTCAAGGGGCTCCTGCTCCGGGTTTGGTGATCGCCTCCTCGCGCGGCCGGGCCGGGGTAGGCAAGGCCCGCCCGCAAACGGACGCCGCCCGCCGCCGCGGGAACCGCGGCACAGCGGGCGTCTTCAGGATTCCGCCCCGGCCACCGGCTGGTGGCGGGCCAACAACGGGAGGGGAACCGGCTCAGGGCTGGACGTGGTGCAGACCCTTGACTTCCCACTCGGTCGTCTGCGTCGGCTGGAACGGGAATTCCGGCTCGATGATCGGGCCCCAGCCAGCGGGGAAGGTCACGACTTCGAAGACGCCGACGGCTTCGCGGGTCACAAAGCGCTGGATGCCACGCACCAGGCCATAGGTGATGCCGGCGACGTCGCCATCCTCCTGGCCAATCTTATACATGTTGTAGGGCACTTCCCAGACCCCGGTGAGGACGTTGGAAAGGCCGCGGCCAAGCTGGCGCACCGGCTGCCGGTTCACGGGCACTTCCTCGGGGCGGACGGTGACTTCGGGCTTCGCGGCGGCGGCAGCCCCGCCTTCCTGCTGCGCCCATGCGGCGGCACTGGCCAGGGCCAGCCCCACCACCAAACGTGACATCGTTGTACGCATCATGCTCGCCTCTCTGTTGTGGAATCGGGATTCACGGAAGTCTGGACGGAGTCGCGCAAAAGTGCCGTTAATATATCCGCGCCGCCCCCGGAAAAGCAACCGCCGGCGACGATTTCCCGCCGCGCGCCGGTCATTTGAGCGGCTGCAACCGCCCGCGGAGCACCGCGGCGGCGCCATCCTTCGCCACCAGCCGGTAGCCCCCCATCTGGGCCGGCAGCAGGCAGGTGTCCCCCGCCGCCAGGGTTTCCTCCCCGCGCGCCGTCTCCACCACCACCGTGCCGCGCACGCCCGAAAACAGATGGAAGCTGCTGCCGTCGGTGCGGTCGAAGAGGTTGTCGACAATGCGGACTTCCTCAACCATGAAATAGGGGCAGTGGCGCACCAGCGGCAGCCGGCGCGTGATCTGGGCCCCGCCCGTCTCCCGGCAGATCCGGGCCACTTGCCGATCCTCGAAATGGATCGCCCGCCAGGCCAGCCCCGCCGGCCCCTCGCCACCCGTGGCCTGCACCTCCAGCGGCTCCAGGGGGTTCTGGCCGATCTCCCAGATCAGCACCCCTTCGCCGGCGGAATGCACCCGGCCGGCTGGGATCAGGTAGGAGTCGCCCGGATGGGCGGGGAAAGTCTGCAACAGGGTGGGAAGCCCGCTCTTTTCCAGGTTCTGCTTCATTTGCATGGCCGTGACCCGGGCACCAATGCCAACCATGAACTGCCCCTGGCGGCGGGTGGCCAGGCAGTACCAGAACTTGGTGTTGGGCACCAACTCCGGGCGCTCGCGGCAAATCGTCTCGTCCGGATGCACCAGCATCGGCAGCGGCCGCCCCACGTCCAGGATGCGGACATAGACGGGGAAACGCGCCTCCTTGCGATGGCGCTGCCCGACCAGCTCCGCGCCCCAGCCCGCGACCAGCTCCCCCAGCGGCCGCCCCGCCAAGGGCCCGTTGGCCACCAGGCTCGAATGCGCCGCCGAATCCAGCACTTCCCAGCGGATCGCCGCCGGCGCCCCGCCCCCACCCTGGAACTCGCCGAAGAGCGCCCCACCCCACGCCGCCTCTTGGACGGCCGGGGTGAATCGCAGTGGATACGGTTGGACGCTGGCGACGGTCATGCTCTCCTGCCGGGACGCGGCGTGAAAACTCACCACAACTGTACTCCGCCCCCAGGAGTTATCAACCGGAGCAGGCCGCCCGCACTATATTGCCCAATTTGGCCGCGGGCCGCCCAGCCAGCGCCAACACCTGAGGATCCCCGACCCAACCCCTTCCTCCCCGGCGCCACCATGATTCCCTGGGGCATCACGGCGGGACTGATCGCGGCCTTCGCCCAGTCCTGCTCCTACTTTTTCTCGCGCCGCTTCCTGCAACGCTTCCCCGCCGCCGGGCTGCCGTCGCTGCTGCTGACCTCGCACCTCTACATGGGCGGGGCCTCCCTGCTGCTGCTCCTCCTCCTTGGCCATGACCTGCGCCAGATCGCGTTCCTGACCTACGCCCTGCCCCTGGCGGGCGCCACCGGCTGCTACCTGCTCGGCCAGACCGGGCTGTTCCAGGCCCTGCGCCATGCCGAGTCGTCGCGGGTCGCCGCCTTCCTGGGGCTGAAGATCCTCTTCCTCGCCGGGTTCGTGACGCTGGCCCACGGGCAGGCGCTCGGCCCGGTCCGCTGGCTGGCGGTCTTCCTGAGCGTGGCCGCCGCCTTCTGCCTGAACGAGGCGGGCGGCCGGCTGCCGGCGCCAGCCATCGCCGGCCTGGCCGTGGCGGTGGTTGGCTACAGCTTCTCCGACCTCGCGATCACCGCCCTGATCACCACCCTGCGCCCGGCCCTCGGGGCGCGGGCGCCCGTGCTCGCGGTGGCGCTCTGCTACCTGCTCAGCGGCCTGCTCTCCCTCCCGTTCCTGCTCGCCCGGCGGCGCGAACCGGCCGGCGCCTGGCGCGGAGCTTTGCCCTACGCGGCCATCTGGTTCATCGGCATCCTCTTCCTCTTCGCCTGCTTCGGCCAGATCGGCACGGTCTTCGGCAATGTCGTCCAGGCCACGCGCAGCGTCATGGCCATCCTGCTGGGCTGGGCGGTGATGCGGCGGGGCTGGCACCACCTCGAAGCCAAGGTGCCGCCGGCCGTCTTCTGGAAACGGCTCGCCGGCGCCGCCCTGATGACTTCCGCCGTCGCCCTCTACACCCTCGCCGCCCGCCGGTAGCGCCTGTAAATCTTCATTCCCCGCATTCACCACGGGCGCCCGGGCGCCACGGGGCGGCACGGGCCGCCAGGGGACGGCAGCGAACAGCTCCCCGTGATTTCCTCTGTGCCCTCTGAGAACTCCGCGGCTTCCGCGCCGCCGCGGTGAATGTCCCGGACAGGCACGGCCATTGCCCCCTGAAGATGGGCGTGGATCCGGAGGCCGGGCTTCAGCCGGGAAGCAGTTCGCGGCAGGGGCGGAGGCGGCGGAAGTCATAGAGCTGGGAAAGGGCGGTGTTGATGCCCGGGATGCCGATTTCCTGGAAGGCGGCGCAGGGGTTGAGGCCGCCGGCGACGAGGATCGCGGTGCGCCCTTCCGGGACGGGGAGGCCGAGCAACGGCTGGTTGGGGCGGCCGATCTTGAGCAGGCCGCCGAGGCCGCAAGCCCGGAGGCGGGCGAACAGCCGTTCCGCCTCCGCCAGGGCGCAGGTCGGGATTTCGCGGAAGCTGGCGCCGATGCGGCCGGTGCCGGTGCGGGCGGCGTCGCGGACGCGGGTCAGGCCGCTTTTGATGAAGATTTCCAGCGGATCCAGGGTGGTGCCGGCGTAGGAGATCAGGTCGGTGAAGCGGACCGGTTCGCCGGCGCGGAGTTCGAGGACGCCGGCGAAGCGGGAGACGGTGGGGATGCGGGCGTTGAGCAGGAGGCCGTTGACGGTGACGCTGCAGAGGGTGCCGATGCCGGCATGGCCGGGGGGGATGGCCTGGGTGCCGACGGTCTCGCCGGTGGCGAAGAGGGCGGCGTAGTGCCCCATGCCGAGGCCGGCGGCCATGGCCGGGCGCATTTCGGCGAGGGCGGCGCGCAGGTCAGGCTCGCGGACGATGGTCAGGTTGAGCACGATCTGGCCGGCCAGCGTTTCAAGGTTGAAGCTCATCCGGCAGGCCATTTCGTCCATCCGGGCGGCGGTGAAGCCGATCCGCTCCTGGACGGCGGCGTCCTTGATCTCGGCAAGGCCGCGCTCGGTGATGGCGCGGCCGCCGCCGCGGCCGCGGCGGGCGGGCTGGACGAACCCCTCGGCCTCCAGCCGCTGGAGGTGGAGGCGGACGCTGCGCGGGCTCAGTTCCTGGCCGGCGGCCTGGAGCTGGCGGGCGAGTTCGGCGCTGCCGGCGCTGCCGCCGGCTTCGCGGAGGGCGCGGAGGAGGGTGGTCCTGGGCAGGGGGTTGGGCATCGGCTGGCTCTCCGGCGGGCGGGCTTGAAATGGCAGGAGTTGCCGGTCTGTCGGCTGGGCAATATGGAAATCCTGCCATTATTGGCTGGCAATCTAACGGGCTTGGCGGGGATGTCAACCCTGGCGGCGGGCCGGGTTGGGCGGGAAAAGACGGAAATGTGCTTTGACATGACAAAATCCGTCCTTATATTGAACGGCCATTGCCATTTTGTCGTGGCCGTGGCAACCCAAACCGGAACCGGAAAGGAAGGCGGATCATGTCAGTCTATGTGAAGCAGGTGTTGGAGATGGTGCGCCGGCGCGATGCCGGGCAGCCGGAGTTCCTGCAGGCGGTGCAGGAGGTGCTGGAGTCGCTGGTGCCGGTGGTCGAGCGGCACGCGAAGTACCAGCAGCAGGCGATCCTCGAGCGGATCGTCGAGCCGGAGCGGTCGTTCCTCTTCCGGGTGCCGTGGACGGACGACCGGGGGAACGTCCAGGTCAACCGTGGCTTCCGCGTCCAGTTCAACAGCGCCATCGGCCCCTATAAGGGCGGCCTGCGCTTCCATCCGAGCGTGAACCTGAGCATCCTCAAGTTCCTCGGCTTCGAGCAGGTCTTCAAGAACTCCCTGACGACGCTGCCGATGGGCGGCGGCAAGGGCGGTTCCGACTTCGACCCGAAGGGGAAGTCGGACGCCGAGGTGATGCGCTTCTGCCAGAGCTTCATGACCGAGCTGAGCAAGCACATTGGCGCCGACACCGACGTGCCGGCGGGGGACATCGGCGTCGGCGGCCGTGAGATCGGCTACCTGTTCGGCATGTACCGCCGGCTGCGCAACGAGTTCACCGGCGTGCTCACCGGCAAGGGGCTGCGCTGGGGCGGCTCGCTGATCCGGCCCGAGGCCACCGGCTACGGCTGCGTCTACTTCGCCCAGAACATGCTGGCGGTGCGCAACGACTCGATCGCCGGCAAGGTCTGCGCCGTCTCCGGCTCCGGCAACGTCGCCCAGTACACGGTGGAGAAGGTCAACCAGCTTGGCGGCAAGTGCGTGACGCTCTCCGACTCCGCCGGCACGATCGTTGACACCGACGGGATTGACGCCGAGAAGCTGGCCTTCGTCCTGGAGCTGAAGAACGTCAAGCGCGGCCGCATCGCCGAGTACGTCAAGAAGTACCCGAAGGCCCAGTACCTGGACGGCAAGCGGCCGTGGGGGGTCAAGTGCGACTGCGCCTTCCCCTCCGCCACCCAGAACGAGGTCAGCGGCGCCGACGCCCAGGAGCTGGTCAAGAACGGCTGCAAGCTGGTCGCCGAAGGCGCCAACATGCCGACCACCCCGGAGGGCGTGGAGGTGTTCCTGGCCAACAAGCTGATGTACGGCCCGGGCAAGGCCGCCAACGCCGGCGGCGTGGCCACCTCCGGCCTGGAAATGAGCCAGAACTCCATGCGCCTGAGCTGGAGCCGCGAGGAGGTGGACGCGAAGCTGAAGGGGATCATGAAGGCGATCCACGACAATGCCTACAAGGCCTCGCAGGAGTACGGCCAGGCCGGCAACTACGTCATGGGCGCCAACATCGCCGGCTTCGTCAAGGTTGCCGACGCGATGCTCGACCAAGGGGTGATCTGACCCTTGCCAGCCGGGGAGTGGGGCGCGGTTCGTTGCCGCGGCCCCCTTCCGGGTTTGCCCCGGCGGCCCTCCGGCGCACTCCGCGCCGCGGGGCCGCCGCGTTTTTTGGGGGCGGTGAAGTGGCGCCTCGCCAAGGCGTCTTCCGGTGCTACAGTTCGCGCTCATGGCCGCCAGCCGGCCGCTGGCCAGGGCTGGACTGCCTCAAAGCTCAAGGCATGGGGGCGGCGCAAACGGTTTGCAACTTTCCGGGCCTTGGCGCAACGCCGGGAATGGAATCGTCATGGAAAAATCCCACGGGGCGGCGGGTGTGAAGATCCTGAACATCGGCTCGCTCAACATTGACCACGTCTATCAGGTTGACCACATCGTCAAGCCGGGGGAGACCATCGCCAGCCGCGCCCTGAAAACCGTGGGCGGCGGCAAGGGCGCCAACCAGACCCTGGCCTTGGCGCGGGCCGGCGCCGCCGTCCTCCATGCCGGCAAGGTCGGCGCGGATGGCGGCTGGCTGGCGCAGACGCTGGCCGCCGCCGGCGCCGACGTGCGCTGGCTCCAGACGGCGGCGGCCGCCGCCACCGGCCATGCCATCATCCAGCTCTCGACGGCGGGCGAAAACGCCATCGTCCTCCACGGCGGCGCCAACCGCACCCTGACCATGGCCGACCTCCTCCCCGCCCTCGACGAACGCGCCCCTGGCGACATCGTCCTCATCCAGAACGAGATCAACCTCAATGCGGAGATCATCGCCGCGGCCGCCGCCCGCAACCTCAAGGTCTGCCTGAACCCCGCCCCGTTCGAGGCGCAGGTCCGCGACTGGCCGCTGGCGAAGGTCTCGCTGCTCGTCCTCAACGAGCACGAGGCGCAGGGGCTGCTGGGCACCGGCCAGCCATGGAGCGCGGCCAGCATCCAGGAGCTGCACCGGCGACTGCCCGCCGCGGAGATCATCGTCACCCAGGGCGCCCACGGCGTCCTCTACCGTTCCGCCGCCGAAGCCCACTGGCTCCCGGCGGAAAAGGTCAGGGTCGTCGACACCACGGCGGCCGGCGACACCTTCATCGGCTATTTCCTGGCCTGCCGCGCCCGCGCCCTGCCGGTGGCCGAGTCGCTGCGGCTGGCCAACCGGGCCGCCGGGCTCTGCGTCAGCCGCCTTGGCGCCATGGACTCAATCCCCACCTGGGCGGAAGTGGCCGGCCCCGGCTGAAGCGAAAGGGGAAGCGGCCCGGCGATCTCATGGGGAGGCGCCTGCCACGGTCTTGATCGCGCCGGCGGTCCCGCCATCGCTTTCGCCGGGAAAGGGCCTCTCCCCGGCGGCGCTCCGGCACGCCCCATCTTGCTTGTCCGGCCCAGGCAGGGGCGTTGTCCCTGCCTGGGAGTACGGCGGCCTCAGGCGAGCAGGCCGCGGGCGCGGAGGCGCTGGTCGGCGGCCAGGCCGAGTTCGCCGAGGAGCGCGGCCTGCCGTTCCGGCTTTTCCGTCCACGCCAGCAGTTCCAGGGCGATCTGGTCGGCGGCGACGGCGCGGACTTCGACGCTGGGGGCGGGCTGGCGGAGGACGAGGGGGTTGGCCAGGGCGGTCTCCACCAGGAGCTGGCTGGCGCTGGCCAGGTCGGCGGTGCGCGGCAGGGCGAGGGGGAGGTGCAGGCGCGTGGCGCGGCTGGGATTGGTCCAGTTGACGACGTTGGCGGTGATGAACGCCCCGTTGGGGATGAGCACCGTCACGCCGTCCTCGGTACTGATCATGGTCTGGCGCAGGCCGATCTCGCGGACGACGCCACGGGTGCCGCCGCCGACATCAATGTAGTCGCCGACGCGCACGGTGCGGCCGAAATGGATCAGCAGGCTGCTGACGAAGTTGTTGATGACGTTTTGCAGGCCGAAGCCGAGCCCGACCGTGATGGCGCCGGCCAGCAGCGCCAGGTTTTTCAGGGAGGATCCGGCCACGTTGAGGCCGACCAGGAAGCCGCCGAGGATGACGAGATAGCCAAGGATGGTGACGAAGGTCTGGCGCGTCGTGTCGTCCATCGGCGTCCGCGCCAGCACCCGTTCCAGGAAGAGGCGCTTGGCCGCCGTGGCCAGCCAGAAGGAGGCGGCGAAGGCCAGCAGCCCCTTGCTGACGCTGCCGATGGTCATGCCCGCGCCAATGGCGTGGTTCCAAAGCCGCAGCCAGCGCTGCCCAGCCTGTTGCGCGGCCTGGACGGCGTCCTGGACCGCGGCGGGGGCGGCGGGGGAAAGGAGGATGTCCGCCAGGAGCCGCCACCACAGCCAGAGCGCCACGGCGGCGGCGGCGGCGGCGACGGCGGTCTGCACGGGGCGCCGCCAAAGCGTGGCGGCTTCACCGGCGCGGCGGAAGAGCCATTTCACCAAAGCCGTGCCGGCGGCGCCGGCGCCGAGCAGCCCGAGGCTGGCGGCGGTGATTTGGAACACTTTTTCGCCCAAGCTGTCGAGGGAGGCAAGCCAGGGGATCACCGCCAGCCCCACGGCCAGGATGCAGGCCGCGGCCACGCCCGTGCCGAAGACGCGGCGGAGCCGGCTTTCGGAGCGGCGGCTGAGGAAGCGGCCCAGGAGCAGGGGGTGCAGGGCGAGGCGGAAGAAGGCGAGCCAGGCGAAGAAGCCCCAGGCGCGGAACAGCAGGGCATGCATCTCCTCCGTCCCTTCCATTCCCGCGGTGAAGAGGGTGAGCGCGAGGGCGGCAATGCCGCTGGCGGCGAGGAGGCGCAGGGCGAGGAGCATGCCGCCGGCAAGGGTCTGCCGGCCGGGGAAGGTGCGGCCGGGGAAGCCCGCGCACAGCAGGCAGCGCAGGAGATGCCAGGCGCCGGCGCCCGCGAGCCCGGCCGCGGCCAGCCGCGCCGCGGGGTGGGCGGGAAAGAGGCGGGCGAGCAGGCCGGCCGCGGCCAGGCACGGCACGGTCCAGCGGAGGGCCTGCGCGCCGGCCCAGGCAACGGCGCCGCCGCGGCGCTGCCAGCGGTGCCCCAGCACCGACCCGGCCGTGGCCACCAGCAGGAGGACGCTGGCCGCCAGCCCGAGGCGCAGCGGGGAGGCGACGCCGGCGTCGCGCCACCGGCCGAGCCGGTAGCTGTGCCAGGTGAAGACGGCATCGGCCCCGGCGGCGGCCAGGCTGTCGCCGAGGAGCGCGGCCGTGCCCCAGCCAAGGCGCGGGTCTTCCGGTTTCCAGAGCAGCGCCGCGGCCTGGCGGTCCGTGGCCTGGATCGCGGCCTGGGTATGTTCGAGCCAGCGCTCGGCGATGGCTAGCCGCTCGCGGGTCAGGGTGCGTTGCGCCGCGCGGCACAGGAGCTGCGCCGCGACGGCTTGCCGCCGCGCCTTCGCCAGGGCGGCGGCCGCGCTGGCCGGCGGGGGCGGGCCGGCCGGTGCCTCGGCCAGCCGGTCGGCGGTGGCGAGGAGGCGGGCGAGGAACGGCGGCGTGGCGGCGGGTTTTTCGGCGGCCTGGCGCAGCGTCCACTCGTCCAGCTCCCGGAGGGCGGCCTGGAGGCTTTCCGGCGCCATGCCCAGTTCCGCGCGCAACCCCTCCACCGTGCCGTCCAGTTTCTGGAGCAGGGTCTTGAAACTGGCCACGTATTGGACGGAGCTGAGGGCGCTTTCCGCCAGGGCGCGGCGGTCGGCCCCGGTTTCCTCCAGGCTTTTGTCGGCGGCGGCATCGGCGGCGCGGTCGAAACGTTCGCCGGCAAAGGCCGCGACGGCCTTCTGGCAAGCCAGCCATTCCTTGAGCAGTTCAAGTTCCGCATCCCACCGGCTTTTTTGGGCTTCCGCCAGTTCATAGGCGGCCTTGGCGGCTTCCTGTTCCGGGCCGCCGTGGGCGTGGCCGAGGGCGGCGAGGGCGGCATCCACGGCCTTGGCGGCGAGGAGCTGTTCCTGGGCGGCCGTTTTCTGGCGTTCCTCCACCGCGGCCCGCGCGGTGCCGAGGGTGGCGTCGGCGGCATCGGCCAGCGCCTGGAGTTCGGCGGCGCGCAGCTTGGCGGCCTTGCGGCCAAGCGCGGCCGCATAGGCCTCCTGGACCAGCAGGTCCTGCCGGGCAAACGCCAGGTTCCGGCGGGCGCGGAGATCCAGTTGCCGGTTGAAGAGGAATGCCTCCTGGCCGGTTGCGAGCTGCCGTTCCAACCAGCGCCGCTCCTCGGCGCGGGCGGCGGCGAGCCGCGCCGCCGTGCCGCCTTCGGCCAACCGGCCGGCCTTTTCCGCGGGCGGCGGCGGTGGGAGGGCGCACAACTGCCGCTGGAGCAGCCGGCCGCGGAACACGGCGTTCTCCCACCGGGCCTGGCACTTGCGGACCTGCGCTTTCTGGACCGCGAGTTCCGTGCGGGCGTTCTCGACCTTCTTGTCGCGGGCCGCCACCTCCGCGGCGCTGGCCAGGAGCACCCTGACTTCCAGGCGCCGCGCCAGTTCCAGGGACGCCAGCCGCCGTTTTTGGCTTTCCACCTCGCGCCCCGTCTCCTCGATCTTCTTGAGGGCGAGCGCCCGGGCTTCATCCGCCGCCGTCTGGCGTGCCTGCTGGGCGCGGATCTCCGCCTGGACCGCTTCGAGGAGCAGGGGGTCGCTCCCCGCCAGCGCCCCCACCAGTTCGTCCTGGCGGGCGGCCTGATCCTGGCGGGCGGCGGCGGCCTCGGCCTCGAGGCTTTTCACCGCCGGCAGCAGCCGGCCCCTCGTCGCGGCCTGCTCGTGAAGCGCGCCCGTGATTTGGGTTTGGACCTGCGCCAGGGCGGCGTCCGGTCCGGCCGGGCGCGTGAACTCGGCGGCCTGGCTGCCGGCGAGGAGGAGTGTGGCCGTGCCGCAGAGCAGCAGGAAGCGGGCGGCGGCGGCGGCGCGGCGTGGGGCCGGGGCGGCCGGGGCGGCCGGCAGGGAGCGGGGGAACGGCTGCATAAAAGCGGAAATCCAGGTTCGTTTTGTTCTCATCGTGCCGGGGCTGACAGTAGCCGCCAAAACCGATTCCGCCAGCGGCCGCGGGGCACTGCCGGGGCGGCGGCCATTGTATTGTATAGTATGGGTTTCCGGAGCCTCAGCCGGCACCCGCCGGCGGCGCGGGGAAAGGAAGCCGGCGCGGGCGTGGCAGGCCGTTGGGCAAAGGGATGACCGACATGAAGCGGATCTGGCTGGCGTGGCTGGCGGGCATCGGATGGCTGGCGGCGGCGTTGCCGGCGGCGGTGGCGCGGGCCGAGCCGGCGTATGCCTTGGGGCTCTATGGGCCGGCCGACGTCAAGCGGGGGCCGGCGGAGCCCTTCCCCTACGTCAACCCGGCCGCGCCCAAGGGGGGGCGCCTGAACCTCCGCGCCCAGGCGCCGTTCACCAAGCTCAACCCCTTTTCGCTCAAGGGCGTTCCGGCACCGCTGCTCGACCTGGTGTTCGAGTCGGCGGGGATCAGCTCCGGGGCCGACGACGAGCCGTTCACCGTCTATGGCCACCTGGCCGAAAGCTTCGACTTGGCGCCCGACCGGCGCTCCCTGACCCTGCGCATCCATCCCGCGGCGCGCTTTGGCGACGGCCAGCCGGTGACCGCCGCCGATTTCGTCTTCTCCTTCGAGATCATGCGCGACCCGGAGTACAACCCGATGGCGCGCCAGTACTATGCGGACGTGCTCCGGGCGGTGGCGGTGGACGCGCGGACCGTCCGCTACGACTTCGCCCGGGCCAACCAGGAGCTGCCGCTGATCACCGCCCAGATGCCAATCCTGCCGCGGCATGTCTACGGTGCGCCCGGCAAGCAGTTCGGGCGCGACTTCGACCAGGTCGCCGTCGGCTCCGGGCCCTATGTGGTGGAGCAGGTCGAGTTCGGCAAGTTCATCACGGTGCGGCGCAACCCCGAATGGTGGGCGCGGGATTTGCCGCGGAGCCAGGGGCGGTTCAACTTCGACACGATCACCGCCAAGGTCTATCTGGATCCCGTGCCGCTGAAGGAGGGGTTCAAGGGTGGCGAGTTTGACGTGCTGCTGGTCAACATCGCCAAGGAATGGGCGCTGGACTACCAGGGGCCGTTCGTCCAGCGCCACTACATCCTCCGCCGCGAGATCCCGCACCGGCGGCCGGCCTCGATGCAGGGCTACGTGTTCAACCAGCGCCGGCCGCTGTTCCAGTCGCTCAAGCTGCGCCACGCCTTGGCCTTGGCCTTCGACTTCCCCTGGAGCAACGCCAACCTCTTCTTCAACCAGTACACCCGGACCCGCTGTTTCTTCGAGAACAGCCCCGACCTGACCGATACCGCCCCGCCTTCCGGCGCGGTGCTGGCGCGGCTGCGGGAGCTGCGCGCCAAGCACGGCCCCCTGGCGGTGCCCAAGGCGGCCTTGGAACAGCCATTGCAGGCACCGGGCGCCGACCTGCCGCCGGCCGAGGCGCTGCGGCTGGCGGGAGTCTTGCTGGACTCCGGCGGCTGGGTGCGCGGGCCCGACGGCATCCGCGTGCGCGGCGGCCAGCGGCTCGCCTTCGAACTGCTGATCGACGACCCCACCTGGCAGCGCGTCTCCGAACCCTACCAGCAGCGGCTGCGCGAGCTTGGCGCCGAACTGGCCATCACCCTCTTGCAGCCGCCCGAGTACGAGAAACGGCTGCGGAGCTATGACTTCGACCTGGTCGTCGCCGTCTTCGGCCACAGCCGCTCGCCCGGCAACGAGCTGCTCGGCTACTTCGGCTCGGCGGCGGCCGCCGCGCCGGGCGGCGCGAACCTCGCGGGGCTCCGGAACCCGGCGGTGGACGAGGTGCTGGACGGGCTGGTGCGGGCGACCTCGCGCGCGGAGCTGGCCTTCCACTGCCGCCTGCTCGACCGGCTGCTGGTGGCGGAGACCCTGCTCGTGCCGCATTGGCATCTCAACCGCGACCGTGTCCTGGCCTGGAACAAGTTCGGCCGGCCGGCGCGGCATTGCAGCCAGGAGTTCTTCGAATCGGTGGTGCGCGACACCTGGTGGGCCGATCCGGAGCGGGAGCGGCGGCGGCGCGCCGCCATGGCCCGCGGCGAAGCGTTGCCACCCGAACTTGAACGTCAACCCACACAAACCCCGGAAGCGCCCTAAAATCGGCACGCGCCCTCTTTTTGCGCCTTGACTTCCCTTCACCCCTCTCTACGTTACGTTCTTGCCCTGATCGCCAGGAATTTCCCGGAGCCCTGAGCGGACGTTCCCGGTGGCGGATGCCGCACCCACGGCGGAAAAGGAGGCGGCGAATGGGCACCATGGCTGAACCGCGGGATGCCTTGCTGCAATTGCCTGCGGCGGAGCTGCTCCGCCACTGCCGCGTGGACCACCGCCGCGGCAGCGGCCCCGGCGGCCAGAGCCGCAACACCACCGAGTCCGCCGTCACCGTCACCCATCCCGCCAGTGGCTTGCACGGCTATGCGGACGACACCCGCTCCCAGATCCGCAACCGCGAGCTGGCCCTGCGCCGGCTGCGCCGGGAACTGGCCCTGGGCTGGCGCCAACCGCCGCCGGCATGCTGGGATGCCCCCGCCGAACCGCCGTCGCCCCATGCGGAATCCTACCCGCTCTGGCTGGCCCGGCTGCTGGACGTGCTGGCCGGCCATGGCTGGCGGCTGGCCGAAGCGGCCGCCTTTTGCGGAGTCAGCACCGGCCGGCTGGTCCGCCTGCTGGCGCGCGACCCGGCGCTCTGGCAGGCGCTGAACCGGGAACGCGCCCGCGCCGGGCTGCCCCTGCTGCGCCGGCCATGAGGCGCCGCGCGGAGGGTTGCAGATGCGGGATGAACCGCTACAGTTCCCCGTCCATCCCCGTCTTTCCATGATCGCTGAAGTTGCCCGAAGGTTGGGAATTTCCGTATGAGACAGCTTTTCCGGATGCTGCTGCTGGGCGGGCTCCTCGTCGTCGCCGGAGCCGGCTGCAAGGACAATGCCGCCCGCCTGCGGGAGGCGGCGCAGGACGTCACCATCGGCAATTGGGTGAAGGCGGAGGAGCTGACCACCAAGATCCTGAAGAAGGAGAAGGCCAACGTCCCGGCCCTGATCCTGAACGGGCTCGCCCTGTACCACCAGAACCGGCTGGAGGAGGCGGAGCGGCGGCTGGCCCAGGCCGCGGAGCTGGCGCCGGCGGAGTTCGCCCCCCAATATTTCCATGGCTGGATCCTGGTGCGCCAGGAACGCTATGCCGACGCCTTGCCGCCGCTGCGCCAGGCATTCCAGACGCAGCCCCGGCACCAGGAACTGCTGAAGCTGCTCTCCCGCTGCTGCGTCGAGCAGAACCTGCCGGAGGGGATCCGCTACTTGCAGGTGCTCAGCTCGTTCCCGGAGGTCAACCGCAAGGCCGCCGTCCACAACGCCTTGGGCTATCTCGCCCTCAACCAGCGCAACTACCCGCTGGCGGAGCGAAAATTCAAAGACGCCTGGATGCGGGAGAACGCCGACCTGACGGCGCCGCGCAACCTGGCGGTGCTCTACGACCAGTACTTGAGGAATCCGCGGGAGGCGCTGAGCCATTACCGGGCGTACCATGCCCAGCTTCTCCGCTACGGCCACCAGCAGGAGCTGGCCAGCCAGGTCGAGGCGCGGATCCGGCAGTTGGAGCGGGAGGCGCCGCGCACCCCCGCCGGCACGCCGCCACGCCCGGCCGCCACGACAAACTCCACCCGGCCGCCAACCCGCCGCCGCTAACCCGATCCATTCAGGGGAAGATGAACTCCACGGCGCTGGCCTGAGGTGGCGGGCTGACGGCCATTGCCGCCGGCATCTGGTTCCGGCGCGGTGGCCGGACTGGGGCGGTTGAACGTGCCGCCAGCAGCCTGGTTGCCAGCCGTAACCAGCCAGGGATTGAATGGTCAAGCGCCGCCCTCCGGGGGTGCATTGGCCGGTTCCGGCACTATACTAAAGCCGCCTTTTTCGCCCGGCGCCGCCGGCCAGGAACCGCCCCCGGAGCCCATCCAACGGCTGAACCCGAGGTTTGCCGCAACCCATGAGCAAGCTATGCAGATTCCCCGGCGGCGTGCATCCGCTGTATGACGGCAAGGACCTCTCCGCGGGCGAGGCGGTGCGCTGCCCGCCGCTGCTGCCAGCCTACATCGTGCCGCTCCAGCAGCACCTCGGCCAGCCCGGCGAATGGGTGGTCAAGAAGGGCGACACGGTGAAGAAGGGGCAGCTCCTGGCCAAGGCCACCGGCCTGCTCTGCGTCCCGCTCCACGCCCCCACCAGCGGCGAGATCGCGGCCATCACCACCTGCCCCGGCCCCGCCGGCACCCACGTCCCCGCCGTCGAACTCCGCGGGGATGGCCGCGACGAGGCCGCCGCCACCCTGGAGCCGATCCCCGCCTGGGAAAGCGCCGCCCCCGAAACCCTCCGCGACCGCGTGCGCGACGCCGGCATCGTCGGCATGGGCGGCGCCTCCTTCCCCACCCACGTCAAGCTGAGCCCGCCCCCCAACAAGAGGATCGACACCATCATCCTCAACGGCGTCGAGTGCGAACCCTTCCTCACCGCCGACGACCGCCTGGAGATCGAGGCGACCGACGCGGTGCTGACCGGCGCGCGCATCTTCCAGCGCATCCTCGGCGCCGCCCGCGTGGTGGTCGCCATCGAGCACAACAAGCCCGACTCGATCCGGGCCATGCGCGACCGCGCCGCCGCCTTCGGCGTCGAAGTCGCCACGCTGCCGGTGCGCTACCCGCAGGGCGCGGAAAAGCAGCTCATCTACGCGGTGGCCGGCCGCAAGGTGCCCGCCGGCGCCCTGCCGATGGAAGTCGGCTGCCTGGTGCAGAACGTCGGCACTGCCGCCGCCACCGCCGCCGCCGTGCTCCAGGGGCAGCCACTCATTGACCGGGTGACGACCATCACCGGCCGCCCGGTCGCCAACCCCGGCAACTGGCGGCTGCGCATCGGCACGCCGCTCAAGGACGCCCTGGCCTTCGCCGGCGGCGTCACCGGCGAGGTCGCCAAAATCCTCTTCGGCGGCCCGATGATGGGCATGGCCCAGTCCTCCCTCGACGTGCCGGTGCTGAAAAACACCTCCGGCATCCTCCTGCTCGGCCCCGGCGAAGTCTCCCCCTACACCTCCGGCCCCTGCATCCGCTGCGGCGCCTGCGCCGACGCCTGCCCCATGCGCCTCAACCCCAGCGACCTCGGCATCTACATCGAAAACGAACGCTTCGCCGAGGCCGAGGCCGCCAGCGCCATGGACTGCATCGAGTGCGGCGCCTGCGCCTTCGCCTGCCCCACCCGCCGCCCGCTCGTCCAGCACCTCCGCCGCGCCAAGGCCGAAATCGCCGCCAACCGCCGGGCCGCCGCCGCGGCCGCGGCCGCCAAGAAATGACCCCCGCCCTTGCCCCCGGCCGGCCAGCCGCGAACGCCGGGAAGGAAGCCCACTCCATGACTGAACCCGCCACCACCCCAGCCGCCGCCGAACCCGGCGCGCCCCAGCTCCGGCTGCCGGACGTCTCGAAGCTGATCGTCAGCAGCTCGCCGCACCTGCACGACCCGCGGGACCTGCGCCGGATCATGCTGCTGGTCATGCTCGCCCTGCTCCCGGCAACCCTCAGCGGCGTCTTCTTCTTCGGCTGGCGCGCCCTCTGGGTCATCGGCTGGTGCATTGGCGCCGCCATCGCCGTCGAGGCCGGCTGCAACAAGCTCTTCCGCCGCCCCCTCTCGATCGGCGACGGCAGCGCGGCGCTGACCGGGCTGCTCCTCGGGCTCAACCTCTCCGCCAGCACCCCCTGGTGGGTCTGCGCCATCGGCGCCGCGCTCGCCATCGGCATCGCCAAGCAGCTCTACGGCGGGCTCGGCTACAACCCCTTCAACCCCGCCCTGGTCGGCCGCGTCGGCCTGCTCATCGCCTTCCCCGCCATCCTCACCACCTGGGTCAAGACCGCCCCCGGCCAGTTCCTCGCCGACGCCGTGACCACCGCCACCCCCCTCGGCCAATGGAAACTCGGCACCCTGCCGCTTGACCAGGTCTCCTATGGCGACTTCTTCCTCGGCAACCTCCCCGGCTGCCTCGGCGAAACCTCCAAGGCGGCGCTGCTGCTCGGCGGCCTGCTGCTCATCGCCCTGAAGCTGATCCGCTGGCAAGTCCCGGCCGCCTACCTCGGCACCGTCGCCCTCATCACCGGCATCGCCCACGCCGCCAGCCCCGCCAAGTTCGCCTCGCTGGAATTCCACCTCCTCACCGGCGGCCTCTTCCTCGGCGCCTTCTTCATGGCCACCGACATGGTCACCTCCCCCTTCACCCGCCTCGGCGGCATCCTCTTCGGCGCCGGCTGCGGCGTCATCACCTGCATCATCCGCCTCTGGTGCAACTACCCGGAAGGCGTCAGCTTCTCGATCCTGATCATGAACGCCCTGGTGCCGTTCATTGACCGCCTCTGCACCACCGGCACGGTCTTTGGCGCCCGCAAGGCGGAGGCCTTCGCATGAAAATCATCCTCCGCCTCTCCCTGGCGCTCGTCCTCTGCTCGGTGCTCGCCGCCGCCATCCTCGCCAGCGTCGCCCGCCTGACCCAAGACGCCCGCGCCCAGGCCGCCAAGGCCGTGAAAATGACCGCCATCGGCGGTGTCCTGCCACCCTACGACGACCTCCAGGAAGCCGGCAACCTCGAAACCGCCGACGGCCGCCAGGCCACCTTCTACCGGGCGCTCCAGGCCGGCCGCCTGGTCGGCATCGCCGCCGAGACCGCCTCGGCCAAGGGCTATGGCGGCCAGGTCACGCTGCTGGTCGGCTTCAACCCCGACCGCACCGTCCGCGCCGTGGTCACCGTCGCCCACAACGAAACCCCGGGCCTCGGCTCGGCCGTGCTCGAACGCACCGCCAGCCGCACCCTCGCCGACGTGCTCCGCCGCACCCCGCCACCCGCCGGCCTCCCCGCCAACCGCTACCTGGACCAGTTCACCGGCCAAACCCTCGCCACCACCCCCGACGCCTGGCGCGTCCGCCAGGACGACGGCACCCTCGACGCCGTCTCCGGCGCCACCGTCTCCAGCCGCGCCGCCGCCGACGCCGTCCAGGCCCTCGCCCGCATCCTCGCCCAGCACCAGGACACCCTCTTCGCCCCGCCCCCCGCCGGAACCGCCGCCGCCCAAGGAAGGGATTGAGCCATGAAACTGCTGCCAGAGTTCCTCAAGGGGCTGTGGGAGGAGAACCCGACCTTCGTCCTGGTGCTCGGGATGTGCCCCACCCTCGCCGTCTCCACCAGCGTCCAGAACGCCCTGGGCATGGGGCTGGCGACCACCTTCGTCCTGGCCGGCAGCAACGCCGCCATCGCCCTGGTGCGCAACTGGGTGCCCAAGGAGGTGCGCATCCCCTGCTACATCGTGGTCATCGCCGTGTTCGTGACGGTGGTGGACATGCTGATGAAGGCCTACGCGCCGGCGGAGCTGAACAAGGCCCTCGGCATCTTCATCCCGCTGATCGTGGTCAACTGCATCGTCATGGGGCGCGCCGAGGCGTTCGCCTCGAAGAACGGCGTGCTGCCATCGCTGGCGGACGGCCTCGGCATGGGCGTCGGCTTCACCCTCGCCCTGGCCGTGCTCGGCGGCATCCGCGAACTGCTCGGCGCCGGCAGCCTGCTCGGGATCAAGCTCTCCGCCGCCTGGCAGCAGGGCTTCCTCCTGGCCAAGCTCCCCCCCGGCGCCTTCATCACCCTCGGGCTGCTGCTCGGGCTGATGAACTGGTACCAGGCCCGCAAGGCCGCCCGGCAAGGGCGCAGCTTCAAGCCACCCGAGACCATGAACTGCGCCCACTGCAAACTTTGCAGCTTCGGCCGCGGCTGAGCCCGGCGCCCGCCCCGCCCCGCCCCGCCGCGCCGCCCCGGAACCGTCCATGCACCTCAACCCCCAGCAGCAGGCCGTGATCAGCCACGGCGAGACTCCGCTCCTCGTCATCGCCGGCGCCGGCACCGGCAAGACCACGGTCATGACCCACCGCGCCGCCGCCCTGGTCGCCCGTGGCCTCGACCCGCGCCGCCTCCTCCTCCTCACCTTCACTCGCAAGGCCGCCGAGGAACTCCGCACCCGCGCCGCCGCCCGCCTCGCCCTCCCGCCCGCGGACCTCCCCTGGTGCGGCACCTTCCATGCCATCGCCGCCCGGCTGCTCCGCCGCTTCGGCCGCACCCTCGGCGTCCCCCCAGCCTTCAGCATCCTCGACGAAACCGACGCCCGCGACCTGCTCGACCACGTCGCCAGCGAACTCTGCCCCAACCGCGGCAAGGACAACTTCCCCTCCAAGGGGCTGCTCAGGCGCCTGCATTCCTTCCAGGCCAACACCCAGCGCCCCCTCGCCGAGGTCGTCGAAGAACTCGCCCCCAGGTTCGCCAGCCAGCTCCCGCTCCTGGAACAGCTCTTCGCCGCCTACAACCAGCGCAAGCGCGCCGCCCAGGCCCTCGACTACGACGACCTGCTCCTGCGCTGGCTCGACCTCCTCCGCAACCCCACCCCCGACGCCGACTGCGCCCGCCTCTTCGACGCCGTCATGGTTGACGAATACCAGGACACCAACGCCGTCCAGTCCCAGATCCTCCGCGAACTCTGCCGCCACCAGCGCAACATCACCGTCGTCGGCGACGACGCCCAGGCCATCTACGCCTTCCGCGGCGCCACCGTCGAGAACATCCTCGGCTTCGAACGGCAGTTCCCCACCGTCATCCGCCTCCAGCTCGAGGAGAACTACCGCAGCACCCAGGAAATCCTCGACGCCGCCAACGCCCTCTGGGAAGAGGCCGAAACCGGCTTCAAGAAGGAACTGACCGCCGCCGCCGGCCCCGGCCGCCAGCCCCGCCTCGAACGCTGCCAGGACGAACTGGCCCAGGCCAGCCAGGCCATCGGCGAAATCCTCGAAAGCTGGCAGCGCGACCGCGTCCCCCTCCGCGAGATGGCCGTCCTCTTCCGCGCCTCCCACCACTCCTTCCTCCTCGAATCGCTCCTGAAAAAATACCGCATCCCCTTCCGCAAGTTCGGCGGCCAGCGCTTCATGGACGCCGCCCACGTCAAGGACACCCTCGCCTTCCTCCGCGTCCTCGAAAACCCCAAGGACGAACCGGCCTGGCGCCGCCTGCTCTGCCTCCTCCCCGGCATCGGTTCCGCCACCGCCGGCAAGCACGCCGCCACCCTCCTCGCCGGCGCCGCCCCCGCCGATTTCTTCGCCACCTGCAAGCTCCCCGCCAAGGCCCAGCCCTACCGCGCCGGACTCGCCGCCCTCTTCCACGCCCTCGCCAATCCCGAGCTGGCCCTGTCCCAACAGATCGGCCATGTGCTGGAGTTCTACGAGCCGCTCCTCCCCCTCCACTACGATTTCCCGGACTCCCGCGAGAAGGACCTCGAGGAACTGCCGCAAATGGCCAGCCAGTTCGCCGGCCGCCGCGAGTTCCTCGACGAAGTCCTCACCGGCGACGACTCCGTCGTCCAGAACCCCGCCTTGGAGGCGGACGAGTACCTGACCCTCAGCACCATCCACTCCGCCAAGGGGCTCGAATGGCGCCGGGTCTACCTCCTCCAGCTCGTCGAAGGCGCCCTCCCCGCCGGCCCCTCGCAGGAGGACGCCGCCAAGGTCGAGGAGGAACGCCGCCTGCTCTACGTCGCCATGACCCGGGCCAAGGAGGAACTGGTGCTCTTCCAGCCGCTCAGCCGCCGCACCCGCGACGGCCAGGCCGAGCGCTGCCTGCCCAGCCGCTTCCTCACCTCCCGCGTCCTGGCAACCCTCCGCGGCGGCCTCCCCCCCGGCGGCAAACGCCCGCCACCCATCACCCACCATCACCACCCGCCGCCGCCACCACCGGACGACGGCGAACTGCGCTACGAACCCGCCGACGACGACGACGCCACCTTCCGCCCGCCCGCCGCCGCCACCACCACCACCACCCGCCGCCGCGGCGGCGGCCGGGGCCACTCATTGCGCTGACGCCGGCCCGCCCGCCACCTCACCGTCCGGCTCCAGCAGGATCTCCCGCGGCACCGCCCCCACCTGCGGGCCGACGACGCCGCGCCGCTCCAGCTCCTCCATGACCAGGGCGGCCCGGTTGTAGCCGATCCGCAGCCGGCGCTGGATGTAGCTGGTGGTCGCCCGGCGGTCGCGGCAAATGACCTCGACCGCCTGGCGGACCAGCGCCTCGTCCAACGCCCCGTCACCGCCACTGCCCGCCGCGCCGGCGCCGGCGCCGGCGCCATCACCCCCAAGCCCCGGCAACTCCTGCTGCCGCGGCTTCAGCACCTCCGCGACGAACCGGGGCGGGCGCTGGCGGCAGATCGCCAACAGCACCTCCTCGATCTCCGCGTCCTCGACCAGCGGCGCCTGGCAGCGCTCGACCCGGCCGCCGCCGGGCGGCTTGAAGAGCAGGTCGCCGCGCCCCAGCAGGCACTCCGCCCCCTTGCCATCCAGGACCACCCGCGAATCCGCCACCGCCGAAACCTGGAAGGCGATGCGCGTCGGATAGTTCGCCTTGATCACCCCGGTCAGCACGTCCACGCTCGGCCGCTGGGTCGCGACGACCGTGTGGATGCCGACGGCGCGCGAGAGCTGGGCGATCCGCGCCAGCGCCTTCTCCGTCTCCTCCCCCGCCTCGGACATCCGGATGTCGGCCAGCTCATCAATCACCACCACCAAAAACGGCAGCCGCGCCGGCAGCGGCCGCCCCGCCGCGTCCGCCTCGTCCGGCCGCGGCACCCGCTTGTTGAACCCCTCCAGGTTGCGCGCCCCCGCCGCCGCCAGCATCTGGTAGCGCGCCTCCATCTCCCGGATCACCCACCCCAGCGCCACCGGCACCTGCCGGGGATCGTTGATCACCGGCGCCACCAGGTGCGGCACCTCCCGGTAGACCGCGAACTCGACCACCTTCGGATCCACCAGCAGCAATTGCAGCTCCTCGGGCGAAAAGCGGAACAGCAGCGCCAGCAGCATCGAGTTGACGCACACCGACTTGCCGGAACCAGTCGCGCCCGCCACCAGCAGATGCGGCGCCCGCGCCAGATCCAGGTAACGGTTCCGCCCCCGGATGTCACGCCCGACGGGCACCGGCAGCACCGCCCGCGGATCGCGCCACTGCGGATCCTCCAGCAGCCCCCGCAGCCGCACCGCCGCCGCCACCCGGTTCGGCACTTCGACGCCGACAAAGCTCTGCCCCGGCACCGGCAGCAAGATCCGCAGGCTCTCCACCGCCAGCTCCATCGCCAAGTTCTTCTCGATCGCGCCGATCGCCTCCACCTTCACCCCCGGCGCCGGCTCCACCTCGTACAATGTCACCCGCGGCCCCGCCACCGCCCCCTTGACCTCCGCGTCGATCCGGAAATCGTCCAACGTCCGCTGGATCAGCTCCCGCCGCTCCGCCACCTCCGCCGGCGTGACGCCGCTGGCCAGGGCCGGATCCGGCCGCAACAGTTCCACGGACGGCCGCTCATACGCCGGCAACGCCAAATCCTCCCCCGCCGCCCCCGCCCATCTCACCGCCTGCTCCCCGGCCGCCGCCGCCGCCATTGCGGACTCCGCAACGGCAACGGGCGCCGCCACCGCCGCCAGTTCTGCCGCCGGCGCAAAATCGTCCGCCCCGTCCTCCCCCCCGGCGGCCGGCGGCCGCGCGGCGGCCCGGGCCGACTCCGCCGCCAGCGCCAGCAGCGACTGCCCGCGCAACGCCGCCGACCGCGCCCGGCGGGCCGCCAACGCCGCTTCCTGCCCCTGCCGCCGCGCCTCGCGCCGCTGCTGGCGGGCGTGGAACCGCTGCTTGAGCCGCGTCGCCAAATCCGCCGCTGGCTCCACCGCCGGGCCGGACGGCGGCGCCGCCGCCGGCAACACCCCCTGCCCATTCCAGACCGCCACCAGCCAGCCAACGAAATCCGCCAGCGGATTCTCGATGCACACCCATTCCAGGAATTGGCCGGCCGCCTGCCAGCCCCGCCGCAGATCCTTCACGAACCCCCGGGTCAGGGCATAGCCCAGCCCGCCCGGCTCCGGCGGCGGCGACGCGGCCGGAACCTTGCTGAGACGGCGAAACGGGGGCGGGGACGGACGGGGCTCTTCAGACATGGCCCTGTAACCTAATCCCTCAACCACCCGCCGCCGCCGGCCACCTTTGCACCAGAACCGCCAGGGTCGCAGAGTTCTGGGGATGTGGTAGATTACTGCTTCACCTTTGACCATTTCCGCGGCGGCGCCGCCCATCCACACCACGCCACGCAAGTTCGGGAGTCCTGGCCATGACCGAAATCACGACCTATGAAGGCAAGCTGACCGCGGAGGGGCTGAAGTTCGCCATCGTCTGCGCCCGCTTCAACGAGTTCTTCGTCGCCAAGCTGCTCGGCGGCGCCTTGGACTGCCTGGTGCGCCACGGGGCCGACCGCCAGGGGATCGAGGTCGCCTGGGTCCCCGGCTCCTACGAAATCCCGCCGGTCGCCCAGCGGCTGGCCCGCAGCGGCAAGTACGATGCCGTCATCGCCCTCGGCATGGTCATCCAGGGCTCCACCGCCCACGCCAACCTGGTCAATGCCGAGGTGGCCAAGGGGCTGGCCCAAGTCGCCATGCAGCAAGGGCTGCCGGTGATCTACGGCGTGGTCACCACCGAAAACCTGGAACAGGCCATCGAACGCAGCGGCACCAAGGCCGGCAACCGCGGCGCCACCGCCGCCGAGGCCGCCATCGAAATGGCCAACCTCATGCGCGTCCTCCCCACGGAGGCGACATGAACCCCGCCGGCGACGACCAACAGCAGCTCGCCTTCCTCCGCGCCCGCCGCGCCGCCCGCGTCTGCGCCATGCGCTGCCTCTACCAGCTCGACCAGGCCGGGAAGGCCGCCGCCGAACCGCAGGAGCTGGAACGCTTCTGGGAACAGGCGCAGGAACTGGCCGAAGAGCTCGGCCTCGCCACCCCCGCCGAGTTCGCCGCCGCCCGCGCCTACGGCAACGACCTCATCCGCATCGCCTGCAACCAGCGCGAAAGCCTCGACACCAAGATCGCCCTCGCCAGCCGCAACTGGACCCTCGACCGCATGGGCAGCGTCGACCGCAACCTGCTCCGCGTCGCCGCCGCGGAAATGCTCTTCCTTCAGGACGCCACCCCCCCCCTCGCCGCCCTCGACGAGGCCATCGAACTGGCCAAGGAATACGGCGACCGCCAGTCGGCCCGCTTCGTCAACGGCATCCTCGACGCCCTGCTCAAGGCGGCAACCTGACCCGGCGCCACCGCGCCCCGCGGCCGCGGACTCCGCAAACCCCATGAAATCGCTCTTCAACATCTTCAAGCACGGCCTGCAGAAGACCGCCACCACCCTCAGCCGCGGCATCCAGGGCATCTTCACCGGCAAGAAAAGCTGGAGCGCCGAGGACTTCGAGGAGCTGGAGGCGCTCCTGATCCAGGCCGACCTCGGCGTCCAGACCGCCAGCGAACTCTGCCGCGACCTGAAAAGCCGCTACGACCGCGGCCTGATCGCCACCGACCATGACCTGCGCCTGATCCTCGCCGAGGACATCCGCGCCATCCTCGAAGCGGCCGCCAACGGCAAGCCGATCGCCACCGCCGCCAGCGGCCCCACCGTCATCCTCCTCGTCGGCGTCAACGGCACCGGCAAGACCACCACCGCCGCCAAGCTCGCCCACCTCTGGCAGCAGGACGGCCGGAAGGTGATGCTGGCCGCCTGCGACACCTTCCGCGCCGCCGCCGTCGAACAGCTCATCCACTGGGGGCGGCGCGTCCATTGCCCGGTCGTCAGCGGCAAGCCCGGCGCCGACGCCGCCGCCGTAGCCTACGACGCCGTCACCCAGGCCCAGCAGCAGGGCATGGATTTCCTCCTGATCGACACCGCCGGCCGCCAGCACACCCGGAAGACACTGATGGACGAACTTGGCAAGATCGGCCGCACCCTCGGCAAGGCCCAGCCCGGCGCACCCCACGAAGTCTGGCAGATCATCGACGCCTCCATCGGCTCCAACGCCATCTGCCAGGCCCGCGAGTTCAGCAAGACGACGCCGCTCACCGGCCTGGTGATCACCAAGCTCGACGGCACCGGCCGCGGCGGCAGCCTCGTGCCCATCTGCCGCGAACTCGCCGTCCCCGTCCGCTTCGCCGGCCTCGGCGAGCAGATGCACGACCTCCAGCCCTTCCGCGCCGACTTCTTCGCCCAGGCCCTCTTCGAAGCCAAGGAGTGATGGCCACCATGCCGGCCGCCACCCCCACTCCCCCCTTCCCCTGCGACCTCGAAATCAGCAGCCCCCAGAACCCCCGGGCCAAGCTCGCCGCCGCCCTCGCCGACCGCCGCGACCGCGACCGCGAACAGCTCTTCCCCATCGAAGGCTACCGCGCCCTCCGCCGGGCCCTCGACAACGGCTTCCCCCTCCGCGAACTCTTCGTCTGCCCCGAACTGTTCCAGGGCGAAAACGAGCCAGCCCTGATCACCGAATGCCACCGGCGCGGCGCCAAGGTCTACCGGACCACCCCCGCGGTCTTCGCCAAGTTCGCCTACCGCGACCGCCCCGAGGGGCTGCTCGCCCTCGCGCCGCAGCGCCACCGCCGCCTCGCCGACCTCGAACTGCCGGCAAACCCGCTGCTCCTGGTCGCCGTCGCCATCGAGAAGCCGGGCAACCTCGGCACCATCCTGCGCTCCGCCGACGCCACCGGCGTCCACGCCGTCATCCTCTGCGACCGCTGCACCGACCTCTACAACCCCAATGTCGTCCGCGCCAGCACCGGCACCCTCTTCAGCCTGCCCATCGCCGAGGCCGACACCGCCGAGACCCTCGCCTTCCTCCGCGCCCGCGGCATCCGCACCCTCGCCGCCACCCCCCACGCCACCCAACTCCACACCGCCGTGGACCTGCGCGGGCCGCTGGCCATCGTCGTCGGCTGCGAAATGCTCGGCCTCAGCGCGGACTGGCTCGCCGGCGCCGACCTCAAGGCGCGCATCCCCATGCTCGGCCAGGCAGACTCCCTCAACGTCGCCACCGCCACCACCATCCTGCTCTACGAGGCGCTGCGCCAGCGCGGCTGGGGCCGCCTCGACACCGCCCCCGCCAACGGCTGAATTCGTGAGATTTTGATTTGTGCGGATTTGGGGGAAATCCAGAATTCGGAAATCACTCGTGGTGGATGGCCCGGCTCAGAGCAGCAGCATGCAGTCGCCGTAGCTGAAGAAGCGGAGGCGTTCACGCACCGCCAGCCGGTAGGCGGCCAGGACGTGCTCCACCGAGCTGAAGCTGCTCACCAGCATCAGCAACGTCGAGCCCGGCAGGTGGAAGTTGGTCAGCAGCGCGTCCGCCACCCGCGGCCGCAGTGGCGGATGCAGGAACAGCCTGGTCCGGCCGCGGCCGGGGCGGACGTAGCCGGGGCGGTCGGGGTCGGCGCAGGTCTCGAGCACCCGCACGCTGGTGGTGCCGATGGCGACGATCCGGCCGCCGCGCGCCCGGGCCGCGTTGATCGCCGCCGCGGCGGCGTCCGGCAGCTCGTATGGCTCCTCGTGCATCACGTGGTCCTCGATGCGCTCGGCCTGCACCGGCCGGAAGGTGCCGGGGCCGACGTGCAGGGTCACGTGGGCGGACTCCGCACCGTTGGCCCGGAGCGCCTCCAAGGTCGCCGGGGTGAAATGCAGCCCCGCGGTGGGCGCCGCCACGGCGCCGGGGCGGGCGGCGTAGATGGTCTGGTACTCCCGTTCGTCCGCCTGGTCCGCCGGGCGGGCGATGTAGGGCGGCAACGGCACGGCGCCGGCGCGATCCAGCAGCCCGAGCACGTCCGGCGTGGCGAAGTGCAGTTCCACCAGCCCCTCGGGCAGCTTCGCGCCGAGGGTGGCCAGCTCCGGTTCCGCCGCCACCCCTTCGATCCGGAGCCGGTCGCCGGGATGCAGCCGCCGGCCGGGGCGGGCCATGGCCTTCCATCTGCCGGGGGCGAGTTCCTCGAGCAGCAGCAGCTCGACCCGGCCGCCACTGGGCTCGCGCCTGGCGAAGAGCCGGGCCGGGATGACCTTGGTGTCGTTGAACACGAGGCAGTCGCCGGGACGGATGAAGCTGGGGAAGTCGCGGAAGGTGCGGAGGGCGCATTCCCCCGTGGCGCGGTCGAGGACCAGCATCCGCGCCGCCGCCCGGTCGGCCAGGGGCCGCTGGGCGATCAGTTCGGGGGGCAGCTCGTACTGGAATTCGGAGAGGCGCATGGAGAGGGGGAGCCGTTCCGGCCGGGGTCAGCGGCCGCGCAAGGCGCGGCGCAGTTCGCGGTCGGCGGTCTTCTGCTTCAGGGTTTCGCGCTTGTCGGCCAGGTTCTTGCCGCGGCAGAGGCCGAGGTCAACCTTGACCAGCCCCTGGTGCAAGAAGAGGCGCAGGGGGACCAGGGTCATCCCCTTCGCCTCCACGGCGCGGGCGAGCCTGCGGAGTTCGCACTTGCGCACCAGGAGCTTGCGCGGCCGCGTCGGCTCATGGTTGAAGCGGCTGGCCTTGCCGTAGGGGGCGATGTGGCAGTTGTAGAGCCACAGCTCCCCCTTGTCGACGGCGGCGTAGGCGTCGGCCAGGGAGATGTCGTGGGCACGGCAGCTCTTCACCTCGGTGCCGACGAGGGCGATGCCGGCGATGAGGGTTTCGAGGATCTCGAACTGGTGCCGGGCCTGGCGATTCTCGACTAAATTGCTGTTGCTGCTGCTCTTGCTCATGGGATTCCGGGTCGCGGCGCGGCGGTCCAGCGCCGCCGGCGCCTGCGAAGGCTGGTAATGTAGCCGCCCTCCCGCCCGCCGCCGGCCGCTGGCTGGGGAACCTTTGGCCGTTCCGCGTGTATGGTGTAGGATGCGGCCGGGGTGCGCGGACGGGCGCCGGGCTTTCCCTTCGGGCGCCGGCCGCTTATACTTCCCCATCCACGGACAAGGCAATGCCGGAACGGAGGCAATGGCAATGGCGGAACTGGACATGGGCTTGCTGGAGCGGCAGGTGCGCGAGGCGGGGGCGTTCCTCGGGCCGCTGCGCGCCGAGGTCGGCCGGGTGCTGGTCGGGCAGGAGGAGCTGGTCGAGGGGCTGCTGATCGGCCTGCTCACCGGCGGCCACGTGCTGGTCGAAGGGGTGCCAGGACTGGCCAAGACCCTGGCGATCCGCACCCTGGCGCGGACGATCGGCGGCAGCTTCGCCCGCCTCCAGTTCACCCCCGACCTGCTCCCCGCCGACCTCACCGGCACCACCATCTACAACCCCGGCGACCACAGCTTCACCGTCAAGCGCGGGCCGCTCTTCGCCAACATCATCCTGGCCGACGAGATCAACCGCGCCCCGGCCAAGGTGCAGAGCGCCCTGCTCGAAGCGATGCAGGAGCGGCAGGTCACCATCGGCGGCGAGACCCACCGGCTGCCGGATCCGTTCCTGGTGATGGCGACGCAGAACCCGCTGGAGCACGAGGGCACCTATCCCCTCCCCGAGGCGCAGGTGGACCGCTTCCTGCTCAAGCTGCTGGTGCGCTATCCGACCCGCCGCGAGGAGGGCGCCATCGTCGCCCGCATGGCCCATCCCCATGCGCCCACCGCGGTCCAGCCGGCGGCGACGCTGGCGCAGGTCGAGGCGGCCTCGGCCTGCCTCGACCGCGTCTACCTGGATCCGAAGGTGCATGAGTACATCCTCGACCTGGTCTTCGCCACCCGCCCCGGCTGCCAGGAGGAGCTTTCCGAGCGGCAGCGCGACGCCCGGCTGGAGGGGATCACCGGGCTGGTCCAGGTCGGCGCCTCGCCGCGCGCCTCCCTCGCCCTGACGCTGACCGCCAAGGCGAAGGCGTTCCTCGCCGGCCGCGCCTACGTCCTGCCCCAGGACGTCAAGGAGATGGCCCCCGCCGTCCTCCGCCACCGGATCATCCCCACCTACGAGGCGGAGGCGGAAAACCTCACCGGCGACGACCTCATCCGCCGGCTGCTGGACGAACTGCGCACGCCCTGACCCGCCCCCGCCCCCGCCCCCGGCCCCCCACCCCAGCCATGCCCGACCCCTTCTTGACGCCAATCCCGCCGCAACCCCCAGTCCGCGACCGCGTGCAGGAAATCCTCGCCCGCATCCGGCGGCTGGAGATCCGCACCCGCAAGGCCGTCGCCGAACTCACCGCCGGCGCCTACCACAGCGTCTTCAAGGGGCGCGGCATGGAGTTCCACGAGGTCCGCGAATACGTGGCGGGCGACGATGTCCGGGCCATTGACTGGAACGTCACCGCCCGCCTGAACCGCCCCTTCCTCAAGCAGTACGCCGAGGAGCGCGAACTGGCGGTGCTGCTGGTGGTGGACGTCTCCGCCTCGGGCGACTTCGGCAGCACCGGGCGGAGCAAGAACGAGGTGGCGGCCGAGCTGGCGGCGACCCTGGCCTTCAGCGCCATCCGCAATGGCGACCGCGTCGGGCTGCTGCTCTACACCGACGGCGAGGAGCTGTTCATCCCGCCACGCAAGGGGCGCCGGCATGTGCTCCGGCTGATCCGCGACCTGCTCTACCATGAGCGCCGCGGCCACGGCACCAACCTCCGCGGGGCGCTGGAGCAGGTGATGCGCCTCGCCCGCCGCCGCACCGTCGTCTTCCTGATCAGCGACATGCTGGACGAGGGCTACGGCCGGGCGCTGGCGGTGGCCGCCCGCCGCCACGACCTGACCGGCATCCGCATCCTCGACCCCCACGAACTCAGCCTCCCCCCCGCCGGCCCCGTGCATCTGGAGGACGCCGAAACCGGCGAACTCCTGACCCTGACGCTGGCCGGCCCGGCCCGGCTCCAGGAACTGGCGCTGGAAGCCGCCGCCCTCCGCCTGGAACAGGATCGGATCTTCCGCGAGGCCGGCGTCGACTTGATTGACGTGACCTGCGGCCAGGATCCCATCCGCCCCCTGATGCGCTACTTCCACACCCGCGAGAAACGCCGCTGAGGGGCATGAGTCCCATGAGTCCCATAAGTCCCATAAGTCCTATAAGTCCCATGATTGCACCCCCGCCGCCGCCCCCCAGCCACCCCCGCCGCCGGACCTTCCTCCTGCTCGCCTTGCCACCCCTGCTGGCGGCGGCGCTGACGCTGGCCGGCCTCGGCTTGAGCCTGGCGCGGAACCCGGCGCCGGAACTGGCCGGCCCGCTGAAGCTCGCGCCGGCCACCGGCGCCCGGCTCGGCGCGCCGCTGCGGGTGGAATGGACGGTGCGGCTGCCTTGGCACCGCTGGCCGCGGCGGCCGCTGGTTTGGAGCGGGCTGCCGGAGCACCTCCAGGTGGTTTCCGCCAGCCGCCGGCCGGTCAGAATCGGCTGGCTGACCTGGGACTGGCGGCTCCGCGCCGTGCTGCAGCCGCTCCAGGCCGGGGCCGTGGCCGGCGTCACCGCCGAGGTCCAGCCCAGTCCGGGCGGCCGCGCCGGCGAACGGCCGCTGGCGGTGCTGCTGCCGGCCTTTTCCATTTCCGAAGGGCCGGCGCCCGCCAGTGGCGAACCGGCAATGGCCGGCCCGCGCGCCGCCGGCTTCTGGCGGCGGCTGGCTTGGTGGCAATGGCTGGCGGCGGGGCTGGGGGCGGCCCTGCTGGCCTGGGCGCTGCTTTCGCTCTTCCTGTGGCGACGCGGGCGGCCAGCGGCGGCCCTGCCGCCGGCGCTGCCCTGGGAGCTGGCGGCGGCCGAACTGGAGCGGCTGGCGGCCGGCGAACCGCACCCTGGGCGCTTCTTCCTGCGGCTGACCGACATCATCCGCCACTATTGCGAATGGCGCTACGGCCTGCGCGCCGCGGAAATGACCACGCCCGAGTTCATCCGCCACCTCAGCCGCAACCCCGTGCTGCCGGAGCCGCAGCAGGCGCGGCTCGCCGGCTTGCTGGAACAGGCGGATGCGGTTAAGTTTGCCCAAGGCCAGGCCACGCCCGCGCAGATGCGGGAGGCGTTGGAGCACGCCCGCCGTTTCGTCCACGAAACGGTGCCGGCGGAACCGCCCGATTGATGGCGAGAGCGGCACAGCGGCCAGCACAGGTGTGCGGAAATGGCATGGCCCGGCCGGCCCGACCCGCGGCGCCGGCTTCCCGGAAAACATTCATCCATTTGGCCACTAAATTGTTAGGGGGAAAGCCGGCAGCTTGGCGCAAAGCCTTCTACAAGCCGGCGGAAATCCGCGGTGCCAGCCAGGACCGCCCAGAAGAAAGGCTGAACCGATGAACCACGACGACGGGAAGAACGAAGAACAGGAACCCGCCCTCCCCGGGATGGAGGCGGAGGCGGAAGCCAAACCCAGCGGCATGGTGCCAACCTTTGGGGAGATGCCCGGCGAACTGCTGCTGCTCCCGGCCGGCGCCAAGCCGGTCTTCCCGGGCATGCTCTTCCCGATCCTGGTCACGCCGGGCCCGATCGCCGAGGCGCTGCGCCACGTGGTCAAGGAAATCCCGGGCCACTTCGTGGGCTTCGCCCTCACCAAGGACAGCGCGGAGGAGGAGAAGGATTCGGTCCGCCGTGAATTCTGCAACATCGGCACCGTGGCGCGGATCCTGAAGTTCCAGGAGAACTCCGAAGGCGCGGTCCAGGCGTTGCTGCAAGGCGAGGCCCGCTTCCAGATCACCAACGCCGACGAGCGCGACGGGCGCATCTACGCCCGCGTCACCTATCTCGAAAGCCACCCCGCCAAGGGTACGGAGATCAAGGCCCTCGGCCTGGCGATCGTCAACACCATGCGCGACCTGATCAAGCACAACCCGCTCTTCTCCGAAGAGATCAAGATGTTCCTCTCCCGCACCGACTGGAGCGACGCGGGACGGCTGGCCGACTTCGCCGTCACCATGACCTCCTCCAGCCGCGAGGAACTCCAGGACGTGCTCGAATGCCTGGAGGTGAAGACGCGCCTGGAGAAGGTGCTCTTCCTCATGCGCAAGGAGCTGGACATCAACGAACTCAAGGAGAAGATCCAGCACCAGATCGAGGAGCGGATCAGCAAGCAGCAGCGCGAGTTCTTCCTCCGCGAACAGCTCAAGGCGATCAAGCAGGAGCTGGGGCTGGAGAAGGACGAGAAGACCGAGGAAATTGAAAAGTACGAGGCGAAGCTGGCCGGACTCAAGCTGCCCGACGAGGCGAAGAAGCGGATCGAGGAGGAGCTGGACAAGCTCAGGCTGCTCTCGCCGCAATCCCCCGAGTTCGCCGTCAGCCGCACCTACCTCGACTGGCTCACCGGCCTGCCCTGGGGGAAGTACACCGAGGACCGGCTGGACGTGGCCAAGGCCCGGGAAATCCTCGACCGCGACCACTACGGGCTGGAGGACGTCAAGGCGCGCATCCTCGAGTTCATCGGCGTCGCCAAGCTGCGCGGCTCGGTGGAAGGCTCGATCCTCTGCCTGATCGGGCCGCCCGGCGTCGGCAAGACCTCCCTCGGCAAGGCGATCGCCGAAGCCCTCGGCCGCCCCTTCTTCCGCTTCTCCCTCGGCGGCATGCGCGACGAGGCCGAGATCAAGGGCCACCGCCGCACCTACATCGGCGCCCTGCCCGGCAAGGTCATCCAGGCGCTCAAGGTCGTCGACGCCGCCAACCCGGTGATCATGCTCGACGAGATCGACAAGGTCGGCATCTCCTTCCAGGGCGACCCCGCCTCGGCGCTGCTCGAAGTGCTCGATCCCGAACAGAACCACAACTTCCGCGACCATTACCTGGACGTGCCCTTCGACCTCTCCAAGGTGCTCTTCATCGCCACCGCCAACATGCCCGACACCATCCCCCCGCCGCTCTTCGACCGCATGGAGGTCATCCGCCTCTCCGGCTACATCCAGGACGAGAAGCTGAACATCGGCGAACGCCACCTCCTGCCGCGGCTGCTGGACAGGAACGGCCTCAAGCCGGACCAGGCCACCCTCACCCAGGAGGCGCTCAAGACCTTGATCGATGGCTACGCCCGCGAGGCGGGGGTGCGCGCCCTCGAAAAGGCCATCGGCCAATGCCTGCGCAAGATCGCCGCCGGCCGCGCCGAGGGCACCATCACCAAGCCGGTGACCATCACCCCCGCCAAGGTCCGCGAATTCCTCGGCAAGCCGCGCTTCGAGGACGACCCGCTGATGAAGAAGGGGCGGGCCGGCGTGGTCATGGGGCTGGCCTGGACCCCCCTCGGGGGGAGCACCCTCTACATCGAGGCGATGGCCGTCCGCGGCGACAAGGGGGTCAAGCTCACCGGCCAGCTCGGCGAGGTCATGACCGAGTCGGCGCACATCGCCTTCTCCATGGTCGGCGCCAACACCAGGCAGTTCGGCGTCGGCGCCGACTGGTTCAAGCAGAAGCTGATCCACATCCACGTCCCCGCCGGGGCGACGCCGAAGGACGGCCCCTCCGCCGGCATCACCATGGCCACCGCGCTGCTCTCCCTGGCGCTGCGTCGGCGGGTGCCCGCCCACTGGGCAATGACCGGCGAACTGACCCTCACCGGCCGGGTGCTGCCCGTCGGCGGCATCAAGGAGAAGATCATCGCCGCCGGCCGCTCCAAGGTCCAGCACGTGATTTTGCCCAAGGCGAACCAGAAGGACTTCGAGGAAATCCCCGAGAAGGTCCGCGCCGGCATCACCCCGCACTTCGTCGAGGACTACCAGCAGGTCTACGCCCTGGTCTTTGGCGCCGCCTGACCGGAATGGACACAGCTCTTAGCCTGGATTATTCGGCGCTTCCGGGGGTTGTGTGAGTTGACGTTCAAGCTTTCGAAAACCGGAAATGTCCACCGCCCGTGGTACAGTATGCCACCCACCTTGGCCATGGTGCGGACTTCGCAGATGAGGCATCCCTCCCCATCCCCATCCCTCGCCGACCTCCGGCTCCACGCGGCCATCGCCGCCGCCGCCGGCATCGCCGTTGCCCTGCTCTTCCCCCGCCAGGCACCGGACACGGAACGGTTCCTCGCCACTGCCCGCAACCTGGCGGAAAACGGCATCTTCTCCCTCGACGGCGCCACGCCGAGCGTGCGCGACTTCCCCCTGCTCCCCTGGCTCCTCGCCCTGGCCCGGAAAGTTGGCGGGGGCGACGGCCAGGCCGCCCTCCGCATCCTCAACGGCCTCTGCCTCGGCGCCACCGCCCTCGCCGTCGCCCGCGGCACCGCGCTGCTCCTTGACGAGCGCCAACCCCACCTCCCCGGAACTGGCTTCGCGCCACCCTGGCTGCCGCCGCTGCTGGCGCTGTGGGGAACCGCACTCTGGCCAACCCAGCTCGGTTCGACCCTGTTCGTGCTGACCGAGCCGCTGTTCACGGCGCTCTTCCTCTGGGCAAACCTGCTGCTGGCGACGGAAATCGGCGCGGCGGCCGCCGCGGGGCCACGGCCGGGCCGCTGGGCGCTGGCGGGCACCATCTTCGGGCTGGCATCGCTCACCCGCTCCCTCGCCCTGCCCTATGCCGCCCTCGCCCTGCCGCTGGCGGCCGGACTGGCCTGGTGGCAACAACGGCGCCGCCGGGGCGGGGCCGCCAACGGCAACGCCATTGCCGGCCTCCGGGCGGGGGCGCTGGCCGGGCTGATGCTCCTGTGCATCGTCGGCCCCTGGAGCTGGCGCAATTACCGGGTGACGGACGGACGGTTCATCCCCGTCAGCGTCGGCGAAGGGCTGGGGCTGGCGGTCGGCGCCGCCCAGGAATGGCGCGGGGAATACCCGGACGACCTGGATCCGCGCGACCCGCTGATGGCCGGAAAGGGGCTGACCCTGGCGGCGGCCGACGCCGAGCTGAAGCGGCAGGCGTGGGCAACCATCAAGGCCGACCCGGCCGCCTGGCTCAGGCTCGCGCCCCTGAAGCTGAAGCGGCTCTGGCTCGACGTCCCCGGTGGCAAACGCCAGATCCGGTCGGGCTGGCTGGTGGCAACCCTGGCGGCCCTCAACCTCGGGCTGCTGGCCGCCGCCGCCGCCGGCTATTGGCTGGGGCGGCGGCGGTTGCTGACCGGGTGGTTCCTGCTGCCGCCCCTCTACTTCAGCGCCGTCCACACCCTCCTCTTCGGCATGGCCCGCTTCCGCATCCCGGCGGAGCCGTTCCTGATCCTGGCCGCCGCCGCGGCTGGCGGGCGGCTTTTGGCCACGGCGGCCCAGCGGGGGAAACAGGATCGGCCGAATCCGCCAGACCGGTCGGATCAGACCGATCGGACTGATCAGCCGGATCCGCCGTAGTGCCGGAGCGTGCCACCGCCGCGCTCACGGGGGCGGCACCACATGGCGGGGATCGAATTCCGCATAGGAACAGGTCGCCGGCCGGTTCAACCGCCCCAGGTCATACTGCCCACCACTGGGACAAGCGGGAATCCAGCGCAGGTAGGACTGGAGATCCTCGGCGTTGAGCTTGGCTTGGGGATCCCGCTTCGTCTCAAAGGCCAGGAGCGCCTTGGCGTCCTCGATCCGCCGCAGGTTGCGCTGGCAGATCTCCGCCTGCGTCGTCGCCCGCGACTTGAGGTACCACGGCACCAGCAACGCCAAGACCAGCCCGACGGCGGAGAGCACCACCAGCAAGTCGGCCAAGGTGAACGGCCGCCACCGCCGCCTCCCACCACCGCCGCCTCCCACCACCGCGAGTGGCAACTCCACGGAACCCATTGCAGCCGAACGATAAAGCATGAGCGGAAAGATAAGCCCCCTTCGCCTCCCGTCAAGTCACCGCCGAAGCTTCCCCTCCGCCCCTCCCCTGGCCGGCTTGACCCTGAATTTTTCCCCACGCACCTTCCCAAAGTCCGATCATTTTGGGGCCGCGAATTTTCGCGAATCTCGGACTTTTTTCGTGTGGTTGAGTGTGTTTAGTGGGCAAAAACGGTTCGGAAAAGTTGTGGGGTGGCGGTGTCCGGGAATGGGCAATCACGGTGACGCCGGCAGGGCGTGCCGGGGGTCTTCCGTCGCATAGCTGCACTTCGGCGCCTCGCCGATCGAAGCATAATCATAAGTGCCGCCGGCCGGGCAGAACGGCTTGGTCTTGATGTATTTGTCCACGTCCGCTTCCGACGGCACCACCTCCTCCTCCAGCCGTTTCTCGAGCGCCAGGATGCTTTTGGCGCTGTCGATCAGCCGCAGGTTGTTGACGCAAATATTGGCCCGCGACAGCGCCCGCGACTTCAGGAAGCTCGGGATCGCCAGGATCGCCAGCAACCCGATGATGGTCACGACGATGATGATTTCGATCAAGGTGAATGCCCGCCACCTAGCCATGGGTGCCTCCTGGGATTGAATCTTCGCATTTTTGATAGCAACATTTGTGCCAGGTTCCAGCCACCGCGACCGCGCCGCCGCGGCCGCCAGCCCGAGGGTCAGCCAAAACAGCGGCAAGACCATGATCACATCAATGCTGAAGAGCCCATGCAACAGGTAGCCGCCCCCCATCAACCCCCAAGGCAGCCAGCCCGCCACTTCCCATGGCCGCAGCACCAGCGCCAGCAGCGCCAGGTAGAGGAGCAGCGCCGGCACCCCCGCCGTCACCGCCAGCTCCAGGAAGATGTTGTGCGCCTTGTCCACCCAGGCATCCATGTGTTTTCCCGGCAGGCGGATGCCCTGCCTGCCCAAATGGTCCAACCCCAGCCCCAGCGCCCAATGGGCCGGAAGGCGCCGCAGCGTCTCCCGCCACATGAAGATCCGGGAGGAGCCGGCCTTGGCCTCCAGCCGGCCGGCGGCCGAAACCTCGGCACCGATGCTGCCTGCCCGTTCCCGCAACGGTCCGGAGGCCAGGATCAAGGCAATGGCAACCCCCGCGGTCACCGCGCCCAGCGCGGCTAGCCGCGGCCGCGCCGCCGGCCGCCGCCAGGACGCCGCGGCGAACCCCAGCGCCACGCCCGCCGCCGCCAGCCAGGCACCACGGGTCTGGGAGATGAGCAGCGCCCCCGCCAGCAGGGCCGCCGCCGCCAGCCAGCGGGCGTCACGGGTGCGGAGATAGAGGAACCAGGCCGCCGGCAGCAGCAGCACCACGTAACCGGCGAGGAAATTGGGGTTGCCCATCGTCCCATAGCCGTTCAGCCAGCCATCCCGGAACGGCTCATGCGGCACCAGGTTGAGCCCGGCGTGCTGCAGCCAGGTGAACACGGCGACGGCCATGCCGCCGCGGACGAGGGGCGGCAGCAGCGCCGCCGGTTCCGGCTGCGCGGCGGCCAGCAGGAACAGCAGCCCGCAGAACAGCCAGGTCAGGAACCCCGTGCAGCGATGGCTGCCGAGCCAGGCGGTAGTGGCATCCGGTGCCTGCAGGGTGGACGCCAGCAGCAGCAGGAAAAAGGCGGCCAGGGCGCCGCCGGCGGCCGGCGCCAGCTTCAGCCGCCGCCAGTCGCCGCCGGCCCATCCCAGATAAAAGGCCGCGCACCCCACCACCGTCAGGACGAAAAACCGCCCCTGGTAGAAAAACTCGTTCCCCACCGGCACCACGACGAGGGGGAAGAGCAGCGCAAAGAGCGACAGCAGCCGGGTTGTGGAACGCTCAGGGTTCATGATGGGGGTACGCGTCCAGGCGTGCGTGGGCAACAAAAAAGGCCGCTGTCGAGCGGCCTTTTGAGTTGGCTTCCGCCAAAGGACAGATCAGTCGCTGGCCGGCAATTCATGGCCGTCAATGGTACAGGTCGGGACGCTGTCGGTACCTTCGCCAAACGGATCAACCGGATTTGCGTACGTTCCGCCCCCCGGGCAGCTCGGCACAACCTTGCCCTTGTAGTACTCCGCCAACTCATCACTGTCGTACTCCGGCACGTCGGCAACCTCTGACAGGTTGTTCTCGATGATGTACTGCTGGATGGCGCCGTCAATCTGCCGCAGGTTGTTGATGCAGGCGTTCTTCCGGCTGGTTTCACGAGCTTTGATGAAGCTCGGGATGGCGATGGCGGCCAAGAGGCCGATGATCGCCACGACGATCATGATTTCGACGAGGGTGAAGGCTCTGCGCTTCATGGTGGATCTCCTTCCGTTTCCGTTGAACTGACGTTGTTCGGGAACATTCCCCAACACTGCCGGTAGTGTAGCACAGCCCATGCCAAGGTGCAATCGGGCTCACAAAAAAATAATGGCCGCCCCGCCTCCCCACCGAATCTTCCGCCGGCACTGGCTCAATGGCGAGACAGCGTGCCGCCACACTGTCCCAAGACTGACACAAAAGCGGCCGGAACCGCTTTCCCACGTGGCCCAGGCGGCGCGGCGCGCCCGCCCCGCCACGGCGGGCTCTGATGGCCGAGATGGCCGGAGACGGACGAGATGGGCGGGGGGAGGTGGGAAGGAGGCCCCGGCGGCGGCCGGAGAATTGAGCCCCCGGCTTCAGCCGGGGGTTCGGGGGTTGTCTCCCTTGCTTTTGCGCCCCACCGGGGTGCGAGTGATGGCCGTTCCAGTTCGCGCTGGGGGGTTCGGCGGATATACTGTATGGCCGAATCTGGACGGGACACCGATTGCCGATTTTCGATTGCCGATTGCCGAGTTTCCAGTTTCCAAGCCCATGCCCCACCACGACCTCCACCACTTCTATCCCCGCGCCGAACAGCTTGTCCGGGAACGGCTGGCCAGCCTGCCCGGCTGCCACGACTGGGACCACACCGAGCGGGTGCTGCACAATGCGCGGCTGATCGCCCGGGAGGAGGTGGCCGACCTGGTGGTGGTCGAGTTCGCCGCGCTGCTGCACGACATCGGCCGGGCCCGGGAGCTGGCCGACGAGGGGAGGACCTGCCATGCCCGGCTCGGGGCCGAGCTGGCGCGGGAGCTGCTCGCCGGGATCGGCATCGCCGACGAAGGGTTCATCGGGCACGTGGCGGCCTGCGTCTTCACCCACCGCTACCGGCGCCGGGGCGAGGAGCGGCCGGCGACGCTGGAGGCGAAGGTGATCTACGACGCGGACAAGCTGGACTCGATCGGCGCGGTCGGCATTGGCCGGGCGTTCCACTTCGCCGGCCGCATCGGTGCCCGGCTGCACAACCAGGAGGCGGAGGCGCTCCACGCCGCCAGCTACAGCCGGGAGGACACCGCCTACCGGGAGTTCCTGGTCAAGCTCCGCCACCTCCACGAACGGATGCTGACGCCGACCGGGAAACGGCTGGCCGCGGCCCGCCACCGCTTCATGGAGAGCTTTTTCCAGGAATTCGAGCGCGAGATCCGGGAGGCGCGGTGAGCGGTGCGAGCCGTGGGCGGCGGGCGGCGGGGCTCATTTCGGGGCGACGGCGAGGGTCCAGAGGGTGAGGAGCAGCAGGGAGGCGAGGGTCACGGGCACGCCAGTGCGGGCGTACTCGCGGAACCCGATTGCCACGCCATGCCGGCGGGCGCCTTCGAGCACGATCAGGTTGGCGATGCTGCCAATGGTGATCAGGTTGCCGGCGAAGGTGCTGGCCAGGGCGAGCACGTAGCCGTGGACGGGGGTGGGCGCGGGGAGGGCCTTGAGCAGGAGCATCACCGCCGGGACGTTGCTCACCAGGTTGCTCAGCAGGAGGGTCACGGCGCTGAGGAGGTGGAGGTTGCCGAGGTTCACGCCGTGGCCGGCGAGGGCCCGCACTGCCTGGGCGGGCAGCCCGGTCCGTTCCAGGCCGTGGATGATGACGAACAGGCCGCAGAAGAGGCTGATCAGGTGCCAGTCCACGCCGCCGAGGAGCGAGCGGCTGGCCATCCGCCGGCTGCAGAGGAGGAAGCCGGCGGCGGCCAGGGCGGTCACTTCGCGCGGGGCGGGGGTGAAGAAGAGGGCCAGGAGGATGACGCTCACCGCCACCGCCTTGGTCATCTGGTGCGGGTTCGGGTCGGCCCAGCCCTCGGGGCATTCGCCGCCCCCTCCGGTGGCCGCCGTGGCGGCGGCGGTGGCGGTGGCGGGGGGGTGCGGACTCCGCAGGCGGCCGCGGTAGTTCCAGAGGATCAGGGCGTAGGCGGCGGCGAGGCTGGCCAGGGCCGGGGGCAGGCACCAGAGGAGGAAGGGGGCGAAGCGGAGCTGCTCCGCCTGGCCGATCAGGATGTTCTGGGGGTTGCCGATGAGCGTGGCGGCCGAACCGATGTTGCTGGCAATGGCCAGGGCGAGCAGGTAGGGGGCCGGGTTCAGCCCGGCCCGGAGAAGGCTGGCGACGAGGACGGGGGTGAAGGCGAGGCAGACGATGTCGTTGGTCAGGATGGCGGCGAAGCCGCCGCCGACCAGCATCAGCAGCAGCAGGAACCGCCGCGGCCGATCCATCTGGGGAGTGATCTGGAGCAGGGTCCAGGTGTAGAAGCCGCTGGCGCGGAATTGGGCGGAGACGACCATCAGCGCATAGAGCAGCAGGATGGTGGGGGCGTCGATCGCCCGGAGGGCGTCGGCCAGCGGCACGGCGCCGGTGACGACCAGGGCGATGGCGCCGAGCAGGGCGAAGCCGGTGCGGTCCACGGCCAGGCGCGGCAGCGCGCCGAAGGCGACGCCCGCATAGCTGGCCAGGAAGATGAGGAGCGTGAGGGTTTTCATGGAAACGGCCGGAATATAGCCCGCCGCCTGGCCACCGCGGGCGGCGGGCAACAAGTCGCTGGCCAGCGATAGCCCGCGAAGCCGGCCTTGCCCTCCAAAACCCCTTCCCCACCCGCGGTGAAAACGGTTTTGTGGGGAAACTCGGGGTTCGGAAATCAATCCACGATCTTGAGTTTCGCCTCGGCGGAGTTGGCCTTGAGTTCGGGGGCGTACATCGCCGACGCCTTGGCCGGCAGCGCGCTGAAGCTGCCCGGGATCTCGGCGCGCAGGCGGTAGCTCAGGCTGTGCCGGCCGCGCGCCAGGGCGCGGACGAAGAAGGCGACGCGCTCGTCGCGGAACTCGACGTAGGCGCCCATCTCGTTGCCGGTGTAGCCGCTGCGCACCTCCACCGGCTCGGTCCCGGCCGCCTTCAGATCCTCCAGGATGATGTATTCGTAGTCGTTCTTGCTCTCGACGACCAGCTCGACCTCCAGCAGGTCGCCGCTCTTCAGTTCCGCCAGGTCCTTCAGCTCACGCCGCTCATACTTCTCCACCTTCTGGTCCAGCGCCTGGCCGCGCACCCCCTCCGCCTTGATGCCCTTGGCGACCGGCACGAGCTTGTACAGCTTGCGCTCGATCTTGACTTCCAGCCCGGCCTTGGCAATCGGATCCTCCAAGGTGAAGTTGGTCAGGTAGGCATTGAAGTAGAGCGGGCCGCGGCCGGCGACCCGGCGCAGCTCGACCGTGTGCGCGCCGGCGGCGACGCCAGCGCCTTCGAGCACCAGCTTGTTGTCGAAGCTGAAGAGGTTCGCCTTGGTGATCGCCACCCGCTTCGCCTCCCGGCCGTCCACCAGCACGGCCACGGTCAGCTCCGGCGCCTCCTCGCCGCTGCCCTGGAGGAACTCGGCGAAGGCCTCGATGACGTAGGCCGTGTCGCGCGTGCTGTTCCAGTAGGTGGCATGCCGGCGGTTGTTGGCCAGGTACTTGACGATGCCGGCGGCCTTGTCGCCCGTGGGCTCGACGGCGGCCAGGAGCTTCAGGTACCAGGCCATGGCCTCGATGTCGCTGCCGTGCCAGCACCACCACCAGGTGCCTTCCGGGAGCTTCAGGTGGGCCGACTGGTTCTCGGCGTCCTGGACCAGGTACTGCTCGACGTTGCGCCGGAGCAGGTCGCGCTTGCCGGGGTCGCCGACGCGGTGGCAGGCCAGGGCCGTCATGGCCTTGGCGTAGACGGAGAGTCCGTTGCGGTCGCGGTAGAGGAACTCCCGCATCGCGGGGCTGTCCGCCTTCGCGTCAACCAACACCAGGTAGAGCAGCGCGTCGAGGTCGTCGGCCTGGAGCTTGTGCTCCTTGTGGCCCTTGGGCAGCTTCAGCCGCCGGAGCTGTTCGGCCTGGCAGGCCCGGAGCCACTCCTCGCCCCGGCGGAGCATCCCCTCCGGCACCGCCGCGCCGCAGTCGCGCGCCAGTTGCAGCCCATGCACGACCACGGCGGTGGTGTGCGGATAGGAGCGTTCGCCCCAGCCGCTGAACCAGCCCCAGCCGCCGTCGGCGCATTGCATGGATTGCAAGCGCTCGATGCCGGCCTTGACCATTTCCGCGACCGCGGCCTCGTCGAACACCGGGTTGCGCTCCGCGCCGGGGTTCGGCGGATTGTTCCGCCGCCAGTCGGCGGCGCGCTTCGCGTCGTCGCCGATCTCCTGGGCGTTCAGGTTCGTCCGCTTTTCCTGGATCGCCTTGAGGTCCAGCCCCAGGCGTTTGAGCGTGTGCTGCGTCACCACCGTCGGCAGGAAGCGGTTCAAGGTCTGCTCCGTGCAGCCATAGGGATAGTCCACCAGATACGGCAGCGCGTCCACCATCGCGCCGGCGAGCGTCGGCGAATAGCGCAGTTCCAGGCGGGTCTGCTCCGGCCGGCGCTCCCGCGGCACGGCCAGCTCGATGCGTGCGGAGTCCGCATCCCGGCGGAGGACGCCGCTGAAGCTCTCCGTCTTGAGCATGCCGTGGACGTAGACGGGGAAGGTCAGCTCCATGGCGTCCGATTCCTCGTCGGTCAGCGCACTCATGCGGACGGTGATCCGGCCGGGCTGCCCGATGCGCACGCGCCAATCCACCCGCTGCTCGCCACCGGCGGCGACCGTGACGGCCTGGTCATGGCGCCACCGGTCTGGCTTGGCACGTTCGATTTTGGCGTCAAGCGCCGTGGTTTGGGCACCGTCGAGTTCGATGATTTCCAACCGCGCCGTCACTTTCTTCTTGGACTTCAGGTAATTGTGGATGTTCGCCGAGAGCGTCACCTCGTCCTTCTGCACAAAGAAACGCGGTGCCTGCAAGCGCACGATCAGATCCTTGGTGGTGACCGCCTCGGCCGTGCCTTCGCCGACGCGGCAGCCCTCGCCCATGGCCCAGACCCGCGCCTTCCAGGTGGTCAGGTTCTCGGGCATGGCCAGCTCGGCCGTGGCCTCGCCGTTGGCGTCGGTGTCAAGGGTGCCCACCCACAGGGCGGTGTCCGCAAACTCGCTGCGCACGCTGGGCTGGACCAGCGCGGCGTCCTCCGCCGCGCCGCCGCCGCCCGGTTCGCCGGCATCGGCCTTGGCGGCGTCCTCGGCCAGGGCCATCGGGGCCGCCGGGGCCGCCAGCGCTTCCGCCATCGGCGCCGCCAGGCTCATGCGCTTCATCACCCGCGCCTCGCCGCGGAAGAAGCCGCCGCCACGCCCCGGAGCGCCCGCGCCGGTGGCCAGGCCAGCCAGCCCCTCCTCGTCCGCCAGCGAAAAACCGAACACGCCAAGCCAGGCCATCGGGATTTCGTTCGACTTCAGGAGGTTGCCGCTGCCGCGCCCGAGGCTGCCCTCGCCCCGCGGCTGGTGCGTGCGCCGCCATTTCCAGAAGAACTGCTTGATCTCCGGCACGTTCGAGCCGCCGGCGATGTATTCGACACTCTTGTCGTAGACCGTCAGCGCCGTAGTGCCGACAAACGGCCGCCCTTCCAGGTCGGTGAGCTTCACCGTGAGCCGCGCCTTCTCCCCGGGCCGGTAGGCGTCCTTGGAGAGGGTGGCCGCGACGTTGAGAACGCGGCTCTCCGGCGGCACCGCGATCTCGCGCACGTCGCTGTAGAGCTTGCCGCCGCTGACCGTCACCGCCTCGACGAAGAAGTTGGGCATGTCCTTCTTCGTCACTTCCACCGCCGCCGCCGCGCTCTTGCCCGCGAGCCGCAGCACCTGGGGCGGCAGATAGACGCCGTTGGCCGGCCGCACGAAGAGGAGCACGGTGGAATCCGCGCGCTCGGTGTTGACCCGGAGCTGGACCGTCTCGCCTGGCCGGTACTCGGCGCGGTCGGCGGCCAGTTCGATGTCATTGAAGCGGAAACTCTCCGCCGCCGCCGTCTCGCCCATGATGCAGAAGAGGTGGCCGCCCTCGATCTCATGCCCCTGGGCGTCGCGGATCCGGAGGCTGAGCCGGTATTGGCCGGCTTGCACGGCCTTGATCGGCTGCCGGGCCTCGCCCTGGGCGTCCAGCGCCACGTTCCAGCGCTCCACGGTCTCCTCCACCGGCGGCTGGCCGGCCACGTGGCGGAGCCGGAGCAGGCGCAGTTCGCCCCGGCCCGCGACCGGCTGGCGGTCGAGGGTCAGCGCCTTGAAGCTCGCCTGCACCACGTCGCCCGTCCGGTAATGGCCGCGGTCGGCCCAGGCATATACCTTGAACGGCTTGCGCGCCACCAGCACGGTGCCAGTGCCGACAATGGTGCGGCGCGAGGCGTCGGTCACCTCCGCGGTGATCTCGTACTTGTGGTCCTGGTCGCCATGCATGAGCTTGGCCGGCGCGGTGTCGAACCGGATCGGGAACAGGCCGTCCTTGCCGATGGGCGCCTCCCCTTCGGCGACGATTTCGGGCGGCACCGGCGGCGACCAGAACCCCGGCCACCAGCCGCGGGCCGGCCGGGCCGTGCCCCACTCGCGCCAGCCGGGGTACCACGGGGTGTCGGCGGCGAACCACCAGTAGCCGGGGCCGTAGAACCAGTCCCACCAGCGCCAGGGAAACCAGCGCGCCGCGTGCGGAGTCCGCAACACCTTGTATTTGACCTTGCCTTCGGCGACCGGCGCACCAAAGTAGTACTTCGCCTTGACCGTGGCCGTGACCGCCTCCCCGAGCATGACCGGCGCCGTCGGCGCCGCCACCGTCACCTCGAACTCCGGCTTCTTGTACTCCTCGACCCGGAAAGTGCCGCCGCCGACCCCCCGGAACTCGATGCGCCAGACGCCGAGCACGGCATCCTTGGGCAGCGCCAGCTCGCCTTCGCAGCCGCCGTGGCCGTCGGTCAGCAGCGTCTTCTCATACACCTTCTCATTGCGCGGGTTGCGGATGACGACGCGGCTCTCCTGGTTGGCGTAGACGCTTGCGCCCTCCTTGTCGTACTGGGCCCGGTCAGCCCAAACCTTGAACTTCACCACCTGCTCCGGCCGGTAGACGGGGCGGTCGGTCATGACGAACACCTTCTCCTGCCGGTACTCGCGGTCGTAGCGCTCCGCGCGGGTCTGCCACCAGACGTTCTGGAAGCCGAGAAAGGCCAGCCGCCCGTCCGCCGTGGTCGCGGTCACCAGCCACTGGTAGCTGCCCGAATCCAGGCCCTTGGGCGGATTCCCGACCTGGAGTTCGGTGGTGAAGAGGCCGTCCCGGTCCGTCTCGCCCGCCTGGCTCGCGGTGTGGATCTCGTGGCGCCCGCCATGGCCGACGGCGTTCGGCCGCCAGCGTTGGGCCCAGCCGAAGAAGTCGAGCCTCGCCCCGGGGACCGGCGCGCCGGTGACGGCGTTGGCGACGAAGTAGAGGTTGTTCCCCGCCAGCGGCTTGTGGACAATCGCGGTGTCGGCCAGCCAGAGCACGATCCGGCTGACATTGCCGTCGGGCAGCGTGGCGGTGAGCAGGTAGGCGCCGGCCTTCCGCAACGGCGTCTGGACGGTGATCCGCCGGTCCCAATGCCCCGGCCGCGGCGCCAGCGCCAGCTCCCACGCCGCCACCGTGCCCCGCCGGTATTTCCCCTGATCCTTCTCGACGATGCGCCAGCCGATGTTGGCGAGGTCGAGGCGTTCCCATTCGAGCTGCCGCGGATTGGACGCGAGATAGGCCTTGACGTCCGCCAGCAGCGTGGCCACGTCCAGCTCCACCGCCTCGAACCGCGCGGAAGGCGCGTTGCGGAAGCGGAACTCGACGGTGGCGCCCTTGCCGCCGGCGGGCTGGGTCAGGACCGGCTCGAACTGCCCCCAGTTTTTGCGGATCTGGTCGAGCTGGCGTTGGGCACGGTCGCGCTGGCCGCTGTCCCGGGTCGCCTGGCGCAGCGCCTCCCAGCACTGGGCGGCCGCGTCGTACTGCCGGCGGTTCTCGAACTCCTCGGCGAGGGCGCCCCAGGCCTCGTCGCGGTAGCCCCGATCCTGCCGGGCCAGCTCACGGTAGAGGCGCAGGAAATCGAACTCGGGCGGCAGGGTGAAGCGCTTGATCCCCGTGGCGAGCTTGGCAATGGTTTCGTTCTCCCGGAGGGTGTGCAGCTCCCAAGTGCCGCTCTCGTCCTGGCGCGTCTCGTCGTCGCCGGCGTCCTGGCCCCGGAAGAACCAATTGTACTCCGCCAGGGTGGCGACGCCGAACTGGCTTTGCAAAAACTGCGCGAACTCGTACTTTGGCGCGGGACCAGTGCGGCGGGAGAGCGCCCAACGCCAGCGCTCGCCGTCGCTTTTCGCATCCGCCCAGCTTTGCGGCAAGGCATGGAGGACCGGCGTCCCGGCCGCGGTCACCGGCGCGCCGCGGCGGCCATCGTTGCCGTCATAGCGGAAGCCGTCCTCGTAGTCCGGCAGCGTGGAAAGATCCGTCAGCACCTGCAACTTCCAGGCGCCCTGGTAGCCGCGGCCGCCCAGGAGCTGCCAGCAAAGAGACTCATACAACTCCTCGTAGCCGCCCGCCGGCGCCTGGCGGTCGGCTTCGGCCAGCCGCAGCGCCTGTTCGAGAAGCTGCAAGGCGCGGACGCGGTCACGTTCGCCGGCGTTGACCGGCTTCGCGGTGCCGCCGCGGTGCCCGCCCCGCTCGAACGCGCCGGCGACCAGGAAGCCGTTGTGGTTGCCGTCCCCGTAAAGCCGGGCTGCCCGCACCAGCAGGCGCCAGTTCCCGGCATGGACCGCAACCACCTGCTCGACCAACGCATCGGTCTCCTTCTCGTTGCCTAGGCGCCGCTGGCAGGCGACCGCCTTCTCCAAGTCCGCCGGCGCCAGTTCCGGGACGGCCCGCGGCTCCAGCGCGAGCCGGGCGAAAAGCGCCTGGGCCTCCTTGAAATTGCCGTCGCCCATCAGCTTCTCGGCCTGCTTGCGCAACGCCGCCGCGGGCTCGGCCGTGCCGCCCGCCGCCTCCTGGGCCAGCGCCCGCGCCGGCAGCCCCAGCCCCAGGCAAACCAGGAACAGCCCCAGCCACCCGCCAAGCCGCCCCGTAACCGTCTTCATGTTGACTCTCCTCCGTGCCACAATTCTGATTACCGGTCAAATCAAGGCGAAGCGAACGAGGCGATCGTTTCGCCGCCCCCGCTGGAGTTCACGCTTCAGCGTGGGATCGGAAGGCGCCGGCCCAAACAGCCCCACGCCAAAGCGTGAACTCCAACTTCGATCCCAAAAGATTTGGCCTGATCGCTTCATGGGAAGATGAAACCTGAAACCAGGGAATCGGACTTCGTGGCCTTCGTGACTCGTGGTGAATAATTCAGGGCCAGCGGCCAGCGCGCCATCACCAGGAAGACGCCGGCGCCGGCCATTCCTTCACCGCGGCCGGCCAATGGGCAGAAGATACAGGGGTTCTTCCGCGATGCCCAGCGCCGCCTTCAGCTCAGCGTCATCGAAGGCGCCGACGGCGCAGGTGCCCAGCCCCAGCGCCACGCACTGGAGATAGACATTCTCCCCGGCATGCCCCACTTCCATCTGGACGTAGCGCGGCGCCCGCGCCCCATACCGCCGCGCCGTGCGCCCATACTCCGCGGCCAGCACCAGCGTCGCCGGCGCCACCGCGAGCATCTCCTGCCCCAGCGCCGCGGCCGCCACCGCCCGGCGCACGTCCCCAGCCCGGACCATGATGAGTTCGTGGGATGCCGGCAGGTAGCGATAAACCCCGGCCGGCAAACCCGTCACGGCACCGGCCACCAAATATGCCTCCAGCGGGTAGGTCGCCCCGGCGCTCGGACACGTCCGGAGGCCATGACGCTGGTCGCTAAGGCCCTGCGCCGCCCACAGCAATTGCCCCGCCGCCGCCAGGTGAAGCGGCTCCTCCGTGAAGCTCCGCCGGCTCCGGCGCGTCGCCAGCGCCTCCGCAACGCTCATCCCCCCAGCCACCCGCGCCGCCGGCAGCTTCACCCGGTCGCCAGCCAGCGCCTTCCCCTCCCCGCCCCAACCGGCCGCCAACCCGAGGGCCAGCCACGCTGCTCCGCCTACCCGCGGCAACCATCCTGACGGTTTCATGCCCAACCTCCAGCACCTTGTCGTCCAGACATGGACTTACCCTAGCCCCAAACCGCCCGTTCCGCCACCGCCATGGCGCCCATGAGAGTGGCGGGAGATGGCGCGTTCGGGTGTGGCACCGGGGACGGTGCCACCGACTTTGGGGCCTGCCGTCCAGCCAAAAAAGACGCCGGGCGGAAGATGATGCGTTGAACGGGGATCGGCCAATGCCGCCCCGTCATCGGGCGAACCATCCACGACTACCTGGCCGCGGCGACCTCCGCCACGGCTTTGCCCGCGTCCGCTGCCCGCGCTGCCACCACGAGTTCTTCGTTGCCATCTCCGGCCGCCGCCGAACGCCTTGTCCAGTACATGGCCCGCTGCCCCTTCAGCCTGGAACGCTTCGTCAACGTCAGCCCCGAAGGCCAGGTCTTCTACCGCACCGAAAACGCCGAGTGCCGCCCCTTCGCCGACGAAAACCACGAGGGCGAAAAATCGCATCCCATCAAACGCAACTTCCAAAACTTCAAGCACTTGGACTTCATCGCCGACCTCACCCCCCGCCCCCATGCCGCCGCCATCGAGAAGATCCTGCGCCACACCGGCCTCTGGCGCGACCCCCAGCCCCGCGCCCCGCCGCCCCCGCCCAAGGAGGAACCGCTGCCCGCAAGCACTCCGCCGCGGCTTCCCCGCCAGCGTCCTTCTTCCCCAATCCCCAACCCAAAATCGGCAATCCAAAATCCAAACCGGAGTACGACTGACCTGGGCGCTTCATGAACCGCACTCCGCGGCGTCCTCCGTGCCCCCTGAGACCTCTGTGGCGAATAATTTCAGGTCACAGGCTTGACGCCCCGATTCCGGCATAATACAGTTCCCCCCATGCATCGCTACCTGTGGGAACCGCAACCGTACGCCCGAAAACCGGCCGGGAAGATGCCAAACCTCACCCAAAGCCCCACGCCGACCCATTCCCCCGCCGGAACCCTCTCCGGCGTCGCCGCCACGCCGGCGGAATCGCCGATTTCGGGGTCAGCTTCACCCTCTCACCCCCCGTATCCCCCCCGTCCGACCCGCCCCCTGAAATCAAAATTCCTATCAGTTTGGCGATAACAAAGAGGCAAAAGGAGTTCAATATGGCAACGTGCAAAACCTGTTATGGACGGAAAACATACCTTGTCCTGTATGTCGTGGACAGGGGAAAGTATCAGGAAAGACCTGTCCAAATTGTAGTGGCGTGAAAATAGTAACTTGCCCGACCTGTCGAGGCACTGGCAAACAATAAGGCACACAATGAAGGTCAAACCTGACTTGGTTGAGTACGTCATTAAGAACTTCGACAAAGATGATTCAGAGTCAAATGTTCGTGCAATTCTTGACTGTATGAAGGTTGAACTTAGACGCGACATGAAAAAGTCCCGTTCGAAAGAAGAGGCAACCTTCTGTCAAACGTTGATTGACCAAATTGAGACACCTGATTTCTGGTATATGCTCGATTGGGCAAATTATTTTGAGTTTCAGGGGCCATGACGACAATGCCGGTCGAGGTGTCTCATCATGCCTCGACCGGCAAACTGGAAGGGTTCGATCAATGGAACACAAGATCAAACTTGCGGAGCTTTTTGACCTTCCCAATCCGCAAGAATATAAACTGCACCTTGCGTGCCGAAGTGACAATGCGCATCCTCTAGATGTCTATGTGGCTGATCGACAAGAATGGTTCGCGTGGAACTGCTGGAGAGGCAATAAGAACGATTGGACACGGAAATTTATCCTGTCGTTTATTGAGTTCTATCCCATTTCTGGCGCCTATCTCTTTGGAGGTGTGTTTGAGGTGAAACAGCGAAATCAAGATGGCTATGTATTAGAGGAAGTTGAGGCCTTTAAGAAATGGGAAGGTCGTCTCATTTGCACATTTTACCGTTATCAAGGGCTTAGAGGCAGAGCGTACTATCTTGATCGTATGCTCGATTCTTTTGAAGTACACTCACTATTGCCTGAACGGTACAGTGGAGAAAGGTTTTGTGGATATGAGAACGTCAATCACCCCTTTTCAGTGCTACGCACAATAATCTCAAGCGAGAAGCCAGACTGGAAGGCATCGCTTATGGCGGTTAAAGGGGTGTATTTAATTGTGGACACAAAGAATGGTAAGACTTATGTGGGGTCAGCATCTGGCGATGCTGGCATTTGGTCGCGACTGTCTTGTTATGTCTATACGGGACATGGTTGTAATGACGAGTTGGTCAAAACGATAAAAGAGCAAGGCATCGACTATGCTTTAGGAAACTTCAAGTTCAGCATCCTTGAGGTGTGTGCTTTCAACACGTCCGATGAAACAATTTTTCGGAGAGAATCACACTGGAAGAATGTTATGTTGTCAAGACAGTTTGGGTACAACAAGAATTAGGGGCGAACAAAGCGGTGGAGGCGACGGGATACCGCCGCCTCACCGCTGACGTTCGGCGAAACGAAAACAGCCTCGTCGTGACGCCGATTGGTAAACAAAGAGGCTTGGAGAGTTCAAAATGTCCATATGCAAGACCTGTCACGGCACCAAGACGATCAGATGTCCCGTCTGTAATGGCAGCGGCAAGGTAAGCGGGAAACCTTGCAGCAGTTGCGGTGGGGACAAAAAGATCATCTGTCCCACATGCAGAGGAACGGGCAAGTAATCTCTGTTTCGGGACGGAGCAGGGTTCCCCCCTGCTCCGTCCTTTTGAAAGGAACACTTCATGTATTCAAAGGTCTTTTTTGAGCCTTGGGTGGGGATGGATTACGGTTCGTCCAAATCGATATTTCAAAAGAAGATATTGGTTCTTGGTGACTCGCACTATTGTGGGGAGTGCGAAACATGCGGCGACAGAGATGTTCATTCCGGTTGCACACAGTTTACCCAAGACACAATCGGTGTCTATCTGAACCCGAACGAGCACGGGAAATGGAAGAAGACCTACTCAACCTTCCTAAACAGCATATTCGGGAAAGGAACCTCATTAACCGAAAGGACGCGGTTCTTTGATTCTGTCGCATTCTACAATTTCTTGCAGGTTTCGGCGGGTGACAACGCAACTTCAGCGAAGGCCTACAACTATGGTGACCAGAAGCATCTCAATGCGTATTATGAAATGCTAAGCCATGTCCTGCCCGACATTATTCTTCTTTGGGGCAATAGAGTGTGGCATCTCTTGCCGAATAACTGGGGCGATGGCGAGGCTAAAAAGGGAGACCCCATTCCCGTCAAAAACTCGACTTTCCCGAAGTACATGACATACCCATTTCAGGGAAAAGAAATCGTCTTGGTTGGCACTCATCATCCGTGCAGTGGTTTTCCGAGCGAGTTTTATCATGAGGTCTTTTCACGTTTGGGAGTTGTCCCGACCATGGGAACTGGGAACTGATTGCGGCATTTGATTACTTGACTTGAGAAACACACCGTGTTGATGGTATAGTCTTGGCGTTGGAGGTGCTATGGGCAAATACGCAAAGGTATACGAACACATCATGACGCGGCGTTCGGACTCGAATGTTCCGTTCGATGATCTGTGTGTTTTACTGACCCGATTGGGGTTTGAACGCCGGGTGCGTGGCGACCACCATATCTTCACTATGGAGGGCGTCGAAGAAATCATCAATGTTCAACCAAAAAACGGGATGGGCAAAGCCTATCAGGTCAAACAGGTTCGCGATTTGCTGTTGAAGTACAAGCTGCGGATGGAGGACTGAACCATGGAAAACAAATACGAAATCATTATTTTCTGGAGTGAGGACGACAAGTCCTACGTAGCGGAGGTTCCCGAACTCTCCGGGTGCATGGCAGATGGCCTGACCTATCAGGAGGCACTCTCGAACGCTGAACAAACGATTCGCGAATGGATTGCAACGGCATCTGATCTCGGAAGATCGATTCCGCAGCCTCGCGGACGCCTGGCGTATGCATAATTACTGCCGAACCAGGCGGCGTACCGAACGCGAATACGCGCCGGTAGCCGCTGACGTTCTGCAAGAGGAGAAGAGATAATGAAATGAATTGTTACGGTTGCAATGATGGTCACAGTCGCCACCGCTTTCGGCGGTTCTGAAGTCAGTCCGATCTATGTGCTTGCTCTTCGAGACGCCAAACCGGTTTCCGTCGCCCTTGTCAGGACGGCGGATTATGTGGCAATTCCGGTTTCTGTTGTGAGTTAGCAGAAGGATCAGTCGCAACGATTCGATGACATCCGAGCGGCCAAACGCTTGATGCAAGAGACGGCTAAGCAAAACAAGAAGATCACAATCAAAGACGGGCCTCTTTCGCTGTCGGCCCGGCCCTCGTCAAAGATGAGCTTCATTTCCTCCTATTCATCGTATGAGCAGCCGTCAACGGCCAATCTGACCATTATGATCCCGCTTGATCCGCAAGCGCCAGATGTCTTCGCAGCAGCGGGCGAGATCACTCGGTTTGTGAACGGGATCAAGTTCGCGGACAAGACGCATTGCAATCTCGGACAAGTCCAGCTTGCTATGTCCGATCCAGAGCAGTATCGTGCATCCCTCCTCCAACTCATAGCCCAGGACATCCGAAAGACCAAGGAACTGATGGGAAGCAAAGGGACTCTCGCTGTTGAAGGGTTGCAAAGTCCCGTCATCGTTAGGCAGATGGACGAAACCAAAGTGGAACTGTTCTTGAACTACTCCGTAACGTTGAACGGCACGGAGTAGGGGATGAGAAAGCGCAGAACCACAGCCTCCTGGGTACGTCGCTGACGCGCCGACCCAGAGGCGGACGTTGTGCAAGACAAATGGAAAACTGGGTGGCTGATTGACTCAAGTCTATCGCAAAAAGGCCTTGAGCCATGGATGCGGCGCACTCGGAGATCGCGCCCTACCTTGAAATCTGCGCTAACCGGACTTTCGCGATTCGCGCGGAATCAATGGCGTTATTCCCCCCGTCCGATCCGCCCCCTGAAAGCAAAATTCCTATCAGTGGCGGCAGTGCTGACGGCGCTGCTGCTGACGGCCGCCTGCCGGGGCGAGGCCGGCGAAGGAGATGGCATGACCAACCCAGCGGTTTCTTCAACGGCCTCCCCTGTGCGGGTGCGGTTGCTGACGGCCGATGGACAGCCGGGGCCGGCGATGGACGTGCCGCGCGTGGTCAAGAGCGAGGCGGAGTGGCGCGCCCAGCTCACGCCCGAGCAATACCGGATCGCCCGCGGCAAGGGCACGGAACGCGCCTTCTGCGGGCTCTTCAACGATCACCATGAGGACGGCTTTTATGTCTGCGTCGGCTGCGGCCGGCCCCATTCCGGCCCACCCCTGAACGTGGCAGCCCGGCCCGACGGGTGCCAGCGCCACGACGGAGCTGACCACCGGCGAGGACGTCACGCTGAAGCTGGAGTCCGGCGATGCCGACGCGACTACGCGCGGCAACTCAGGCGGTGGGGCCGGCGGCACGGATGAGAGGAAATGCTTGAAGAACTTCATGCTGTCAGTTCCTCATCTCCTCATCGTGCGTCGCCCAGATGCCTGTTCTTGCCGAACAATTCGTTGTCTCGTTGCCGCAACCGCAACCGCAACCGCCCCTCGCGGGGCGCATCCTCAGCGGTTGAAGAGCTCCTTGAACACCCGGAGGTAGGTCCGGAACTGCTCCAGCGAGGTGTCCGGCGGAATGCGGTGGTCGGGCATGGGGATGAAGCCGCCCTCCGCGGCCAGCGGCCGGAGCGGTTCCAGTTCGGCGCGGATCGCGGCCTCGCCCAAGGGGATGACGTGCTTGTTCACGCCGCCCATCATCCGCAGCCGCTTGCCGTACTTTTGCCGGAAGGCGACCGGATTGCCCTTCCAAGTGCCGACCTCGATCGGGAAGACAATGTCGAAGCCGCTCTCCAGCCAACACGGCAGCAGGTCGTCCACCTTGCCGTCGGAATCAATGAGCATGAACGGCACGCCGAGTCCGCGGTAGGCGGCGATCATCTTCCGGTAATACTTGTCGTAGAATTGGCGGTGGAGCGCCGGCGAGATCAGCGGCCCGGTGTTGAAGCAGTTGTCCTCGAAGAAGTAGGCGAAATCGAATGACACCTTTTCCAGGAGCGGCTTGTTGATGGCGATGTAGTAGTCGGCCTGGAACGCGACGATCTCCTCGAACAGCGCCGGATCGTCGTAGGCCAGACAGGAGACGGCCTCGACCCCCAGCCAATCCCGCATCTTGCCGTAGAGGCTGCCGCCGAAGAAGCAGGTCATGTGCTCGCGGGCGTTCAATTTTGCCGCGCGCGCCTGCCAGTCCGGCTTCCAGCGGGCGGGATCGGCCGGATCCAGGAATTTCTTGAACCGTTCCCAGTCGGCGCGGGTCGGTTCCAGGTCGTGCTTGAGGGTGTGGGCGATGCTGCTGCCGAGTTTGCTGTTCTGGACAATGCCGCCGAGGGGGGAGCGCACGGTGCGGGTCTCCGCGTCCTCGGCAATGGTTTCCCACTTGCCGGGGGCGCGCGGCCAAGGGTCGCGGAGCCCCTGGTTGTCCCAGATGTCGCCCTTGCCGTCCGGCGCGCATTCCCAGTCGGTGTCCATTTCCGGCAGTTGCGGGCCGCCGTTGCCCCCCTCCTGCATCGGCGCCGTCAGCCCTTCCTGCCGCCAGCGGATCTTGGTCTCCGGCCAGGTGCCGAAGTAATAGAGCGGCAGCCGGTCGAATTCGCCGTAATTCATGACGGCATGAAACCGTTCGCGTTCGTTCATGGAAAAACTCCTTGGGGCTGAATCAGAAAATCTCCCATCGCACCTGTCATGATTCACCACCGGAAGTCGGGGGATGGCATCCTCCCATCCCCCGAACCCCCTGGAGGGTGGCAGTGGCCACGTTTCCATTTGGGAAAACCGGAGTTGCGAAGTGCGCCGGCGGGCCAACGCGTGGTCATCTCGCCAACGTTTCATCCGCCGGCGGACTTCGCAACTCCCGGCTGTTCAAAAGGAAACGGGTCAACGACCCTCTCCAGAGGGGTTCGGGGAGAGGGGAGAATGCCCTCTCCCCGATTACGGGGCCAGGCGTTGTTTGAGGAACTCGAGGAAGGCCGGCTTGTCGTTCCAGCCCAGGGCGACGTCCACGGGCTGGCCGGCGGGGTCTTCGCGGGTGAAGCCATCGTCGGTCACAATCAGGTCCAATGTTTTCATTTGCAGCCACTGGCGGCTGAAGGCGAGGAAGACGGCGACGGTGTCGAAGAGGACGGAGGTCTGCTCCGGCGGCGGCAGGGCGGCGGGGCTGTCCACCTTGGCCTGGAAGGCGCGCCAGACTTGCCAGCTTTCCCAGACGTCGCGGCAGAGCGGGTCGCGGCTGGCGGCCATCTGCTGGCAGAAGGCGGCGTCGAGGATGATGTCGCCGCAACTGTCGAGCGGCGTGATCGTCTTCGGCCAGGGGGCGGCAAAGGTGCGCTGGGCGGCGGCGACGTCGCGGACGACGTTCCATTCGGCGGCGACGCCGGGCTGGCCGTCATAGGCGACGGCGACGGAACCCTGCATGCCGACGAAGCGCGCCTTCTGCGCAATCCGCGGCTCCAGCGCCAGGGCGTCGCCGATGTTGGTCAGCGGCGCGATGCCGATGACCGTCACCGGTTGCGGACTCCGCATGACGGTCTCGACGATGGCGGCGGCGGCGTCCGGCTTCAGGTTCGGGTAGGCTTCGAGCTGATAGCCGGCGACCCAGGGGAGGAGGGATCGGGCGTGATGGGGATCCCCCGTGTCGCGGCCGATGGCCACGGGGATGTCGGCGCGGCCGGCGCGGCTGAGCATCCGGGCGGCAATGGCGGCGCGGTAGCGGGTGTCGCCGGCGGCGGCGGAAACCAGCTTGAGGTCGAGTTCGGGACTCTTGAGCAACATGGCCAGCGCCCAGGAGTCGTCAATGTCGGTGCCCAAGTCGGTGTCGAGGATGACGGGAATGCGGTTCATCGCCTGAAATCCTTTCTTTTCCCATTGAACAGACAAAACAAAACGGAAGTTCAAGAAAAGTGGGGAAAAAGCTCGGGGCTTCCTGCCTTCGTGCTGAAATTCCCCCGCCCCGGCTCAATGCCACCCCTCATGCCAGGCCGTCTCGTACATCGCGACAATGTTCGCGATGGGGGTGATGGGCTGGAGGTTGTGGCAAGGGGCAAGGATGTAGCCGCCGCCGGCGCCCAGTGTCGCCAGGCAGTCGCGCACTTCCCGGCGCACTTCCGCCACGCTGCCGTGGGGCAGCACGTGCTGGTTGTCCACGCCGCCATGGAAACAGAGCTGATGGCCAAAGTCGCGCTTCAGTGAGGCCATCTCCATCCCCGGACAGACGTGCTGGATTGGGTTCAGGATGTCCACCCCCACCTCGACGAGGTCGGGAATGATTTCCCGGATCGCGCCGTCGTCATGGTGGAAGACAATGGCGCCGGCCTGGTGCGCCAGGTCACAGAAGCGCTTCTGGATCGGCTTGAACCAGCGGCGGTAGGCGGCGGCACTGACCAGCAGTCCGTGCTGCGAGCCGAAGTCGTCGGTGACCTGCATGATCTGGATTTTCCCGCGCCCCGCCTCGAGACAGCGGCTGGCGAACTCCCAGCAAAAGGCCGTGATCCGCCCCAGGACATACTCGGTCAGCTCCGGTTCGGCGATGAGGTCAATGCAGCTTTGCTCCAGGCCGCGCACATGGTTGTGCCAGAAGAAGGGGGAGACCATGTAGCCCATGTCAATGGCGTTTTCCGGCCAGGCGTCGCATTGGGCTTCAATGGTCGAAAAATCATACCAGTCGGCGCTGGGCCATTGGAAGGCCTCCAGCTCCGCCAGGGTGGTGGCATCCTTCAGCGGCCAGTCCACCGGCTCGTCGTAGGCGCCGCCGCCGTAGTCGGTCGTGCGCAGGGTTACCCACCAAGGGGGGGCCTGCCGCGAACCGTCGGCCAGCCGCCGTTCCGGCGGTCCGACGTAGCGGGGGGCGACGGTGATGATCTTGTCAAGGTGGAGCCGCCGCCACAACTCCGGCTCGGTAGCCACGCCGAAATGGCGGAGCAGCGCCCGCTGCACCTCCGGCGTGTACCAGATGTCCAGCGGCACCCGGTCGGCCTTTCCCCGGCGGGCGGCGGTCAAGATGCGTTCCTTGGCAGTCAAGATGGCTTCTCCTCGCGCCCGGCTGGCGCCTTTGCGAGTACATTACTCTGAAATTTAGGGGCGTAAAGGGAGAAAACTCCGGAAATCAAGCACAATACGACTGAACTGGACTGGCCGCACCCCCGGGCCCCCCCCGCACGCGCCTTCCCCGCCGGCGGCGTCCAGCCTTTCATTTCTGGTCAGGGGCCGGCCGCCGCCGCGGCCGGTTCCTGGCCGGAAGCGCCGGCCGCCGCCGGGGCGGTGGCCACCACCGCCTCCTCCAGGATCGGGGCGACGTAGGCGTCGGCGCCATGGCGCTTCCAGTGCTTGTAGAACTTGAGGTAGAGGAGGAAGCTCGGGATGCTGAAGCCGAAGAGCCAGACGGGGCTGAAGAGGTAGGCTCGCTCCCGCCCGACCGCCGGCGTGATCAGGTCGAAGAAGCCGCCCGCCAGCAGGCCGCCCAGCAGGCCGCCGGCCGAGCGCCAGAGGTTGTTGGTCGCGGCGAACTGGCCGACCCGCGACACGGGGAAGGTGCGCGCCAGCAGCACCGGATCCCACATGTAGACGAGCGCGGTGACGGGCGCGCCGATCCCGACGTAGATCAGGAAGGCAATGAGGAACGACTGCTGGATTTGGAAGGCGGCCAGCCCATGGAGATAGGGAAGATATTGCAGGAAGGGCAGATGGAAGGTCCAGGCCGCGGCGGGGTCTGGCCGCCAGAACAGCCAGACCATGCTGGCCGGCAGCATGACGCCCATCCCCAGGATTTGCGCCCCCAGGACGACGCGGGCGGGATGGTAGCGGTCCGCCAGCCAGCCGGCGCCGACCACGAGGATTGCAACCGTGATGCTGAGGGTGCCGGCGATCTTGCCGATCTGGGCCATGTCCAGGCCGATGCCCTGCTTGAAATACAGGTCGAACACCGCGGCGCCATTGCCGATCGAGCCGATGAAGGTGCAGAGCCAGAGACACCAATAGATCCGGTGGGAATGACACTCGACGGCAAAGGTCTTGGCCGCCGCGACCACGCCGGTTTCCCCGCCCACGTACGGCGGTGGCGGCGGGTATTCGCCTTCGCGGACATTCAGCAGCATCAGCCCGAACCCCACCAGATACAACCCCGCCGCCCCCAGGAAAATGGCGGTGGAGTGCGTGCCGGAATAGGGGAAGATGAAGTAGCTGTAGCCCGCCGCCGACAAGGTGCCGATGACCCGGAACCAGGAGAGGAAGCGCCCCAGCAGTTCCTCCGGGACCACGTCGCGGAAGAGATACCAGAAGGAGGTCGTGCCGAACGTGTTCAGGAAGGCGAAGGTCACCAGCAGGAGCCCGAGCGTCCAGATGGTGACCGTGTTCAGCGAGAGCGCCGGCAGGTGCAGGTGCGTCCGGCACCAGGGTGAATTGACGAGGGCATGGGCCTGGACGCCCAGGCCGTCGCCGAAGGCCAGGCCCACCAGGGCCAGCACCAGCAGCGGCAGGAAGGCGACGAGGAAGGGGACGCGCCGCCCCCAGCGGCCGCGGTAACGGTCGCTCTTGAAGCTGACAACCGGGTTGAGGACCGAGCCGATCAGCATGGGGATCGTGGAGAGGATCAAGGCGACCTCCCAGTTCGAGGCGCCGAGCCGCTCGAACTTCTTGAGCATGATCGGGCCGGTCACGCTTTCCATCAGCGTGAAGCAGACGTCGCCCCAGAACAGCCAGAAGAAGAGGATCGCCAGCGCCGCCTTGGTGTAGGTCAAGGTGCCGCAGCGGTACAGCTTCACCGGCTTCGGGGCAGGTGCAACGTCTTCCATTTCATTCTCCAGTGGGGGCGGTTTTTTCGCTTCGCAAACCTGGATGGGGGCGCATCTGCCGCCGCGCCCCGAGTCACCGTCATTCCATCTTGCCTACGGCGCCAAAATCAGGTCGCCGATGGTGTCCACCTGCTTGCTTTCGACGTCGCCGAACCAGCCCATGAAGGCCTGGCGGCCGGCGCCATCATCCTCGTTGAGGACCATGCACAGCCCGAGGTTCGCGCCGGCAGCAGGCTTGAACGGGGCCAGCCGCGACCAGGGGATGGCGATCTCGTAGGCGATCCCCCCGGCGCCGGGCTTGGCGGCGACCAGGATGTCCTTGGTCTCCCCCAGCGGCGCGGCGGCGTCGGCCGACATGAAGCACCAGGCCTGGGGGCCTTTCCTGGTCAGCGCCATGCCGAGGTCGTACTTCCCCACCTTGGTGGCCTGCGCCCGGGCCGGGTCAACCAGGAACTGCAAGCCGTCGCCCGCCCACAGTTCGCCGTCCACCTTGGTGTTGGCGAACACGTCATCGCGCACCTGCACGCCGACATACAGGCACTTCTCGTCCCAGAGGAAGCGGAGGGTGGCGGAGAGGTCATTCGTCCCCTTCCACTCCTTTCGGTCCTTCGCCTCCCGCCCATAGGCGAAGTACTGCCGGGCCTCGCTGATCCCCGCGGCCGGCGCGGCTTGCCAGGCGGCTTCGTCCAGGGAACCGTCGAGCGTGAGGGCGGCCTTGGCCCGGGGCACCCGCACGAAGCCGGCCATGAAGCGCTCGTCGGCAACCGTGCGCCCCTCGGCGTCCGTGACGCTGCCCTTGACCCGATAGACATCCAGCGGATTGACGCCCGCCAGCGGCACCACGATCTCGGCGGCGGCACCCCCGGCGACGCTCGTCCGCCCCTCCGCGGCGTCGGCAAAATAGGCGGTCGCGGCGACCGGCAGCTTGAAGCGCCCTTTCGCCATCGCCATCTCGCCGGTCAGCGCCAGCTTCCAGCCCACCTCCTGCCGTTCCGCGGCGTGGTTCTCGATCCGCAGGCGCACCGCCGGCGGCTGGCCGCCCATGCCCGGCTCGGGCAGCAGCCGCGCCACGAGGCGGCCGGTGACCGGAATCAGCGCCCGCAGTTCGCCGCAATGGCCGCCCTTTCCGTCCTTGATTTTGACAACCAAGGCGCCCTCGCGCGCCACGCTCCCCGCCGGAGCCGTGACGGTGAAGGCCACTTCCCCGCCAGCCCCGCCCCGGCGCGCCTGCCAGAAGGCCGGGGTGGCCAGTTCGACCGCCGCGGGCGACAGTCCCTTGGCCAGGGCGACCTGAAGCATGCCCGAACCGCCCTTGACGATCCCCTCCGGCAACGCCGCCACCCGCGCGGCCGGCGCGCCAAGCCGCTCCGCCAGCGGGGCGGCGGCGGAATCGTACAACAGCAGGATTGGGTCTTCGTTGATGGTCAGCGTCAGCCCCTGGCCGCCGGCGTCGAGTTCGCTCCGCCGGCCGTCAATGTCGATCGCCGTCACCTTGCCCACCCCCGGCAGCGGCAGCATTGCGTCCCGGCGTCCCTTCTCCTTCCAGAGCACCTGGAGGCAATGGTTCTCGCGGTCGCGGAAGAGGAAGGCATGGATGTCCGGGCCGTAGAGCTTCTGGCCGACCGGCTTCTTGACGCAGATGCCGTTGATCATGTTGTAGTAGGCGATGGCGTCCAGCTTCGGGCAATAGCGCGGCGCGTAGCGGCAGTCGAAGAGGTTGCCCGCCGTCGTGGAATCCTCGACGAGCTTGGCGTCGGGGTCGGGATAGCCCAGGCAAAACCAACTGATGTTGGCGCCGCCGCGGGCGAAAAAGCTGGTGACCTTCTTCACGACCGCCCGGGCCACGGCCTGCCGGGCGAGCCCCTGGCAGCTCAGCCCGATCTCGGTGCACCAGACCGGCTTGCGGTCGCCGTACTGGGCGAACAGCCGCTCGTACTCCTGGAAGATCAGCGGCACCTCCTGCCAGTCCGTGTAGCCATGGAAATCCACTGCGTCGCAGTACTTGTGGTAGCCGGCCTTGAAGAACGCCTCCACCGGCCCCACCGAGCTGCCAACCACGAAGATGCCCGGATCCACCTTCTTGATCTCCTCGTAGAGCGCCTTGTAGGCCGCCACGTCCGCGGGAATCCGCTCCGCCAGCACCGGCGGCTCGTTGCCCAGGGTGAAGTACAGCGGGCGCACCTTCCCGTACTTGGCGATCCATTCCCGCACCCCCGCGCGCAGCGCCTTCTCGTCATACTTCTCCCAGCCGGGGAGATGGTGCTCGATGGCGTGCGCCTGGGTGCTGCTGAGCGCACCCATCCCCAGCTTCCCGCACACCTCGATGCAGGCCGCGGTGGGGTTGTACGGCGGCGCCGAAGCCCAGCCGCTCCAAATGTTGGAAATCCGCACGCCAAGGCGGTCCGCCAGACAAAAGAAATCCGCGACCCGGCCGTCCCAGTTGCGGCTGGTGAAGGGAATCTCCTCCGGCTTGTACTGTTTCGTCACCGGCGGTGGCAGGATCGCCAGCGAGGTGTAGTTGCGGAACGGCTCCGCCCCGGGCTGGGGCACCGCGGCGTGCAGCTCGTAGTACCGGCCGCCTTCCAATGGCAGCGCGCCGAGATCAATTGTCGCCTGGTAGACAATGTTTTTCCCCTGCGGCTTGCCGCCGCCCAGCTTCACCGTGCCCACCGGGCTGCATTCGGCGCCCCAGTAGTCGCGCACCTCCCACGCAAGCTGAAGCTGGCTTTCCTCCAGCGGCTTGGTGGCCACGACCGTGACCGCCACGGTGCGCCTGTCCTCGGGGAACAGCAGGTTGCCCATCTGGGCGGTGTCGAACATGATCCGGTCGATCCGGCGCCCCTTTTTCGCCACGGGCGAAACGAAGGCCGCCGCCAGTTCGTCAATCCAGAAGCGGCCGGACGCCTTGTTCAACTGCGCGTGGAAGCGGGCGGCCGCGGCCTGTTCCGGCGCTTCCAGCCGCTTGCGGACCGGCAGCCAGTTCCTCTGGCCGACGAGATCGGCCAGCTTGACGCTTTCCAGCACCTGGCCGGCGCCGTCCAGCCACTCCAGGGCCACGGTGCCGCTGAAGGAATCATCCGGCGACTGCAGGTCGCTCTTGCAGGCCAGGGCGAACTCCCAAGTTCCCGGCGTCACCGCGAACTCCGCGCTGGTGACGGCGCAGGGCTTGTCCACCGCCTCCGGCGCGCGTTGCAGCAATGCCGAATGCCGCCCCTTGAAGGCGGCCTGCCGGTCAACGACGACATCCCCCTGGCGGCGCCAGCCGGCGGGCAGCCGCTCCCCGGATTCAAAGCCGGCGCCCAATCCCTGCGCCTGCGCCCTGGCGGCCGAAAGTGCCACGGCAAGAGCCATCACGATCAAGGTTGCGATGCGACGCATGGTTGACACTCCTGCTTTTTCCTTCCATCCTGCCGTCCTGCCCAGCCGGACAGCCCCGCGGCTTTTCCGGAGATTGGCAGTACGTTAATGCTGGACAAAATGACTTGAAAGGGAGAAACAATGGAATTTCAGCACAAAACAACGAAAACCAGGCGCATCCTCTTCCGCACCTCCGGAGTCGCCCAGCTCGAAGCGTGCTGAAGGGCTTCCGCCAATTGTCGTTTCCAACCCAGGGCGGTGCGACGCTTTGCCCTGGGCTAACGCTGCCCCTGGGCCTTCAGCCTGTCCGCTCCATTGTCCTTGCCGTTGCGGGATGGCTGGGTCATGCTTTCTCCCTTTCCGCCTCGACCCAGGCGCGGGTGGCCTCGATCTGCCGCCAGTAGTCCGGGCAGTCCACCGGCAACGGGTCCTTCCGCAGCGCCTCCCGGAACTCGCGGATGTTCACCGCAATGCCCGCCGCGTCCAGCCGCCGTTCCTGCTCCCGCGCCGTCTGGGCCGACCAGCCGTCGGCGAACAGCCGTGCGGCCAGTTCGTCCCGGATGCCGGCGCAGGCCGGGTCATCCGCCCGGTTGCGGGTCTCGCCCGGATCCTCGGCGAGGTTGAACAACTCGGAGGAATCGAACGCGCCGTAGTACGAGAGCTTCCAGGGGCCGCGCCGCAGCATCCGGTTGGAGTTCAGCCCGCCCTGCCCGGCCGGCCACCAGGTGTAGGTCTCCGCCGTCACGTCATGTTCCACCGGGTTGCCGGCGAGCGCCGGCGCCAGCGAGACGCCATCAATGCCCGGCGGCGGCCGCACGCCCGTCCAGTCGCACAGCGTCGGCAGCAAGTCCACCAGCGAGCACGGCGCCGCCACGCTGGGCGGGAGGCGGCATCCGGGCTGGCGGACGATCAGCGGCACCCGCGCCGCGTCCTCGTAGAACGCCTCCTTGTGCCAGCGTCCGTGCTGCCCCAGCATCTCGCCGTGGTCGGAGAAATAGACGACCACGGTGTCCTCCCAGAGCCCGTTGCGTTTCAAGGCGTCCACCAGCCGTCCGACGTTGCGGTCCAGCAGCTCCACCATCGCGTAGTAGGCCGCCGCCGCCGCGTCGAGGTTCGCTTCCGGGATCGCGTCAATTTCGATCACCTGGCGGTACGCCTGGTGGAACGGGTGCAGCGCGGCGATTTCCCGCGGCGCCAGCCGCGGGGCGCGGACCTTGCCGCGGTATTTCGCAACCACCGCCGGCGGCGCGATGAACGGACAGTGTGGCAGGAGGAAGCCCGCCTGCAGGAAGAACGGCGGCTTCCCCGCCGGCGCCGTGGCGTAGCGCGCCAGCCAGGCCACGAGGCTGTCGGCCACCGCCTGGTCGTACTCCACGAACGGGTTCCCCCCGCCGCCGACGTGCAGCAGCGGATCCGGCCGCGAGCAGTTGCCCAGATCGCCGACGGACAGCCCCTGGCTGCCGGCGCCCGTGCCGTTGTACAACGCCTCGGCGCCAACCTCGCCCACCAGCCGTTCCAGGAAGCCATGCCGTTGGTCTGGCCCGCAGAAGTGCATCTTGCCGGAGAGCACGGCATGGTAGCCGCCACGCACCGCGACGTGCGCCAGCGTCGGCAGCCGGCTGTCGAGCACGTCCTGGTTCGACAACACCTCGCACCGGAACGGCAGCCGCCCGGTCATGAAGCTCGCCCGCGACGGCACGCAGAGCGGGCTGTTGCAGTAGCAGGCGTCGAACCGGCAGCCGTCCGCCGCCAAGGCGTCCAGATGCGGCGTGGCGACGACCTGGTCGCCCGCCGCCCCCAGGACGCGCGGCGTGTGCTGATCCGAACAGATCATCAGGATGTTGGGCGGCGGCGGCATCGTTTCCATTCCTCATGTCTGTAGTTGAAGCCGCACGGCCACGGCTGCCGACCGTATCTGTTCCAAGCCTTCGCCAACCCGTTGGTGGAAATTCAGTTCGCCGGCGTCCAGCGGATCGCCACCGGGTTCGACCCGACCGGCACGCCGGAGAGCGTCACCAAACCGCTCGTGTAAGTCATGGTCACCGGCACTTTCTTGCCCGTTACCACGTCCTGCGCTTCGACTTTGGCCACCGTCGGCGAGTTGAGCCAGGTCAGGGTGCCGTCCGCCGGCGGCATGTCGGCCACATACTTCCCGGCGTTCCAGACAAAGGTGACCCACTCCTTGCCAACCCGGAACCAGTAAACCTGCGGGCCTTTGACGCGGCTCTGGCCGACGGCGACATCCGGCTCCGGCACCAGGTCAAGCCGGCACTGGACGTCCGGGACGGCCTGCCAGTCCGGACCCATGAAGCGCGCCGTGCGCTGGAGGGCGTAGTAGGACGGCGTCGGCTCGAGCTTGCCGCCGCGGTTCCATACCAAGCCGGCACTCCCCTCGACGATGAACGGCCAGACGCACCATGCCTTCGCGCCGGCCGCGACGCCTTGAATCAGGCCGCGGACTTGATACGCCGCCTTCTGCTCCTCGCTGCCCTTGTCGAAGCCTCCGCACTCGGTGGCCCAGACCGACAATTCGCGGCCCAGATGCTTCTTCGGAAAAGCGACGGCGTGGCTTTTCAGGTATCCCACCATGCTGCGCTCCGTGTCGGTCACCGGCGGTGCCCACGGGCTGCGCTCCGCGGGGTTGATGCCCGTCGGGTACGGGTGGCAGACGGTACCGTCAATCTGGGCGAAGTCGGCCGGATGATCCCTGAGTGCGTCGAACCAGAACTGCACTTCGAGGGTCTGGAGGATCGGCGTCTTCGGGTCAACCTCGCGGATGGCGGAAGCCGCCTTCCGCGCCATCTCGCAGTACTTGGCCAGCCACACCTCCCGCTGGCCTACGTATTGGGGGAAATCAAAGTTGCACGGCTCGTTCCAGAGCTCGTAGGCGGCAACGGTGGGCGGCGTAAACGTCTTGGCCATGAACCCGGCATACTTGGCGTAGGCGTCGGCGTCCATCCCCTTCGACTCGGCGTAGAGGGTGTTGCGGCGGAAAAGGAGCAGGATGACCTGGATGTTGGCCTTGCGCAGGAGGTCGTAGGTGCGCTGTCCCGACTCCGGGATGACGTACTTGCCCTTCTCCTTCTCGATGCCGGCCCACTCCGCCGGCAGCCAGCGGACCACGCTGACGCCCATCCGCTTCATCAGGGAGACGGCCGCTTCGGGATTGTTTCCAAAGCCCGAGTTCACCGCCAGCCCGCGCATCGGCGGCGTGGGGAGCTCAGCATCCGCCGGCACGGAATCGGCCGCCCTCACAATGGCGCCACCCGTCAGCATCAGTAGACACGCTATCGTCGAATGAATGAATCGCATGGCAGATTCCTCAAGAACGCTCTTCCCGGATTTACGGTTTGGCTTGGCCCAGGAAAATCTTCTTCAGGGCCTTCGCCGCCGGTTTGAGCTTTCCTTCAAAGTCTATTATGGAAGTGTTGACCGTACACGGGAAACTGTCATGCCCCATCCATACAATGAATCCTCCGCATTTCGGGAAACGGGACTTTGCGGATTTCGCGGCAATTGAAAGCGCCTCCGCCTGACGTGCCTGGCTCCATTTCACGTATTCCCCGAGATTTCGGGGGTTGCGCCCCTTCTCCTTTTCGAATTCGGGCCAGTCAAACCACCATGACGTCCTGTGCCAGAGCGGATTCTCGAGTGAGACCGGCAGGGGTCCTTTCCCACCGGAATATTTTTCCAGAATGCGGATCGGACTTGCTCCAGGGCATCCTACCTCTGAACGGAACAGCGAATCGTCCTTGCTCCAGTATTCCCGCTGTCTTTCCATCCTGTTGCCGACGACACCCCAGGGACCATGGATGTCCCAGTGCAGGCCTTTTCCGTAGTTCTCCTCACCGGCATAGAAAAGCGGACCGGAGGACGAAGTCGGAAGGAATCTGCGTCCGGGATCAAGCTCCTTCACGATCTCCGCGAACTTCGCAATCGCTGGATGCGAAGCGTCAATCGGCTTCCCACCGCCGGGACTTCCGTCCATCCCGGTCTGGAGCTCATTGCCGCCGCACCATATTATAAGGGAAGGATGATGCTGCCGGCGAAGGAGGTAGGAACGGGCGATGGCTGAAAGTTCGGAAATGGATTTTTCATCATCCGGCGGATGGTTGTCAATTCCGGACGATGACAGCGGGAACTCCTGCCAGATCATCAGGCCGAGATTGTCGCAGGCTTCATAGAAGGATTCCCTTTCAAGAGTGGCTCCGCCCCAGACACGGAGGAGATTGCAGCCCATCTCCTTGTATTTTCTGATGAGCTTCCGTGGGGCGGCTCCCGTGACATCCGCGAAGTTCGGGAGCAAGGGAGTCCAGTTGATTCCCTGGAGAAAAACAGGTTTTCCGTTGACGACGCATATCCAGGGATCCGCCTTTTCTGGAGCGCCATCGCATTTTTCCCATTCGACACTACGGAAGCCGATGACACGTAACGCCTTGTCTTCAACGGTTCCATGCCTGGACATCAGCTCAATTTCCAGCCGGTAAAGATTTTGTTCTCCGAGTCCGTTCGGATACCATAGGGAGACGGGGATTTCATCTGACACGAATCCATTCTTGGAAAAATCCGCGGATGATATCGTAGACTTGAATATTTCCTTCTTCTTTCCATTCGTAAGGGAGAGCTTCAAGATGGATGCTTTTGGATTCTCGATTTTTCCATGAATCTCGATGCGGCCGGTGCTTTTCCGGTGATCCGCATGTGACACACAGCGCAATTCAGCGATTGCCGATCCATTGCTGATTTCAATACGGGCGCCGTCCCATATTCCGATCTGGACAATGCGGCTGATCCAGTCCCAGCTATAGTTGAAGCGCGGCTTCCACTGTTTCATTTTTGAAGTGTAGCCGATCTGGCCCAGCCAGCGGGGAGGAGGTTCAAAGACGATTTCGAGCCTTGCCGGTTTGCCTGGAACAAGATGTCCGCCAAGATCTATCTCATGGGGGGTGAAAGCATTGTCGAAGGCGCTGATTTCCGAGCCGTTCACCAGCACGCGGCCGTTGCCGTCGAGGCCGTCGAGGATCAGGAGAGCGGAAGAATCCGGACCGCTTTCCCGTGGTGGAATTTCAGTCCGGAAGATCCAGTCGCGGTTTTCGACCCATTCGCAGAGGCGGGCATTCATGCCGATGTTCCAGTCGGGAATGATTCCGGCATCGCGCAGGGCTTTCTGGACGGAGCCCGGAACTTTTACCGGGACCGGTCCGACCTCAGCCCTGATGGAGACGCCCGTTTCCACCGAATACGAGCACCGCCATGCGCATGGCATGAAGCCGCGAAGGGACCATTTCAGTTTCGACAAGTCAATTATCGTTTTCATGAGAAGATGACCTTCGCTCGGACTTCGTGCCCTTCGTGGAATCCGTGGCTCGAATGCCGCCCCCGCCCCACCCGCCTTTCATGGCTTGCCCACCCGCACTTCCTTGATCAGGAACTCGTTGGGCGAGGCCAGGGCGTCAAGGCGGAAGTTGAAGCCCCACTGGCCGACGAAGTTGGCGTCGGTGAGCTTCCACGTCGCCTCGTGCCACTGCTCGTCCGCCGGGATGGTGTAGCGGCCCCCCGCCTGCCGGTAGCCCTTGAGCGATTCGTAGCAGAGGTCAACGGCGGCGGGCTTGTCGGCCGCCAGACGGCGCACGACGGCGGTGACTTCGAGGGTCGTGATGCCGAACGGCGCAAACTTCGGATCGGTGCGGAAATAGACGTAATGCCCCTCCCCGTGCAGGGCGGGATTCTTGAAGTTCGGCCGACGCCAGGACTCGACCAGGTCGTTGACGACGGTCGTCGTCTCCAGCTTCTTCTGGATGAGCCCGTCCTCGATGTTCGTCACTCCCAGCTTGCAGGTGACCACCTTCGCCCGCGAATAGTCGCCGCCCCAGGGATAGGGCTTGCCGGCGTTGGCCTGGGCCTGCTGGACCAGGCTGGCCGGCACGTCCAGGATGAACACCGGCCGCCGGGCCAGAGTCAGTTCCTCTCCGGCCGGCAGCGCGGTCTCCTTGCCGGCCAGATCCACCACCTTCACCGCGGCGGCGAACTTGAGCTTCAACTCCTTGCCGGAAGGCGCCCAGGCGGTCAGCACCGGGCCATTCGCCCCCTGGAACATGAAACCATAGCCACTGCCGTCGGCGCCCACCTTCAGCCAGCCCACGCTATGCGGCGCAACCCCGAGCAATCGGGTCATGGCCTGGTAGGTGTCGTACGCCGGCCGCGGCGTCCAATCCGCGCGAATGATGCTGAAGGGATCGGCGGGATAGCGGGCCTCGAACCAGTAGATCTTGCTGAACCCCTGCGCCAGGGAGAGCAGATAGGCCTTGGCCAGCATTTCCGCCTGCCTGGCCTCCTTCTCCGGCTCCACCTTGGCCGTTGCCCCGCCCTCGCCGCCGATCTCGGTGATCCACAGTTGGATGTCCGGCCGCTGCTGGTTGTCCGCAAGCATCTTCCGCAGGCTGCCAGCCATGCTCAGGTAGCCGGCCTCGCCATTGTCCATCGCGGCCACCAGGTTTTCGTAGGGATGGACGCAGACGAAGTCGAAATGCCCGGCGGCCCCCGCCTTGATCGCCGCGTCCAGGAAGGCCACGTCGAAGTTGGCCACGCCGATCCCGACCTTGACGCTCGGATCCGCCTTCTTGGTGGCGTCGTAGGCCGCCACGGTCAGCGCGGCATAGTCCTTGACCTTCTGTTCCCAGGTGCGGCCGCTGTAGAACGTGCCGTTGAACTCGTTCCAGACCTCCCAGTACTTGATGTCGTGGCGATAGCGCTCCACCGTGGCGCCGACGTAGTCCTTCCAGAACTGGATGTCCTTGATCGGGCCGGTGCGCGTGTCGCCGGTGGCCGACGCCCACGGGGCGAAGTAGCACCAGCCGCCGGAGAGGTGCAGGTTGTTGGCCTTGGCGTTGGCCACCAGCGCGTCCGCCGTCTCCCACTGCCATTCGCCTTTCTTGGGCTGGATGCCGCTCCATTCGGGGAACATGCGAATCCATTTCACCCCGGCCTTGGCCAGCGGCGGGTTGAACTTCGGGTAATCACGGAACGACTCGCCGCTGGAGCACATGCCCCATGGACTGGCGTCATCCTCGGGACTGAGCTCCGCCGCCGGCAATCCCCTGCCGGCCAGCAGCAGGCCCAAAGTCAACACCGCCGTCTTCAACATCTGGCCACGGTTCCGGTTCATCCGCATCTTGCCTTCTCCTTGCCGTTTCGGGTTTCCCAGCCAAAGTTTTCCCCACAAATCTTCACAAATCCCCACAAATCCTTTTGCCCACCAAACCCACGAAACCACACGAAATGTTGTGAAAGATTTGACGGTTTTTATTTGTGTCGATTTGTGGGTACAATGGATCGGATTTCCGCTGTTGCTTCGTGGGTTCCGGGGGCAAAAAAAACGGGCGGCATCTTAGTGGTCATTACATTGGCTACGGGTAACGATTGATGTAGATGCCCCATTGGTTCCAATAAGCGTCAATCCCCTGCTTGGCCGGAGCCGTCCTGTTGTAATTGGAAGTCCCCAGCAAACCAGATTCGTTGCAGCTTGAGCCATGCCCATCGGCGAAAACGATGTTGCACCTGCCCCGATGGGCGCCCAGCCACAGGCCGTGCCGTTGCCCGCCCGAATTGTAAAGGGCATGGGAACTGAAGGCGCTGCCGCCATAGGATTTGCCAGCGTAAGTCGGAGGGACGCTCGGCAGGCTGCCGCCCACCAAGTCTCCGAGAGCCATCACAAAACCATCCGCGACCATGGCGAGAGTTGCCGGCTTCTCGAGGGCGGAAAGTCTGATCCCCTTGAATGCCAAGGGCCCCGGGGTCGTGAAAAAGCCCGGCTCCACCGAAGGATCAGGGTCGCCCACAATGACCGAGAAGTAGCCAAAATCGGCTTTGGAACAATGGAAGTTATTGCTCGACACGGTGGTCTCTCCGCTATTGGCAAGGGCCGAGTACCAGTAGTATTTTGCCCAGGTCGAGGTGTCGTCCCAACTCCCCTGGGGCGCAACCCCGTCATAATCGGCCGCATACACCTGCAGTGCCAGGCTGGCCTGCCGGGCGGCGCTCAGGCAGGAAATGGCCTTCGCCGCCTCCTTCGCCTGTTGGAGCGCCGGCAGCAGCAGCGCCGCCAGGATCGCGATGATCGCGATCACCACCAGCAGCTCGATCAGGGTGAAGGGGAAACGCCGGCTCATGCTATCCACCAATTGCACGAATTTCCACGGATCTTTTTCCTCGGGGCCGCAAGGGCGGCCCTTGGGATCGGTCATTGGTCCCATGGGACTCATGAGACTCATGGGACCCATGACGGTGGCGGAAGTGGGTGGCACCGTCCCCGGTGCCACCCTGGAGCGGGCCGGCGGCCCCGGCAATTCCTGACGCCGTGACCCCATGACTCCGTGACTCCCCCGGCCGGCAGGTCTACCGCCCGGCGAAGACTGCCTGGACGGCAGGTCCCACACTGAAGTGTGAACTCCAGCGGGGGCGGGTCCGGAGTTGGAGTTCACGCTTCAGCGTGCGGCTGTTCGGCTGGGCGTTTTTCTCCTGTCCCTAAGCTCACGCAAGGGCGGGCCTTGGGATCGGTCATTGGTCCCATGGGACTCATGGGACTCATGGGACTCATGGGACTCATGGGACTCATGGGACTCATGGGACTCATGGGACTCATGAGACTCATGGAACCCATGACGGTGGCGGAAGTGGGTGGCACCGTCCCCGGTGCCACCCTGGCTCTTCCTTCAGGCACTATCTACCGCCCGGCGAGTTTTTTTGGCTGGACGGCAGGTCCCTGGCCGGCAGGTCTACCGCCCGGCGAAGACTGCCTGGACGGCAGGTCCCCGGCGGCTGCGGAGGAGGCCGACCGCGCCGAGGCAAAGCAGCGCCAGCGCCGCCGGCTCGGGCACGACCTGCAGCACGCCGGTGCTGTCCGTGAAGGTGTAGGTCATGCCAGCGTTGGTGCCGCTCCACACCCCGGAAGCACCGGTCAGGCTGAAGCCGTCAACCGTCACCGTGCCGAACTCGCCGGCGTAGCCGCCGGTGAAGGTGAACAGCTCGTAGCTGCCGGACTGGGCGGCGACGTTATAGCTGCCATAGGACACGATGTCCAGCAACCCGCCATAGGTCAGGCCACCGGCGGTGGTGACCGTCACGTTGTCGTAGCCCGTGCCGAGGGTGGCGCCGCCGATCTCCATCTGCGTGGTGGAGCCCGCCCCGGTGGAGGTCAGGGTCAGGGAACCCACGGTCAGTTGTCCGGGGCTGGTGCCGGGGGCGAGCTTGCCGCCGGCCTGCACCGTCACCGCGCCGCCGAGGGTGCCGGAGCCGCCGAGGGTGGCGGTGTTCTTGACCGTGACCGCGCCGGTGGCCGCGGACTGGTTGCCGTTGACCAGCAGCGTGCCGCCGTTGACGTCCGTCGCCCCGGTGTAGCTGTTCGCGCCGGAGAGAACCCAGGTGCCGGTGCCGCTCTTGATGAAGCTGGTGGCGCTGGCGCCGTTGTCGCCGATAACGGGCGCGAAGGTGTTGCTCCCGGTGTTGGTTCCGCCGAGGGTGAAGTTCTGGGTGGTAAAGGGCGGAAGCGCCCCGGTGAAGGCCACCGCGCCGGTGTTGGTGAAGCTCAACGCGCCGGTGCCAGTGTTGATAATGGCGGGACCAATCACGGAGAACGCGCCCGTCGGTCCGAGGGTCATGAGCCGGTCGGTGCTGTCACCGCTGCCGGTATAGGTCAGGGACGAACTCTGCCCGATTACCAGGTTGGCCGCCGCGTTCGTGGATGCGCCGACGCCGCTGGCGTTGCCGCCGTTGTCCAGCTTGCTGACACGCAGGTTGGCGCCGCCGCCGAGGATCGTCGCGCCGGTATAGCTGCTGCCGGTTCCCGTGAAGGTGAGGATATTCGAGCTTCCTCCCGACACTCTGACACCCAGGACATTGGTCCCGCTGTTCGGATTGACGATGTTGGAGCCATACGTATAGGTGGCGCCCCAACCTCCCTGGTTGATGTCGAGGCCCAGGAACGCGCCGGATTCCAGCCCGCTTGAGGCCGTGGAGGCGCCGAGGTGGGTGCCGTCCAGCAGGGTATCGACATCGGCCGCGAGGAAAGTGCTGCCTCC
>JBAZOO010000016.1:0-83956 GCA_041648735.1 Lentisphaeria bacterium
GGCTGCGGGCTGCGGGCTGCGGGCTGCGGGCTGCGGGCTGCGGGGCTGCCGCAAAAACTCCTACCGCCCCAGCTCGGCGGAGCGGGCGGCGGCGGCGGCCACCACGTCCTTGAGCAAGCCACGGAAGCCGGCCTGGGCGAACACGGCCAGCCCGGCGGCGGTGGTGCCGCCGGGGGAAGTCACCGCGTTGCGGAGTTCGTCGGGGGCGCCCAGCCGGCGGCGGAGCATTTCGGCGGCGCCGGCCACCGTCTGGACTGTCAGCTCCAGCGCCAGCTCGGCCGGCAGCCCGGCGGCGACGGCGGCATCCACCAACCCCTGGACCATCTCGAAGACGTAGGCCGGCCCGCTGCCGCTGAGGGCGGTGACCGCGTCCATCTTCGCCTCGGGCTGTTCGCGGACTAGCCCAAGCGTGCCGAAGATGCGGCCAACCAGCTCCCGGTCCGCCGCGGTGACGCCGGCGCCGCAACAGAAGACGCTGGCACCCAGCCCCACGAGCAGCGGCGTGTTGGGCATGACCCGGACGATCCGGTCGTGGCCAAACCAGCCGGCAAGCTTGGCGAGGCCCAGGCCGGCACAGATGGAGATCACCAGCCGGCCGCGGACCGCCGGCGCCAGCGCCTCCACGGCGGCGGCGGCCACCTGCGGCTTGACGGCAAGCAGGATGGCATCGGCGCCCGCCGCCAGCGGCGCGGCTTCCGCGGCGCAGGGGACACCGGTGGCGGCGGTGAACGCCTGGCGAGCCGCCGGGCTCACGTCCGCCGCCAGCAGATCCGCCGCCGGCAGCACCTGCCGCTGCACCAGCCCGCCGGCAATCGCCGTGGCCATTTTCCCCGCTCCGACAAACAACAGTTTCATGACCTGCGACTCCGGGTGTCCACCTCCCGCCGGCGCTCCTTCGCAATCCGGACCGGGGGCGTTATGTTGGCGAACCGCAGTATAACCGATCCTGGGCAAGGAGCAATCAGGATGTTGCAACTTCAAGGATGCTACACCGCGCTGGTGACGCCGTTCCGGAATGGCGCGGTGGACTATGACGCCCTCGCCAACCTGGTCGAGGAGCAGCTCAAGGGCGGGGTCGCCGGCCTGGTGCCCGTCGGCACCACCGGCGAATCGCCGACCCTCGACCTGAAGGAGCACCTGAAGGTCATCGAGTTCACCATCCTCCGTGCCGGCGGCCGCGGCCAGGTCATTGCCGGCACCGGCGCCAACAGCACGGCGGAGGCGCTGGAGCTGACCCGGGAAGCGGCCAAGACAGGCGCCACCGCCACCCTCCAGGTCACCCCCTACTACAACAAGCCTTCCGCCGAAGGGCTCTACCGCCACTTCACCACCCTGGCCGACCAGGGCGGCCTGCCGGTGGTGCTCTACAACGTCCCCGGCCGCACCGGCAAGGAGCTGGACCTGAAGACGGTGGTGCGTTTGGCGCGCCACCCGAACATCGTCGCCATCAAGGAGGCCGGCGGCAACGTCGACCGGGTCAGCCAGATCCGGGACGCTTGCGGCCTGACGGTGCTCAGCGGCGACGACTCGCTGACCCTGCCGATGATGGTGCTGGGCGCCACCGGGGTGGTCAGCGTCGCCTCCAACGTGCTGCCGGCGGCGGTCGCGGCCCTCGTCCGGGCCGCGCTGGCCGGCCAGTGGGCGGAGGCGCGGACGCTGCACTACAAGCTCTACCCGCTGTTCCGCGACCTGTTCGTCGAGGCGAACCCGATCCCCGTCAAGGCCGCACTGGCCATGCTGGGCAAGATCGCCGAGGAATACCGGCTGCCGCTCTGCCCGCCCGCCGAGGCCAGCCGTGAAACAATCAAGGCCGCCATGCGCCAGGCGGGAATCCAAATCTGAGAAGCATCATGTTACGAATTGCCATTCTGGGTGCGGCCGGGCGCATGGGGCGCATGCTGGTCGCCAACACCCTCAAGGATCCTGAATTGCAGCTTGCCGGCGCGGTCGAGACCCCCGAGTCGCCCTTCATCGGCATTGACGCCGCCGCCGTGGCCGGCCTGCCGGCCTGCGGCACCCCAGTCAGCGGCGACCTGGAGGCAGCCCTGCGCCACGCCGACGCGGTGATTGACTTCACCGCGCCCGCCGCCGTCCTCGGCCACGCCCGGGCCGCCGCCGCCGCCGGCTGCGCCATCGTCATCGGCACCACCGGCCTGCCGGACGCCGACAAGGCCGCGCTGGCCGAACTGGCCCAGTCCGCCCGCATCGTCTTCACCCCCAACATGAGCGTCGGCGTCAACGTCCTCTTCCATCTCTGCGACCAAGTCGCGCGGCTCCTGGGGCCGGAGTACGACATCGAGGTCGTGGAAATGCATCACAACCTGAAGAAGGACGCCCCCAGCGGCACCGCCGAGCGCATGGGGGAAATCCTCGCCCGGGCCAGCGGCCTCGACTACAAGGCCGACACCCGCCATGGCCGCTTCGGCCTCGTCGGCCCCCGCGGCAAGCGCGAAATCGGGATGCACGCCGTCCGCGGCGGCGATGTGGTCGGCGACCACACCGCCATCTTCGCCACCCAGGGCGAACGGCTGGAGCTGACCCACAAGGCCTCCGGCCGCGAAACCTTCGCCAAGGGGGCGTTGCGGGCGGCCAAGTTCCTGGCCACCGCCCAGCCCGGCCAATTGTACGACATGCAGGACGTCCTCGGCCTGCGCTGACCGGCGCCCCCCACGCCACGACAAACCCTGACAACGGCGCACAAGGACCCCCGCCCGACGTTTGGGTTCCGCGGTTCCCGGAACTATGGTATGCGCTTCCGCCAGGCGGCCACGGCCGGCCGTTCCCCCTGGCGGACTGGCCCCGAGCCCAGCAGCCACGGAGCGGCACCCCGCATGACGCGCGACTCCATCCTCATCGTCAACTCCGTCGCCGATGACCCCTTTGCCATTGACGTGGCCCATCACTTCGGGCAGGCGAGCGAGATCAGCGACCTGATCAGCCTCAAGCTCTTCGCCAACTCCGAGTTCTGCCCCCGCTTCATCAGCATTGATGACGAGACCGACACCGCCAACATTGGCGACGGGCTGCGGGGCAAGAGCGTGGTGATCGTCAACACCTGCGGCGTCGGCAATACCCGCAACGCCTTGGCAATGCGCCTGTTCCTCGTCGCCCGCGCCGCCAAGGACAACGGTGCCGGGCGGGTGATCCTGGTGGAGCCGGACCTCTTCTACAGCGCCCAGGACCGCGGCCCGCGGCCGGAGCACGGCGAAGTCGCCTTCGCCCGCGACCTCAAGGACCGCAAGAAGTTCGACGGCCAGCCCTTCTCCTCCGACCTCTATTCCAAGCTCCTGCACGCCAGCGGGGTTGACGAGGTGGTGACGGTCCACAACCATTCCATTTCCGTCCAGCGCCTCTTCGCCCGCGAGTTCAACGGCCGCTTCTACAACCTCTCCCCCGCCGAACTCTACTGCGACTATCTGCTCCGCCATGAGATCAACCACCTGGAAGAGCCCGGCCACGGCTTCCTGATCTGCGCGCCGGACGCCGGGGCGACCCCCTTCGCCACCGAGGTCTACGACCGCCTCCAGGACTCCTTCGAGCACCTCCTGCTCAAGCCCGCCATCCAGCTCCTGACCATGGAAAAGGTGCGCTCCGGCGAACGCAAGGTCGCGATCCACCCCGCCGCCACCTCCCCCACCCAGGCGGCCGGCGTCCGCGGCCAGGACGTGATCGTCTTCGACGACATGGTGCGCACCGGCCACACCATCCGGGAATGCTGCCACGTCCTCAAGGAACTCGGCGCCCGCCGCGTCGTCTACGTCGTCACCCATTTCCATTCCTCGGACGAGGTCAAGGAAAACCTCAACGACCCGGCCATCGACGAGATCATCACCACCAACACCCTGCCGCTGGTCCTCAACCGCGACATGCAGGGGCGGCTGCGCAAGAAGATGCTGGTGCTCAAGATCGAGAAATGGATTGCCTCCTTCCTCCTGGGGACCTTTGTCGATTCGGCCCTCGTCCCCGAGACGCCCCCCTACGCCATCGACATCTCCTCCAAGAACCCCCGCTGGCTGCCCCATGTCAACCTCAAGGGCAGCCCCGGCGGAACTCAATTCTGAGCCCGGAAACCTGAATTCCCGGACTGGCAACGGCCAGCCGCCCAAACGGCCCAGGCTGTTGCACATCCGCGGCATTCGCGGCCAAAATTAGAATTTCGCCCATGAGCGACTCCCCCGCCCCCGCCCCAGCCCCGATCCCGCCCGCCCGGCTCCAGCGGGCGCTGAACCTGAACATCCTCGCCGGCTGCCTCGGCGTCACCTGGTACGTCGTCTGCGTCCCCGCGAACATCCTCAACGTGTTCGTGAAAAACCACTTGCAGGCGACGCCCTTCCAGCTCGGGCTGCTCACCGCCCTGATGCAGATGGCCGCCGTCTTCAACCTCGCCGCCATCGTCGCCTACCGCCGGCTGCCGACCCGCAAGCCGTTCTGGATGGCCACCCACATCCTCCACCGGCTCCTGAGCTTCACCCTGGTCGCCGCCGCCCTCCACGTCGCCCATGGCGGCGACCGCCAACGGGCCATCTGGATGATCATCGCCGCCACCGCCCTGAGCTTCATCCTCAGCCACAGCTCAGCCTCCGGCTGGTGGTCATGGATGGCCGACCTGGTGCCGGAAACGATGCGCGCCACCTTCTTCGGCCGCCGCGCCGCCTTCTGCAACGCCGCCAACATGCTCTCCTTCTTCGGCGCCACCCTCCTCCTCGACCTCTGCCAAAACCAGCTCCTCTATGCCTACGCCGGACTCTTCGCCCTGATGACCATCCTCGGCACCGCCGACATCCTCCTCTTCACCGCCGCCCCCGAACCACGCCCCGCCAAGCCCGCCGGATCCATCACCTGGAACGAGTTCACCGAGCCGCTGCGCCACCCCAATTTCCGCACCCTCTGCCTCGCCGTCGGCATCTTCGGCCTCGCCGTCAGCGTCGCCGCACCCTTCATCGCCCCCTTCCTCACCGACCCACACCAGATCGGCGCCCCCATGACCTGGCTCGGGATCATGGGAGTCCTCACCCAGCTCACCTGGATCTTCACCGCACCCCTCTGGGGAATGCTCATGGACCGCTTCGGCCGCAAGCCCGCCGTCCTCCTCGGCGCCCTCCACCCCTTCACCTGGCTGCTCTTCCTCTTCCTCACCCCCACCAACTACACCTACCTCCTCCCCGTCCAGGCCCTCGCCGCCGGCTTCGTCATCTCCGGCTGGGGCGACGGCGTCAACCAGCTCATGCTCACCCTCACCCCGGAAAAGCGCCGCACCTCCTACGTCGCCTGGTACATGGCCCTCGCCGGCGTCATCTCCGCCATCGGCTCCCTCGGCGGCGGCCTCCTCTTCCAGCAACTGGGCGACTTCCAAGTCACCGTCGGCCCCCTCCACCTCGTCAGCTTCCATATCGTCATCCTCACCGCCCTCACCCTCACCGCCGCCAGCCTCCTCCTCCTCGCCCGCACCCAGGAAGGCAAGACCCGCCCCGTCAGCTTCCTCCTCAGCCGCCTCGCCTCCCCAGGAATCATCCGCACCGTCCTCGACCTCAACACCCTCTCCAGCGGCACCGAGTCCGACGCCATCGCCCGAACCCTCCGCCGACTCGACGGCAGCTCCAGCGAACTCCTGGTCAGCGACATCCTCGCCCGCCTCGACGACCCCGACCTGGAGGTCCGCATCGAGGCCATCCGCGCCCTCGGCCGCCTCCGCGCCCGCGAGGCCGTCGAACCACTCCTCGAACGCTTCTGCGCCCCCGCCTGCCCCCTCCGCGGCGAAATCGCCCGAACCCTCGGCAAGCTCGGCGACCCCCGCGCCATCCCCTTCCTGATCAGCACCTTGGACCAGGCCGCCTCCGACGAGCTGCAAGCCGCCTGCATCCACGCCCTCGGCAACCTCGGCGGCAAGCGCACCACCGACCACCTCCTCGCCCTGCTCAAGAAGCCGCTCGCCGAACCACTGCTGGTCAGCGGCGCCGAAGCCGTCGCCAAGCTCGGCACCCTCGAAGCCGCCTGGGAAATCCTCCCCCGCATGCACCAGACGGCCAACCTCATCCTCCGCCGCCAGCTCGCCATCGCCATGGCCAACACCCTCGGCCGCGCCGGCGAATTCTATGCCTGCACCAGCGGCACCATCCCGCAGCAGACCGCCGCCCAAGGCCGCCTCTTCAGCGAAGCCGCCGACAACCTCGGCCGGATCCTCCGCAAGGCCCACACCCCACGCCCCGCCCTCGCCACCCTCCAAGCCGCAATGGAACGCGCCGGGCAACTCCTGGAAGAGGAGGATCCCGCCGGCGCCCTCCGCGAACTCCACACCGTCTACCGCGGCCTGGCCACCCATCTCGCCCTCCCCACGCCCCGCCAACAGCAGCCCGCCGACGACGAAATCCTCCTGGAATGCGCCCTCTTCCACCCCTCCAAGCTCGGCCTCGGCTTCTGGACCCTCCTCGAAATCCACCACCGCCTCCCCACCATCAACGACCCCGAACTCCTCCGCCTCGACGCCCTCCTCGCCCTCTATTTCCTCAGCCACTTCGAGACGGAATAGGCGCCGGAAGTTGATTTCCGCCGCCGCCAGCCCATGGTATGGCATCCCCGCCCCTCCTCGAAGGCAACGCCATGAAACTGGTGACCGCGGAACAGATGCGGCAAATCGAAGGGCTGGCCATCGCCGCCGGCCAAACCGCCGAACGGCTCATGGAACGGGCCGGCGCCGCCGCCGCGGAATTCGCCTGGGGCTGGGCGCGGCTACGCCTCGCCGACTCCCCTCCCCGCCACTGGCTGCTCCTCGCCGGCAAGGGGCAGAACGGCGGCGACGCCTGGGCCGCCGCCCGCCACCTCGCGGAACTGGACGCCGCCAGCCCCGTCACCCTCCTCACCACCGTGCCCCCAGCCGAACTCGCCGCCGCCGCCCGCGCCCACGCCGGACGCCTCCCCCACCGCGTCGCCGTCCGCATCGCCACCGAACTCGCCGCCGCCGACCTGCCCCCCGGAACCGTCATCCTCGACGGCCTCCTCGGCACCGGCATCCGCGGCACCCCACGCCCACCCTATGACCGGCTCATCGCCCAAGTCAACGCCAGCGGCCGCCCAGTCGTCGCCCTCGACCTCCCCTCCGGCCTCGACGCCGACAGCGGCCAAGGCGACTGCGCCGTCACCGCCGACCTGACCGTCACCATGGGGCTGCCCAAGCGTGGACTCTTCACCGCCGCCGGCCGCCCCCGCTGCGGCATCCTCCGCGTCGCCGACCTCGGCCTCGCCACCTTTGCGGACTCCGCACTGCCGGCGGCCGCCGCCACCCCCGCCCAGGAAGCCGAAGCCGTCCTGGACGCCGACGTCGCGCCGCTCCTCGGCCGCCGCCCCCAGGACGCCCACAAGAACCGCTTCGGCCACCTCCTCATCCTCGGCGGCGCGCCCGGCTACACCGGCGCCCCCATGCTCGCCGGCGCGGCGGCCCTGCGCGGCGGCTGCGGCCTGGTCACCGTCGCCGTCCCCCCAACCATCCGCCCCCTGCTGCATCCGCCCTTGAACGCCCTGATGCTCGCCGCGCCGGATTCCCCGGCGGAATTGGCCCCGCTGCTGGCCAAGGCCCAGGCCGCCGTCGCCGGCCCCGGCGCCGGCCGCGGCGAACTCCCCCGCGCCCTCCTCGCCGCCGCCCTCGCCGCACCCATCCCCCTCGTGGTGGATGCCGACGGCCTGCGGGAACTGGCCCAGGCCCCGCAACTCCTCAACCGCCGCCCCCAGGACGCCCCAACCATCCTCACCCCCCATCCCGGCGAAATGCGCGCCCTCCTCGACGGCTTCGGCCTGACCCACCTCCAGGACGCGCCCCGCGAACGCCAGGCCACCGAACTCGCCCGCGCCACCGGCTGCTTCCTCATCCTCAAGGGGCAGGCCTCCGCCCTCGCCGCCCCCGACGGCCGCCTCGCCCTCAACGGCAGCGGCACCGCCGGCCTCGCCACCGCCGGCAGCGGCGACGTCCTCGCCGGCCTCCTCGGCAGCCTCCTCGCCCAAGCTTTCACCCCCTGGGACGCCCTCCGCGCCGCCGCCTTCCTCCACGGCCGCGCCGCCGAACTCGCGCCCCAGGGCGACCGCGCCCTCGTCGCCGACGACCTCCCCACCCTCCTCGCCGCCGCCTTCCGCGGCCTCACCCCCTTCCCCTGAACCTCAGCCACCCCCCGCCGCGGCCAGCCGCCGGCGCAGCCGCAGCAAGACTGGAAACTGCACGGCGCCGAGGACGGCCAGTTGCACGCTCGCCGGCAGGCCAGTATAGCGGTCCGCCACCGTCACCAGCACGCCCGCCAGCAGGATGCCGGTGAAGATCAAGGCGTTGGCCGCCGCCAGCACCCGCCCCTTCGCCGCCGCTGGCGGCCGCACCTGGACGAAGCTCTCGCAGGGGATCATCACCAGGCCGCAGCCGACGCCGAGCAGGAACAGCACCCCGGCCGCCAGCCCCAACCGCCAGCCGGCCGGCAACGCCGGCTGGACCGCCGCCGGCATCGCCAGGAGCAAGGCGCCCTGCGCCGCCAGCACCCATGGCAGCCGCCGGTGCTGCCAGCCAGGGCCGGCCAGCCAGCGCGTGCTCAGCCAACCGCCGGCCGCCGTGCCCACCAAGGTCCCGAACAGCAGGTTCGAGGTCATCGCCTCCCCCACTCCCAGCTCCTGGGTGCCCAAGGTCACCACCGCCAACAGTTGCACCGCCCCGGCAAACCAGATCCAGACGTCCGCCGCCACCACCCACGCCAGCAGCCGGTCGGTGCGGAGTCCGCAAACGGCCCGCCAGGTCTCCGCCGGGCCGGCCCAGGGGAAGCGCAGCCCCGGCGCGGCGGCTGGCCGCCGGGGTGCGGGCAGGCTGGCCAGGAATCCGGCGGCCGCGACCGCCAGCAGCAAGCCCGCGGCCTGCCAGCGCCCGGCCGCCGCGCCACCCCCGGCCCCGCCCAAGTCCAGGCTCAGGGCGTAGCCGCTGCCCAGGGTGCCCGCCAGGATCGCCGCCGTCACGGCGATGCGCATCCAGGCGTTGACCCGCACCACCGCCGCCGGCGGGAACACCGCCGGCAGCAGTCCGTTCAGCGCCGGGCTGAACACGGCCGACTGGAGCCCCATCAGGAACATCATCGCCAGGATCAACCACCAATTGCCCGTGACCATGCCGGCGCCGCCAAGGAGGACGATGCCGATCTCCGCCGCCTTGGCGGCGCCGGCCACGCCCCCCTTGGGGAAGCGGTCCGCCAACCAGCCGGCCGGCGCCGCCAAGGCGACGAATGGCAGCGCGTAGAGCGCCGCCGCCACCCCGCGCAGCTCCGTGCGCCCCGCCGCCACCGCCAGGAAGATCGCCGTCTGCCGGAACAGGTTGTCGTTGAACACCCCGAGCGCGTAGGCCGCCACCAGCAGGGCGAACCGCCGCCGCTCCCCGGTTGCCGCCCGGCCCGCCCCGTTCATTCGCCGATCAACGCCCCGGCGTCGGTGGTCAGGAAAATGCCGCTCAGGTTCATCTGCAACTGCTGCGGGTTCGCCGAAGCCTCCAGCGCCGCCGGCTCGGTGATCGCGCCGCTGTTGACCAGCCCCAACAAGCTGCGGTTGAAGGAGATCATCCCCTCGTCCACCCCCGCGTCAATCGCCAGCGGGATCTTCTCCAGCCGGTTCTCCTGGATCAGCTTGGCGACAATCGGGGTGTTGAGCAGGATCTCCACGGCGGGCACGACCCCCTTGCCGCCGGCCTTGGGCACCAATTGCTGGCAGATGATCGCCTTGAGGTTGGTCGCCAGGGTGCGGCGCACCGCCTCCCGTTCCTGGTGGGGATACATGTCCAGCACCCGGAGGATGGACTGGGAAGCATTGTTGGTGTGCAGCGTCGTCAGCACCGCATGCCCGGTCTCGGAGGCGGCCAGCGCCGTCTCGAAGGTGACCCGGTTGCGCATCTCGCCGATGACGATCACGTCCGGATCCTGCCGCAGGACGTGCTCCAGCGCCGACTCGAAGGAGGCGCAGTCCAGCCCCACCTCGCGCTGCTCGATGATGCTGTGATGGTCGTCGAAGCTGTACTCGATGGGATCCTCGATGGTCACCACATGCAGGGCGAAGTTGGCGTTGATGTGCTCGATCATCGCCGCCAGCGTCGTGGACTTGCCGCAGCCGGTGGCGCCAGTGACGAAGACAATCCCCTGATGGTTCTCGGCAATGCGCAGGACGGTCTCGGGCAGCCCCAGCTCCTGGTAGGGCGGCACCTTGTTCTTCACGTAGCGCATGGTCATCCCCAGTTGCCCCCGTTGCCGGTGGAGGTTGACCCGGAACCGGCCCAGCCCATCCTCCTGGAACGCGAAGTCAATGTCACCTTCCCGCTCGAACCGCTCCAGGAACAACGGCGGCAGGATCTGGGAGATGGCCGACTCGATGAATTCGTGCTGGGAAACGAAATCGGTCTCCACCAGCTTGCCGTCCACCCGCAGCCCCACCGGCCGCCCCTCGCGGATGTGCCAGTCGGAGGCACCGGCCGAAACGCCGGCCATCAGGATGTCATGCAGGATTGTCTGTGCCATGCGAAACCCCCTTGCTTGTCAAACCCGTCCAAACGACCGAAGCCTCACAAAATCCGGCGCGACAGCGGCTGGTACGGCAGGATCCCCGGCTCCTTGCCCTCCTTGATCGCCCGCCCGGCACGCATCTCCGCCATCCTCGCCCGCGCCAATTCCACATACTCCGCACCTGGATAGCGCACGGCCACGGTGGCGAACAGCTCCAGCGCCTTCGCCACCTCACCCTTGAGCCGGTAGCGTTCCGCGGCGAAAAAATAGGCGGCGGGGCCCAGGGGAGTCTTCGCCGCCCGCTCGGCAAACCCCGCCAGCAGCTCCGGCCGGGCGGTGGCCCGGACTTGCAGGAATTGCCGCTTCAGCTCCTGGTAGGCCGCCACATACTCCTCCAGCAGCCGGGCCTTCTCCGCGGCCAACGCCGGCAAATCCGCCTCGGCGGGCGGCGCGCCCGCAACGGTGGCCGCCGCCCGGGCCTCGGCAAGCTGCCGTTCCAGCGACGCCTTTTCCGCCTGCAGCCGGCGCAGCTCCCGGCGCAGCTCCCCGGCCCGCCGCTGGCGGCCAGCCAGCTCCTCGCGGGCCTGCGCCATCGTCGCCTGCCATTGCCCCTCCAGGGCCCGGGCCTTCTCCCGCAACTCCTGCATCCGGCCGGCAAAGCTCCTCTCCAAGGCCTCCTGGCGGAAACGATGCCGCTGCCCCCCCACCACCAACACCGCCAGGACGGCAAAGAACGCCAGCCACCCCGTCAAGCCGACAAAAAAACCCACGAGGAACCCCAAGCCCCCCGGGGCCGCCCCATGCCGGACGGGCTGCCTGCCCGGACCGTTCGTCATCCCGCACCTCCGCCCGCCGCCGGCGCCCGCTCTTCCCCCGTGGCTTGCTTCAGCGCCTCCACGGCCGCCCGGAGCCGGCGGATCTCGTCGTGGAAGCGGCGGGCCTCCGCGGACAGGGCTTCCGCCTCGCCGCCCGCCGCCGCGGCCGCCGGGGGCACCGCCGCCAGCTCGCCCTTGAGCCGGGCCACCGCCGCCGCCGCCTCTGCCCGCCCCTGTTCAAGGGCGGCAATCGCCGCGTCCTGCTCCGCCACCGCCCGCTGCACGTCCGCGGGCGTGGCCGCCGCGCCCGCCGCCGCGCGGTTGCGCACGGTGCCGGCCTGCGTCGCATAGACCGCCTTCAGCCGCTCTTCGTCCCGGCGATAGCGCCCATCGAGGATGAAGAGCAGAACCGCCGCGGCCAGCCCCAGGAACGCCGTCAGCGACCAGCCAAGCCAACGCATGGGAAATCCCCTTCCGCACCCCGGCGGCGGCCTGTCCGCAACCAAGGCTGCACGTGATGCTGTACCATGCCACGCCTTGACAGCAAAAACAAACGGGGGACACGGCCTTGGCGGCGGTGCCCCCATGCGTCCAGCCTTGGGCGGAAGGGATTCCGGCCCGTCCAGGCTGGGTCAGCGGCTGATCGCCGTGACCTTGACCCGGGTCAGCTCCTGGCGGTGCCCCTGGGTCCGGCGGTAGCGCTTGCGGCGCTTCATCTTGAAGACCGTGATCTTCTCGCCGCGGAGATGCTCCACGACCTCGATGGCGACCGTGGCGCCGGCCACCACCGGCGCGCCGACGGCGAGCCCGTTGTCGTCCCGCATCAGGAGCACCTGGTCGAGGGTCACGACGGCCCCCGGCTCAGCCTCCAGCCGATCCACTTCCATGACCATGCCCGGTTCGACCCGGTACTGGCGGCCGCTGGTCTGCACAATTGCGTACATCGTCGTTCTCCGTCCGTTCGTTGTCCGTGAAAAATGCCCACGCCCCTCCGGCACCACTCACCGCCGGGGCCGTACCTCTGCCAGACGTGCCGGCGCGGGGCGGAACGTCAAAATCCGAAGGCTCAATTTAGCGCCGCATTCCGTTTTGGCAACCACGGCTGCCTGGAAAAAACGTCCCCCACGCCAGCCAGGCTGGCAATCGCCGGCCGCGGAATTATCTTTTCCGCTTCCTATTAATATGATGCGCCGGCGCACCCTCGCTGGGAAAGCCTTTTCCAGGTTGCCCGCTGGACGCCGGCCGGCCGCGGCCCCGAACATCACCCCACCCAGCCAGGAATCCATCGCCATGGCCCGAGTCCTCATCGAAAACGTCTGGAAAATCTACCCCGGCAACGTCGCCGCCGTGCGCGACGTCAGCTTCGAAGTCCAGGACAAGGAGTTCGTCATCCTCGTCGGCCCCTCCGGCTGCGGCAAGTCCACCACCCTGCGCATGGTCGCCGGCCTGGAGGAGATTTCCCGCGGCACCATCCAGATCGGCGACCGCCTCATCAACGATGTGCCCCCGAAGGACCGGGACATCGCCATGGTCTTCCAGAACTACGCCCTCTATCCGCACATGACGGTCTACGAGAACCTGGCGTTCGGCCTGAAGCTGCGCCGGTTCAAGAAGGAGGAGATCGACCGCCGCGTCCGCGAGGCGGCTGAAATCCTCGGGATCACCGACTACCTCGAACGCCGCCCCAAGGCCCTCTCCGGCGGCCAGCGCCAGCGCGTCGCCGTCGGCCGCGCCATCGTCCGCAAACCGGCCGCCTTCCTCTTCGACGAACCGCTCTCGAACTTGGACGCCAAGATGCGCGTGCAGATGCGCGCCGAGATCAGCAAGCTCCACCACCGCCTGGAATCCACCATGATCTATGTCACCCACGACCAGGTCGAAGCCATGACCATGGCCGACCGCATCGTGGTGATGAAGGACGGCGTGATCCAGCAGATCGACACCCCCGCCAACCTCTACGGCCGCCCCGTCAACAGCTTTGTCGCCGGCTTCATCGGCACCCCGCCGATGAACTTCTTCAACGGCACCGTCCACGCCGGCACCGATGGCAAGCCAGTGTTCGACGAAGGGAGTTTCCAGCTCCCGCTCCCCGCGGACGCCGCCGGCGTGAAGGCGTACACGGACAAGCCGGTCAGCCTCGGCATCCGCCCGGAAAACATTGGCTCGCCCGCGGCCGAAAGCCAGCCCAATCCCGGCCGCATCCGCGCCACCGTCGAGGTGGTGGAACCGATGGGCGCCGAAACCTACCTCTACCTGACCACCGGCAAGCATTCCTTCGTCGCCCGCGTCGAACCGCACCGCCGCTGCCGCGTCGGCGACCAGGTCCAGCTCGCCGTCCAACTTGACCGCCTCCACTTCTTCGACCCGCAATCAACCTTGGCGATCTGAAGATGTTTTCCCCCATCCCCGACATCCTCGCCGACATCGCCGCCGGCAAGATGGTGATCATCACCGACGACGAAGGGCGCGAGAACGAGGGCGACCTGGTCATGGCCGCCGACTGCGTGACCCCCACGGCCATCAACTTCATGGCCGCCCAGGGGCGCGGGCTCATCTGCGCCCCGCTCACCCGCAAGCGCGCCCTGGAGCTGGGGCTGCACGAAATGGCGGCGCCCGAAGACCGCTTCCGCACCGCCTTCACCGTCAGCATCGACGCCCGCCGCGGCGTCACCACCGGCATCTCCGCCAGCGACCGGGCCCGCACCATCAAGCTGCTGGTCAGCCCGCGGACCGCCCCGGCCGACCTGGTCGCCCCCGGCCATGTCTTCCCGATCATCGCCAAGGACGGCGGCGTGCTGGTCCGCGCCGGCCACACCGAGGCCGCCGTCGACCTCGCCCGGCTGGCGGGCAAGGCCCCCGCCGGCGTGATCTGCGAGATCATGAAGCCGAACGGCCGCATGGCCCGCCTGCCCGACCTGGCCCGGTTCGCCAAGAAGCACGGCCTCAAGCTCGGCTCCATCGAGGAGCTGATCCGCTACCGCCGCCACCAGGAAAGCCTGGTCACCCAAGTCAGCGTCGTCAAGCTGCCCACCGACCTCGGCGAATTCGACCTCCACTGCTTCGTCGCCCAGACCGACGGCGCCCCGCACCTCGCCCTGGTCCGCGGCGACGTCAACGGCCGCGACAACGTCCTCGTCCGCGTCCACAGCGAATGCCTCACCGGCGACGTCTTCCATTCCCAGCGCTGCGACTGCGGCCAGCAGCTCCACGCCGCCCTGCGCCTGATCGCCGAGGAAGGCTGCGGCGTGCTCGTCTACATGCGCCAGGAAGGGCGCGGCATCGGCCTGGTCAACAAGCTCCACGCCTACCAGCTCCAGGAACGCGGCCTCGACACCGTCGAAGCCAACGAACGCCTCGGCTTCCCCGCCGACCTGCGCGAGTACGGCCTCGGCGCCCAGATCCTGCGCAGCCTCGGCGTCCGCTCCATCCGCCTGCTCACCAACAACCCCAAGAAGGTGGTCGGCCTCGAGGGCTACGGCCTGCACATCCGCGAACGCGTGCCGCTGGTGATCGAACCGGTGGACGGCAACCGCTTCTATCTGCACACCAAAAAGACGCGCCTCGGCCACATGCTCTGAAGGCTGGGCCGGACAACCTGGGGCCGGGGTGCCATGAACATTCTCCAACTCATCACTGAGCTGAACCCCGGCGGCGCCGAGCGGGTCGTGGTCAACCTTAGCCGGGAATTGCAAGCCCAAGGGCATACGGTGCGGGTCTGCTGCCTGCGCCCGCCGCCCCTCTCCTCCCCCATCGTCGAGGAACTGCAGCAGGCGGGGATTCCGGTCTTCAGCCTCGGCCTCGGCTACCTCCAGCCCTGGCGGCTGCTCTTCTTCCGCCACCTGCTCCAGCACATGCGCCGCCTCCACGGCCGGGGCGAGACCGAAGAATTCATCCCCGACCTGATCCATGCCCACCTCTTCCACGCCGGCCTGGTCGCCACCTCGGCCCGCCACCCCGCCGAGCCCTGGAAGCTGGTCTACACGGTGCATATCTGCGAACGCCGCAAACGCCGCTTCTGGCAGTTCCTCCTGGAACGGCGGATCGCCCGCCGGGCCGATGCCGTCACCGGCGTCTCCCAGGCCGTCCGCCGCTTCTACGCCGCCCGCACCGGCCTCGACCCGGCACGCATCCACCTGACCCCCAATGGGATCCATCCACCCAACCCCTGCCCGCCCGAGCGCCGCCAGGCGCTGCGCTCCAAATGGGGCGTCGCCGACTGCACCCGGGTCATCGGCGCCGCCGCCCGCCTGGACTGGCAGAAAGGGCTGGACCTGCTCCTGGCCGCCCTCCACCCCCTGGCGGCAAAGCTCCCCCCCGGCGAACGCTGGGGCGTGGTCATCCTCGGCGAGGGACCGCACCGGCGACGGCTGGAGAGGCTGGCCGCCAGCGCGCCGCCCGCCTTCAAGGTCGTGCTGCCAGGGTTCCGCGCCGACGCCCCGGACTGCCTCGGCGCCTTCGACCTCTTCGCCATGCCCTCCCGCTACGAAGGCTTCGGCCTGACCTTGAGCGAGGCGATGGCCCACGGCATCCCCATCCTCGCCAACGACAGCGATTCCCTCCCCGAGGTGCTCGCCGGCTATCCCAACGGCCGCATCCTCCCGATCCGCCCCCGCCAACTGGAGCCCTGGGCCGACGCCTGCCTGGAACTGGCCCGCCGCGACCTGCGGACTCCGCAACCGCCCATGACCGTCCGGGAAATGACCGCGCGCCATGCCGAACTCTATGCCAGCCTCCTCGCCCGCCCCCCGGCCGCCCCGGCCGGCGGCTGAAGAACCCGGCCACCCCCCTCCCGACCAATTCCGCCCATGCCTCCGCCCTCCTCCCACGTCTGCACCGCCACGCCCGAGCAGATCGCCAAGCTCCGCGAACTGCTCACCGACCGCGGCTGGACCTTTTCCGAACTGCCCTACGGCTTCTGGAAGGCCGCCAAGGAGAAGACCACCGTCGCCGCCTACCACTCCGGCAAGCTCAGCATCCAGGGCAAGGGCACGGCCGACCTGGTCCAGTTCCTCCTGGAGCCGGAAGTGCTGCACGAGGCCCGCTTCGGCTATGAAACGGAACTGAAACTGGCCGAAAACCCGGCCATGCTCCAGCCACACGCCGGGATTGATGAGAGCGGCAAGGGCGACTATTTCGGGCCGCTGGTCATCGCCGCCGCCTTCGTTGACGAAGCCAGCGCCCCCGCCCTGCTCAAGGCCGGCGTCGCCGATTCCAAGACGATCAAGGGCGACCGCCGCATCTTCGAGCTGGAAACGGCCATCCTCGCCGCCACCGCCGGCCGCACCAGCGTCGTCACCATCGGCCCGGAAGCCTACAACCGGCTCCACGCCAAGTTCGGCAACGTCAACCGCCTCCTCGCCTGGGGCCATGCCCGGGCCCTGGAAAACCTCCTGGAAAAAGTGCCCGACTGCCCCCGGGCCATCTCCGACCAGTTCGGCGCCAAGGAACTGGTGCAGCGGGCCCTGCTCGACAAGGGGCGGCGCTTGGCCCTGGAACAGATGCACCGCGCCGAGGCCGACGTCGCCGTCGCCGCCGCCTCGATCCTGGCCCGGGCCGAGTTCATCCGCCGCCTGGAACGGCTGGGGCAGGGCGTCGGGGTGAGCCTGCCCCGCGGCGCCGGGCCGCAGGTGAAGGTCGCCGCCGGCCGGATCCTCGCCAAGGGTGGCCGCACCCTGCTGGAAACCGTCACGAAAATGCATTTCAAGACCACCGCCGAAGTCCTGCTCTTCGGCGGCCCCGCCGAGGCCCCGCCGCCGGCCTGACCCCGGTCACACCTCCCCGATGAGCGTGATCTCCTCGCGGTCATGATGGAGCTGGCGCACCCGGAAGCCGCGGCACCGGGCCGCCACCCCGCCCCGCGGCGCCCAGAGTTTGCGCAGGAGCTGCACCGGGTCGTGGTGCCCAAACTTGAGGTTGACCACGAAGCGCCGGCAGCCGCCGCGCTCCAGCCAGGGCAGCAGGATCTCCCCCAGCACGCGGTAGGGGTTCTCGATCAGGTCGCAGAACAGCCAGTCCACCGGCCGGCCGCCGGGCGGTTCGTAGCGGAAGGCGTCCTCCCGCAGATGGCGGATTTGCGGACTCCGCGCCGCGCCGCCCTTGAGCGGGCCGTTGTCCACCGCGACGACCCGCGCCCCCCGCTTCGCCGCGCTCCAGCTCCAGCCGCCCGGCGCCGCCCCCAGGTCCACCACCGTCTCCCCCGGCCCCGGCTCGCGCCCAAGGATGCCATAGGCCTCCTCGGCCTTGAGATAGGAGCGGGAGGGCGCCTCCGGGTCGTCCTTCATCCGCCGCTGACCCCAGAAGCGGAACCGGGTCGCGGCGAAAAAGCGGTCGTAGCCGGCGAAGAAGACGCAGAGGCCGCGCAACGGCGCCGGCGACATCGGCGCGGCGGCAACGGCGAGGCGGAAGACCCGCGCCATCTTCCGTTCCATGCGCCGGCGGAACTCCGCCTCGACGCCGTGGGTGCGCCCGGAGACCCCCTCGACCGCGGCGGTGAGGAAGAGCAGCGGCCATTCCGCCGCGATCCGTTCCTCCCGGAACCGCTCCGCCGCCAGCGCGGCCAGCGCCGCCGCCTGGGCGTTGACCGTCGCCTCCCGCAGCTCCAGCGGCGCCAGCAGCGAATAGTGGGCGAAGCACAGCTCCCCCGCCTCCGGCGCCGCCGTGCTGCCCTCCTCCGCCAGCACCCAGCCGGGGCCAGTCTCCACCACCGTCTGGCCGTGCCAAGCCAGCTCCCGGCCAAGGACGGGCTCGAACGAGGGCTTGCACAGGTGAAGGCAACGGCTCATGGCGGCAGCGTCCGGGGAACGGGTTCCGGGAAGTATGCGCCCGATTTGCCGGATTGCAACCCTGCCCGGCCGCCGGGCGGTCAGCCCTGCCCGTCCCGTTCTTGCCCACAAGTCTTCACAAATCCGCACAACCGTTGGAGTCCAGCCTTCAGGCTGTCCCCTCGCCCGGCCCGCTCCGGAACCCGGCGCCCACTTAAATTCCGGCAATCCGGCGTTTCGGCTTTATGGTAGGGGGCGCAACGGCGCAAGCCCCAAGCGCGCGAAAAACGGCAGGTGCCCCCTCATGTGCGGGATCGCGGGAATCGTCAATCTCGATGGGAAGCCGGTGGAACGGCGGGCGCTGGAGGCGATGACCGCCGCCCTCCACCACCGCGGCCCGGATGCCGGCGGCGTCTGGACGGATGCCGGCGCCGCCACCGGCCTCGGCCACCGCCGCCTGGCCGTCATCGACCTCGCCACCGGCGCCCAGCCCATGAGCCTGCCCGACGCCGCCCTCACCATCACCTTCAACGGCGAAATCTACAACTTCCGCGAACTCCGCGCCCGCCTGGAAGCCGCCGGCCACACCTTCCGCACCCGCTCCGACACCGAGGTGCTCCTCCACCTCTACGCCACGGAGGGGCCGGCCATGCTGGAACGGCTCGACGGCATGTTCGCCTTCGCCATCTGGGACGCCCGCCGCCGCGAACTCTTCCTCGCCCGCGACCGCCTCGGCAAGAAGCCGCTGGCCTACGCCTGGACGCCGCGCCGCTTCGCCTTCGCCAGCGAACTGCACGCCCTCCGCTTCGTCCCCGGCCTGCCCCTGGAGACCGAACCGGAAGCGGTGCTCGACTATCTCACCTGGCACTGCATCCCCGCCCCACGCACCATCTGGCGCGGCGTCCGCAAGCTGCCGCCCGGCTGCCACCTCACCCTCCGGGCGGACGCCACGGCGGAACCGGCGCCCGTCCGCTGGTGGCAGCTCCGCTTCGAGCCGGCCCACGCGCCGGACGACGCCGCGGCGTTCCAGGCGGCGGCGGAGCGGCTGCGGGCGGAGCTGGAGGCGGCCGTCGCCCGCCGGCTCGTCGCCGACGTGCCGCTCGGCGCCTTCCTCTCCGGCGGCCTCGACTCCGCCATCGTCACCGGCCTGATGGCACGCCGCCTGGACGGACCGGTCAAGACCTTCACCATCGGCTTCCGCCACCGCGCCTACGACGAACGGACCGACGCCCGCCTCACCGCCGCCCTCCACCGCACCGAGCACCACGAGCGCCTCGTCGAACCGTTCGACTTCGCCGCCGCCCGCCGCCTCGCCCGCCACGCCGGCGAACCCTTCGCCGACGCCTCGATCCTGCCCACCTTCCTCCTCGCCGCCCACACCCGCGGCCAGGTCACCGTCGCCCTCAGCGGCGATGGCGCCGACGAACTCTTCGGCGGCTACGACCGCTACCGGGCCATGCGCTTCCTCCGCGCCTGGGATCGCCTGCCCAGCCTCCTGCGCACTCCGCACCTCGCCGCCGCCCTGCGCCGCCTCTTCCCCGCCGCCGGCGAACGCAGCGCCGCCGGCCGCCTCCAACGCCTCCTCCGCCTGCTGCCAGTGCCACCGGAGGACCGCTACGCCGCGCTCATGGCCAAAATCTCCGACCGCCACCGCCACCAGCTCTGCCGCCCCCGCCTCCGGGCCTGCCCCCATGCCCCGGAAGACCACCTCGCCAGCCTCTACGCCGCCGCCACCACCCCCGAAGCCGACGCCCACCCCGCCGAGACCGACCTCCACTCCTATCTGCCCGACGACATCCTGGTCAAGGTCGACATCGCCGCCATGAGCGCCTCCCTCGAAGTCCGCAGCCCATTCCTCGACCACCACCTCGCCGAATTCGCCGCCACCCTCCCCTGGAGCTGGAAGCAACACGGCCGCGAACGCAAGCGCATCCTCCTCGCCGCCGCCGGCGACCTCGTGCCGCCACCCCTGCGCCAACGCCCCAAACGCGGCTTCGGCGTCCCCCTCGCCTCCTGGTTCCGCGGCGGCTGGGGGCCGCGCCTCCAGGAAGTGCTGCTCGACCCCGCCGCCCGCTCCGCCGCCTGGTTCGACCCCGGCACCATCGAACGCCTGTTCCACGACCACACCGCCCGCCGCGCCGACCACGGCGCCCTGCTCTGGGCCCTGCTCATGTTCGAACTCTGGGCCCAGGAACAGCCCGCCTGATCATCCCCCGCAAAAAAAACCGCACGGATCCCTCATGCCGGCAGCTCCCGCATCCGCCTTCCCCAACCCCTTCCCCCCGGAAATCCGCACCGTCGGCGTCTTCGCCCCCGCCGGCCGCGTGCCCGACCCCGCCCTGCTCGACGCCGGCCTGCGCCAGCTCCAGCGCTGGGGACTGGCGGTCGTCGAGGGGCGGCACTTGCGGAGTTCGCACCGCAACCTGGCCGGCACGGATGCCGAACGCTGCGCCGACCTGGCCGAGCTGCTGCAAAATCCGCGGGTGGACCTGCTCCTCGCCGCCCGCGGCGGCTTCGGCTGCGCCCGGCTCCTCGACGGCTTGCCACCAACCCTGCTCCAGGCATTCCCCAAGCCGCTGCTCGGCTACAGCGACCTCACGGCGCTGCACCTCGCCCGCTTCGCCCGCGGCGTCACCACCGGCCTGGCCGGGCCGATGGCCGCCGTCGAACTCGCCCGCGGCGAACAGCCGGGGCCGGACGCCGCCGCGTTAACCTTCACCTTCGCCGCCGGCCGCCGGGCCTGGGCGCCGGCACGCCCGGCCACGCTGCCGCCAGGGACGCGGCTGGCAACGCTCAAGCCCGGAACCGCCCGCGGCCCGCTGCTGCCCGTCAACCTGACCGTGCTCTGCTCGCTGCTCGGCACGCCGCACCTGCCCGACCTCGCCGGCGCCCTGCTCGCCCTGGAGGACGTCAACGAGCCAGTCTACCGCCTCGACCGCTGCCTGACCCAGCTCCGCCAGGCCGGCGTCACCCCGCGGCTGGCCGGCGTGCTCCTCGGCGACTTCAGCGGCACCGACGAGCCGGCGTGGCTGGAGGCGCTGCTGGCGGAGTTCGCCGCCACCGTCAACGGCCCGGTCGTCAGCGGCCTGCCCTGGGGCCATTGCCTGCCGCAGCTCACCCTCCCCGTCGGCCGCCCCGCCGAACTCGCCGCGCCGCCCGCCGGCCCGGCCAGCCTTGCCTGGGAGTGACGGATTGGCCGCGGGGCGCGGACATTCCTGTCCGTGGCAGACTGGTCAGACCGGCTCAGGATGCCAGCGCCCGCCGGAATTGGGGAAAAAGAAATGGAGCGAGTGAAGGGACTCGAACCCTCGACAGCTACCTTGGCAAGGTAGCGCTCTACCAACTGAGCTACACTCGCACCGGAAAACGGGGAAATAATGTAGCACGGGATCCCCATTCCGCAACCGGCCGGCGCGGGGCGGCGGGGCGCGGTCTCAGGTGGGCGGCGGCGGCAATTTGTCCAGGCTGTTGACCGCGAACTTGCAGCGTGGGTAGGCGCTGCAGCCGAAGAAGGTGCGGCCGCGGTAGGCGCGCTGGAGCAGCGGCGCGCCGCACTGGGGGCAGTTGGCGGCGACCGTCGGCGGCTGGGGCGGCTCGGCGTCGAGCCCGAGGGTGGCGCAGCGGCCGGCGAAATCGGGGATTTGCTCCCGGTACTTGCGCAGCAGCTTGGTGATGGCCTCGGCCTGTTTGGGGGAGAGGGACTTGCGTTTGCGGAACTGCTCCTGGAGCGACTCGGCGAACTTGCGGTCGTCGAAGGTCCAGCCGCGGCGCTGGGTGGGTTCGGCCCACTGCTTGACGTCGGCGAGCATGGCCATGAGCCCTTCGAGCTTGGCGGTGTCGGCGGCGGGTTCCGCCGTTTCCGCCCCTTCCGTTGTGGCCGCCGTGCCGGCGCCGATCTGGAAGCGGGCGGCGAGTTCCGCGAACTCCGGGAGCTGGGCCTGGTATTTGAGGGCCAGCTTGCGCAGCGCCGCCATCTGCGGCTCGCTCAGGCCGACACCGTCGGCGACCTGGCGCGCCAGGGACTTGAAGAACTTCTTGTCGTCATAGGTGCGCTTGCCGCGCTTGACCGGCGCCTCCCAGTCGATCCGGGCCATGGCGGCGACCAGCGGTTCGACGCTGGCGGCGGGATGGGCGGCGGCGCGTTCCTCGCGCGGCTCGGCCTGCTTGCGGACCAGGGCGTCGAGTTGGTCGGCGGCCTTGAGTTCGCGGGCGGCTTCCAGGATGCCGGGGGCCTGCTCCGCATAGTGGGCGGCGAGGGCGAGGGTGGCCTGCCACTGCTTGTCGGAGAACGGCTTGCCGCTGGTGGCCTGCTCCAGGAGGGAGTCGTGGAACGCCTTGTCGTCGTAGGTGCGGCGGCCGCGCTTCTCCGCCGGGCGCCAGGCGAGGCTGGGGGGGAAGGCCTGGAGGAAGCGCAGCACCTCCGGGTTGGCGGGGGCGTTGGCGCCGGCGTCGGCGCCGCCCCATTCGCGGAAGCGTTGGTAGAACTCGGCGAGCATTTCCTGCCAGCCGACCTTGCCCTCCTCGATCTCGTCAAGCTTGGTTTCCATGTCGGCGGTGAAGCCGACCTGGAAGAGCTGGGGCAGGCGGGCGACCAGGAAGTCGTTGACCGCGTAGCCGAGGGTGGTCGGGGTGAGCCGCCCCTTGTCCTTGGTCACGTACTCGCGTTCCTGGATGGTCTCGACGATGGAGGCGTAGGTGGAGGGGCGGCCGATGCCGTTCTGCTCCAGTTCCTTGACGAGCATGGCCTCGGTGAATTGCCGGGGCGGCTCGGTGGACTTCTGGGCCTTGGCGAGCGCATCGAGGGCGCAGGCGGTGCCTTCCGGCAGGGCCGGCAGGTTGCGGTTCCGCGGCGCCCCCTCCTCTTCCTCCTCGCCGGGCTTGGCGGACTCGGTCTCCTTGAAGTCATAGAGCTTGCGGAAGCCGGGGAAGACGACGCGGGAGGCGCTGGTGCGGAAGAGGTAGCGGTGGGTGAGGCCGGCGCCTTCGGCCTCGACCTCGATGCTGTCCTCGACCAGCTTGGCCGGGGCCATCTGGCTGGCGAGGAAGCGGTTCCAGATCAGGCGGTAGAGCCGGAGCTGGTCGGGGTTGAGATAGGGCGCCAGGCTCTCCGGCGTGCGGCTGACATCGGTCGGCCGGATCGCCTCGTGGGCGCCTTGGGCGGAGGCGCGGGAGCGGTAGAAGTTGGGCTTTTCGGGAATGAACTCGGCGCCGAAGGCTTGGCCGATGAAGTCGCGGGCGGCGGCCTGGGCTTCGCGGGCGACCTCGAAGGAGTCGGTACGCATGTAGGTGATCAAGCCGACCGGGCCGTCGCCGGTGTCGACGCCTTCATACAGGTCCTGGGCGAGGCGCATGGTGCGGCCGGAGCCCATGCCCAGGTTGGTGCCGGCGGCCTGCTGCAAGGTGCTGGTGATGAAGGGCGGCGCGGCGCGCTGGAACTTGGGGGTGGAGGCGACCTTGGCGACGCGGTAGCGGGTGTCGGGCCGTTCCAGCTCGGCGGCGAGGGCGTTGGCGGCGGCGGCGTCGGGGATCAGGGCGGCCTTGCCGTCGAAGGGCAGCTTCCGGCCGTCGAGCTGGGCCAGGCGGGCGCCGAAGCTGGCGGCGGGCTGGTGGGCGCTGAAGCTGGCGTCGAGCGTCCAGTATTCCACCGGAGTGAAGCCATCAATCTCGCGCTGGCGTTCGCAGATCAGGCGCAGGGCGACGGATTGGACGCGGCCGGCGCTGGTCCCTTTCTGCACTTGCTGCCAGAGTAGCGGGCTGACTTGGTAGCCGACGATCCGGTCGAGCACGCGCCGGGCCTGCTGGGCATCAACCTTGTGCTGGTCGATCTGCCCTGGCTGCTCGAAGGCGTGCTGGATCGCGGAGCGGGTGATCTCATGGAAGGTGACGCGGTGGAAGTGGGCCTTGGACTTGGGGCGGAGCAGTTCCGCCAGGTGCCAGGCAATGGCCTCACCTTCGCGGTCCGGGTCGGGCGCCAGGTAGACGTCCGTGGCCGAGCGCGCCTCCTTGAGCAGGTCGGCGATGACGCGCTTGCCGTTGGCCGTGAGTTCGTAGGCGGGGGCGAAGCCGTGCTGCAAGTCGATCCCCAGGGAGCGCTGCGGCAGGTCGCGGATGTGCCCCATGGAGGCCAGGACCTTGGTCCCGCCGCCGAGGAAGCGGGTGATGGTGCGGGCCTTGGTGGGGGACTCGACGATGACCAGCGTTTTGCTCATAAGCTCCAAGATGGGAAAAGCCCGCCAGGCCGGGAACCGGTTGCGGGCGGGAGGTACGGATGGCGGTCACGGAACGGTGGGGCGCAGGCAGTGGGTGGGGCAGACCTCGCAGACGGCGGGGCCGGGCGGCTCGGCATAGTTGACGCTGGCGAGGAATCCCTCGACCTTCATCTTGCCTTCGGCGGCCTTGACGCACTTGCGGCAGCCGATGCAGCTCGTCTTGCAGAATTTCAGCTTGTCCGCACCCTTGGCGGGGGAGTTGCAGTAGACGTGGACGGGGGCGCTCTTGGGGACGAGCTGGATCAGCTTGCGCGGGCAGGTGCTGACGCACTTGCCGCAGCCGACGCACAGGTCGGCGTGGACGACCGCCAGCCCGCCGGCGAGCATCTCGATGGCGTTGTAGGGGCAGGCCCGGGAACAGGTGCCATAGCCGAGGCAGCCATGGGCGCAGACCTTGTCGCCGCCCCCGACCAGCGCGGCGGACTTGCAGTCGGTCACCCCGTTGTAGTTCTTGGAGGCGGCGGTGCCACGGTCGGCACCGCAGCGGACGACGGCGACCTTCGGTTCGCGGGCGGCGATGCTGCCGAGGCCCAGGAGCATGGCGATCTGGGCGATGTTTTCGTGGGTGTTGGAGGGGCACAATCCTGGTTCGGCTTCCCCCGCCATCAGGGCCCGGGCGAAGTCGGCGCAGCCGGCAAAGCCGCAGCCGCCGCAGTTGGCGCCCGGCAGCAGCGCCTCGACGGCCTCCCGCTTCGGATCCGGATGCACCGCGAAAAGCTTGACGACAATGCCGATGACCACGCCCAGGACCAACCCGGTCGCCGCCAACACCAAAACCGCTGTGAGCATGATGAGACCTTGGAAACTGGGAACTGGAAACTACCGGTGATCGGATAAAAACGGGGTCGTTTTTTTTGATTTGTGCGGATTTGTGGGGGAACTCGAAGTTCGGCAATCGGTTCAGCCGAGGCCGGCAAAGCCCATGAACGCCATGGCCAGCAGCCCGGCGGTCACCAGGGCCAGGGCGGTGCCCTTCATGGCGGCTGGCGGATGGGCAAGGTCCAGCCGTTCGCGGATGCTGGCGAAGAGCAGCAGGGCCAGGGCGAAGCCGACCCCGGAGGCGGTGCCGTAGACGGTGGCCTTGAGCAGGGAATAGCCCTGGGTGACGTCGTCGAACTTCTTGGCGTTGATGACCGCGGCGCCGAGCACGGCGCAGTTGGTGGTGATCAGGGGCAGGTAGATGCCGAGCGCCTTGTAGAGCGGCGGGGCGAACCGTAGCATGATCACTTCCACGACCTGCACCAGGCCGGCGATCACCAGGATGAAGACGATTGTCTGCATGTATTGCAGGCCGTGGGGGATCAGCACCAGCTTGTAGACCGCGCCGGTGGCGAGGGAGGCCAGGGCCATCACGAAGACCACGGCGCCAGACATCCCGAGGGCGGTGCCGAGCCGTTTCGAGACGCCGAGGAAGGGGCAGATGCCCAGCGTTTGGCTGAGCACGAAGTTGTTCACCAGCACCGCGCCGATGAGGATGCTCCAATAGGCGGACATGCGCAAAGACTCCAGATGCGTGCGGGCGCCAACCGGCCACGGGCCGCGGCAAGACGGGGAAATGTAATGCGCCAACCCCGGCCGGCAACACCGCGCTTCTGGCCGCGCCGCAGGGCCCCGGGGGGGAAGTGACGGGCAATGGGCCGGGGCGCCACGTTACGGCAAAAAGGCTCCGGCGGCTTTGAGCCGCTGCTGGAGCGCGGCCACGTCCAGGGTGTGGATGTCGCCACCGCCGCCGGCCAGCATCGCCGCCGCGGTTCCGGCCGCCTGGCCGGTGATGAAGCAGGCGGGCATGACCCGCACCGAGCCCTGCATCAGCCGGTCGGCGCTGAGGCAGCGCCCCGCCACCAGCAGGTTGTGGAGTTTTTGCGGCGTCAGGCAGCGGTAGGGAATGCCGTAGTTCTCACCGGGCTGGTAGCGCAGCCGGGTGAACTCCTCCTCGAACGCCTTGAAGTTCGCGGCATCGGGCTTGGAGGGATGCACGTCCACGGGATAGGCATAGCGGCCGATCTCGTCCGGGAACACGGCGCGGGCCTTGAAGTCCTCGACGTTGAGGAGGTAGTCGCCGAGGATGCGGCGGGTTTCGCGGATGCCGGGCAGGGCGGCGGTGGCCACAAGCTCCATCTTCTCGTACCCCTTGAGGATCTTCTTGAAGAACTGTTCGTATTCCAGGAGGCTCCGGCGGCCGTGGAGCAGGGCGGCGGTGAGCGAGCGTTCATCGCTGCCGTCCACCCCGAAGAGGTGGCCGATGTTGCCGCCGCCCACCTGCTCGCCCACCTGCCACATCCCCGGCAGGTGCAGGTCGGGAACGGTCAGGAGCCCGGCCTTGAGGCCCTCGGGGACATAGGCCTGCGGACACATCTTCGAGGCATACACGGCGGGCCAGTCCACGCCGGCCCAGAGGCTGCAGAGCGTGCCGGGCATCAGGTTGCCTTCGGCGTCGCCCTTCTCGAAGGGGGCGCCGGCCCAGGCGGCCAGGTCGCCGTCGCCGGTGGCGTCGACAAAGAGCTTGGCGCGCACTGCGAAGACGCCGCTCTTTGCCGCGCACACGGCATGGGAAACAAAGCCGTCTTCCGCTTCCACACCGATCACCTGGGTCAGGAAGGAGAACTGGACGCCGGCGGCGGCCACCAGGCGGTCATAGAGCCGCTTGAGCGCCTCGGCGCGGATGTTGGCCGTCCGGTTCGGGTTGTCACGCTGATCGGCCGGGTAGGCGGCGCCGGAATCCCAGAGGGCGTCGTAAATTTCGCGGCCGATGCCGGCCGCCAGGAAGTTCACGCCGTCGGCAAACTGCATGAACACGGGGACGAGGCCGGACGTGCCCATGCCGCCGAAGCAGGCCTGCCCCTCGGCGAGAAACACTTGGGCGCCCTGGCGCGCCGCGGCGACCGCGGCGGCGATGCCCGCCGGGCCACCGCCGGCCACGAACACGTCCACGTCATGCCGCACCGGCAGTTCCTGCCGCCACTGCACCACCTTGCCCTTGTCCATTGCGGATGCTCCTTGGAAAAACAGTTGCGGACTGGCAGGCCGCATTTTGCCATCACCCCATCATGCCATCATAGACGGCCCGGTACGGCGGTCAACGCCGGTTCAGAACGACCGGTGCCGCAGCCAGTTCGCCAGCCGCTCCGGCCAGTCGCCGTCGACCGGGTCGTGCTCGGCCCACACTTGGCCGTGGCCGGCGCAGTCGTAGATGTGCAGCTCGAACGGGACGCCAGCCTCGGCCAACGCGTTGGCGTAGAGGAGGGGATGCTGGACGGGCACGGTGCCGTCGTCCCGCCGGTGGTAGAGGAAGGCGGGCGGCGTGTCTTTCGTCACCTGCCGCTCCAAACTCAGCTTCTCCACCAGCTCGCGTTTCGGATTCTCGCCCAAGAGGTTGCGCGTCGAACCGGCGTGTCCCGCCACCGGCAGCATGGTGATGACCGGATAGACCAGGACCGCGAGATCGGGGCGGCTGCTGACGCGCTCGACGGGATCCGCCGCCGCCGCCTCGCCCGCATCGTGATGCACCGCCAAGGCCGCGGCCAGGTGGCCGCCGGCCGAAAAGCCGATCACGCCGATGCGGGCGGGATCCAGGTTCCATTCCGCCGCCCGCGCCCGCACGCTGCGGACGGCGCGGGCGACGTCCTGGAGCGGCGCGGGATGGCGGTAGCGCGGCGCGACGCGGTAGACCAGCACAAAGGCCGTGATGCCGAGGGCGTTGAGCCGTTCCGCGACGGGGTCTTTTTCATGATCGACCACGACCGAATAGCCGCCGCCGGGGCAGACGATCATGGCGGCGCCGGTGGGGCGGCCGGGAATGAAGGCGGTCAGCGTCGGCCGGTCTTCGGGCTGGTCGCCGACGGCGCCGGGGGCGCGGCCGGGCCAAAGGGGTTGGGGGGAGAGTTTCATAGTTTGTTCGACCTGCTGCCAGCAGTCCGGACAATTTACCGGAAGTTGGTCTTTTCTCAAGGCGTCGCGGAATTCCCGAATATTGTCCGAAATGGCCCGTCCGAGCAGTAGACGTTCTCGAAGCGGATCCCCGCGCGGGCAATGGGCCGGCTGTGAATGAACGGGAGCCCACCGGTTGAAGTGCCCCTACAGGGGTCGCACAATTGCCGGGAACCGGTAAATTGTGGCATGAGCCGAATCCACCCTTGGCGCAACGGGATTGCCCGCCTGCTGGCCGCCCTCGCCCTTGGCTTCCTGGCGGCCGGCTGCCGGACGCCGCTCCCCCCGGCCAGCGCCCCCACGCGGGCCTGGCCGGTCCACCTCGCGCCGCTGGCCGTGCAAGCCGCGGCTCCCGCCGTCCAGCCCTTGCCGCCCGAATGCCAGGGGCTGCCCTTCCGGATGGCGGCCTGGCAGGAGGTCGAATCGGCCCTGGCGGCCCATCCCGCCCGCTTCCGCCCCTTGCCGCTCCCCCCCGGCCCGGCCACCGACCGGCTCCTCCAGGCGCTGTGGAGAGCGGAACGCCTCCCCTACCCCGATGAACTGCCCGCCGAAACCTTCGCCCACCTCGGCAACGCCCGCCTGCTCTACGGCCGCGTCCGTCTCGAACCCGCCCCGGAACAGGAATGGCGCGCCCATCTCCTGCTCTTCCTGGTCGAGCCCGGCCCGGAACGCAGCTACATCCCCCTCGCCGGCAGCGCCCAGGCCGCCGACCCGCGCACCGCCGTCCGCCGCGCCGCCGTCCGCCTCGCCGAAAAGCTCGACCCGGCCCCGCCGCCCGCCAACCCCGCCACCGCCGCGGCCGCCGCGCCGGCGGCTACAGCTCCCCCCGGACCTGGACGTTGATGCCGTACCCGTCGCGGAGCAGCGCGGCATGGCTGAGCAGCAGCCCCTGCGGCGTCCGCGGCCGGCCGCGCAGGCTTTCGTCCGGCAAGTCGGGCCGCGGCAGGAACGGCTGCAGGAGATAGCGCTCGGCCCCCCGCAGCCAGTCGCCGATCCGGTGCATCTCCGCCGCCGTATGCACCGTCTCGACCACCGTCGTCCGGAACTCGACGCCCAGCCCGCTGCCCCGCAGCAGCTCCACCGAACGGATGACCGTTGCGGAGTCCGCAAACCGCACAAACTCATGGTAGCGTTCCGGCGCGCACTTGATGTCCATCGCCACGGCGTCCAGCAGCGGCAGCACCCGCTCCAGCACCTCCGGCCGCGAGCCGTTGGTGTCCAGCTTCACCGCGAAGCCGTGGCCCTTGAGGAAATGGATCAACCCGGGCAGGTCCTCGTGCAAGGTGGGTTCGCCGCCGCTGACCACCGCGCCCGTCACCCAGTTCCGGCGGAACTCGTGGCAGAGGGCGTCCAGCCTGGCCCAGGGCAGCCCCTGCCGGCGCCGGCCCAGCAGTTCCGCGTTGTGGCAGAAGCCGCAGCGGAAATTGCAGCCGCTGAGGAAGAAGACCACGGCCAGATGCCCGGCGAAGTCAATCATCGTCGGCTTCTTCAGGAGGGCGTAGACCGGGGAAAGCTGGGGGTCGCTGAGGGTAGGTGCAGGCATGGGAGTTGAACGGACACCGCGTTTCGGTGGGCGGCGGGTGGCGGACTGCCCTGACTATAGCCCGCCGGACCGGCGCTGCCCAATCCCGCCGCGGGCGCTGGCCAAAAACACTGACGCCGGAGTCCATGCCCATGGGCGCGGATCCGGCGTTTGGCGCAAAAGTTTGGAGCGGGCAGCGGGAATCGAACCCGCCTGACTAGCTTGGGAAGCTAGGACATTACCACTATGCTATGCCCGCGGATTGGCGGCAACAGGGCTGAACTATACCGGCAGCCAGCCCAAATGCAACCACGCCACGCCCCCGAATTGCCGCTGGCGCGGGCCGGTGAACGAGCGCTTGCATTCCACCATGCGGGAATTACATCAGCCAGCGCAATCCCTCACTGGGCCGCGGCCGGCGGCCGGGAGGGGAAACGGCCGGAGCCGGCTTCCGTGGCCTGCTGGAAACGTTCCTCGACGACACCGGCGTCACCGTCACGACCCCGGCGGACTTGGCGGAGCACATGGCGCGCCTCACGCACCTGATCCGGGGCATCATCATCCAGGCGTACGAACGCGGCGAAGCCAGCCCGCTCCTGCGCGACTTCTTCTACCAGCTCACCGGCCCGCGCCTGGACGACGAGCCGTTCGCCTCGTTCGTGGACGACCTCGTCCGCCTGCTGGCGCGCACCGACATGGCCGCCGTGCTCGCCGACTTCGGCAAGCGCACGCGCCAGGAAGATCCGGTGGTTCATCGCGGCGGGCAATGCCGGCGCCTGGCCAAGCTACGTCCGCGAACACCGTGACCCGGCCCTGTTCCGCCCCATCCTCTATCGTCCCTTCGATGTCCGGTATACTTGGTATAGCGGCCAAACCCGCGGCTTCATCGGCACACCCGGCTACCCCGTCATGCGACACCTGCTGGCGTTCGAAAACCTTGCACTCATCACCACCCGCCAAACCAAGGATTGCTGGGGCGCCTTTGTGTCCCGCTTGCTGATTGGCCACAAGGCCGTTGCCGCGTTCGACATCAACACGGTCTTCCCCCTCTACGTCCGCCGCAACCAGCCCAGGAAGAAATTGCAGCTCCCCGCCGGCACCCTGATGCTCTTCGAGCCGGAGCCGGAGGGCGCCGTCCGCGTCAGCACGCCGAACCTCGACCCGACCTTCATTGCGGAGTTCGCACGGCGCGTCAAGCTGGAATGGCAGGAGAGCGGCCCCGGCGACCTGAAGCGCACCTTCGGTCCGGAAGACGTCTTCCACTACCTCTACGCCGTGCTTCACTCGCCGGCCTACCGCGAGCGCTACGCCGAGTTCCTGAAGATTGACTTCCCGCGCCTGCCGCTGCCCGCGGACGCCGCACCGTTCCTTGCCCTCCGCGGACTCGGCCGCGAACTGGTCGCCCTCCACCTGCTCGAGGCGCCAGCACTGGCCGGGGTGAATGCTGGATTTCCCGTCGCCGGCGCGAACGAGGTCGAAAAAAGCTTCCCCAAATACGTCCCGGAACAACAGCGCGTCCACATCAACGCCGACCAATACTTCGCCGACGTGCCGCCGGAGGTCTGGGACTTCCGCGTCGGCGGCTACCAAGTCGGCGAGAAATGGCTCAAGGACCGCCGTGGCCGCTCCCTCGACTTCAACGCCCTGACGCACTACCGCCAGATCGTCGCCGCCCTGGCCGAAACCCGCCGGCTCATGGCCGCCCTTGCCGCCGCGGCGGGCGGAACCGCCCCATGACATGAGGCGGGGTCACGGGCTGGCGGGGAACGGCGGGACGGCGTCAAGTTCCCGCAAGTGCTGCCGGGCGCCCGCATGCCCCGGATCGTGCGCCAGGATTTGGCGATAGGCGGCGCGGGCCGCCGCCAGGTCCCCGGCGTCCGCCGCCAAGCGCCCAAGGTAAAGCAAGATCCGGCTCCGGAGCTGCCCATGATCCGCCCGCGCCGCGGCATCCGCGCTGGCCGGCAAGGGACGCCACTTGGCCAGGGCCCGCTCGAACCCCTGGCGCGCCACTGCCGGCCGGGACGCCCGCAGCAGCAATTCGGCGCGGACAAACTCCAGCTCCGGCTCCGCCGGCAGGTTGCGGATCCCCTCCTCGATCAATTGCAGCCCCTCCTCGGGACGCTGGAGCCGGCGCGCCAGCCAGTAGGCGCCGACCAGGTAGGGATCGGGGTTGCGGGGGTCAACCTTCGCCGCCGCCCAAAGCCAGGGCAGCACCTCCTTCTCGAGCCGTTTCCCCGCCAGATGGATGTGGGCCGCCGGCCGGAGCCAGGCCTGGATGCCCTGCCACGGGTTCCACCCCCAGCGCCCCCCCGCCACCGGCCCGTGGCCGGATTCGTGCCCGTGCCCATGGCAATGGTCGTGGCAATGGTCGTGGTCGTGGTCGTGGTCATGGTCGTGGCCCGCCGCGCCCACATCGGCGCGGGCGTCCGCCGTCAGCGCGGCGCCATGTTCATGCTCGGCCGCCGCCGCGGCGACGCCGCCATGGTAGTACAGGTCGGCCCGCTGGTAGAGCATGGCCCCGACGGCCTGCCGGGCGTTGCCGAAGAGCAGCCCCACCAGGTCGTCCGCGCCCTGCTGGGGCCGCGCCGCCGCCGGCAGCGCCGAAAGCCGGAGCGCCAGCCCCGCGCCGGCCGCCGCCAGCAGCAGGAACGGCAGCGCCGGCAGCCACCACCGCCGCCCCACCCCGCCGCCAGGTTGCCGGTTCAGATCTTTTTCCGGTGCAGCAGCCATGCGGCGCCCCCCAGCAACAGCCCCGTGTAGCACAGCGCATAGAGGAGGACGGCGGCGAGCACCCCCAGCGGCAGCGGCTCCCAGCCATGCACCACCCGCTGCCGCAGGTCGAAGAAATCCAGGTGCGGCCCCGCCAGGTTCAAGAGCCAGGCCAGGCAATTGGCCGGGAAGGCGGCCTCCCGCGCCAGGCCGGCGAGCTGGCCGCCGAAGAGCAGCATCCCCGCCGTCACCAGCCCGCACAAGGTCACATTGGCCGCCGGCGTCAGCAGCAGCGAGCCGAGCAGCGCCAGGGCGGTCACGACCAGGAGGAAGGCCAGGTGGAGGAGGAACGCCTGCACCGTCACCGCGTCCAGCCAGATCCCTTGCTTGAGCCCGGCCACCACCACAAACCCGAGATAGAAGAGCAGCAGGGCCGACCCGGAGGCCAGCAGCGCGCCCAGGAACTTGCCCAGCAGCAGCTCCCAGCGGCGCACCGGCTTCGCGAGCAGCGGGTAGATCGTCCGGTTCTCCAGCTCCGGCGGGAACTGGCGGCCGGCGACCGAGATGCCGACGAGGATCGAGAAGAGCCAGACCAGGAGCAGGGAGACCTCACGGAGATGGCGCACGACCCCGGTGACGCCGAAGACGTTGTAGGCCGAGAGCGGCACCAGCACCACCGCCGTCAGGACGAGGGCGACGTAGAGGTCCTTGCGCCGGTACAGCTCGAGCACCGACAGCCAGGCCAGGCTCCGGATGCGTTGTCCCAATCCGCCCATGTGTCACCTTGCCTCCCCGGCCACGGCCGGGGCCGCGCCGATCATGTTCAGGAAAATCCGTTCCAGGTTCTGCCGCCCGTCGCCCGCCACCTCCCGGCAAGCGCCGCACCAGGCCAGTTCCCCCTGGCGGAGGATGGCGACGCGGTCGCAGACCAGTTCCGCCTCGGAAAGTTCATGCGAGGAGAAGAAAACGGTCCGCCCCTGGCGCTTGAGCATCAGCAGGATGTCGCGCAACTGGATGCGGGCGAGGGGGTCGAGGCCGGTCAGCGGCTCGTCGAGGATGAGGAGTTCGGGTTCGTGCAGCAACGCCTGGGCGAGTCCGGCGCGCTGGAGCATCCCCTTCGAGTATTCGCGCAGGGGGCGGCGGGCGGCCGCCTCCAGCCCGACCAGCCGCAGCAGCTCCGCCGTCCGCGCCCGGATGGCCGTCCGCCCCATGCCGCAGAGGCCGCCGTAGAAGCGCAGCAGCTCCACGACGTTCAGGAAGGGGTAGTACCACGCCGTCTCGGGCATGTAGCCGAGGCGGCGGCGCACGGCTGGATCCCGCGGGTCGCCGCCGAGGACCGCGACCTTCCCCGCGTCGGGCGGGAAGAAGCCGAGCAGCATCTTGATGGTGGTCGTCTTCCCGGCGCCGTTCGGGCCGAGGAAGCCGAAGATTTCGCCGGAACGCACCGTCAGGCTCAGCCGCCGCACCGCCGCCTGGCCGTTGGCATAGGTCTTTCCGACTTCCTGCAAAGCGATTGCATCCATGGCGGTCCCTTGGGAAAGGCGCTGGCTTGTCCGTGGCCAGGCAATATGCCGGTGCCCGCCGCAAATGCAATCCAGCCGCACGCCCCGGCGCTGGCGCGGATTCCTCCTTGCGTCATATTGCCGGTCAGCGTCGGCCCCACGGGAGAAAGGTCCGCCCGCCATGCCCAAAAACGCCATCCTCCAAGCCTTGGTCGCCACCATCTTCACCTGGGGCATGACCGCGCTCGGCGCCGCCGCCGTCTTCGCCGCCCGCGACTTCAGCCGCAAGGCGCTGGACGGCATGCTCGGCTTCGCCGCCGGGGTGATGATCGCCGCCAGCTATTGGTCGCTGCTCGCGCCCGCCATCGAGATGGCGGCCGACGGCCCCCTGCCCGCCTGGCTGCCCGCCACGGCGGGGTTCCTCGCCGGCGGCGTCTTCCTTTGGGGCTGCGACAAAATCCTGCCGCACCTGCATCTCGGCTTCGAGCTGCGGGAGGCGGAGGGCATCAAGACCCACTGGCGCCGGAGCGTGCTGCTGGTGCTGGCGATCACCCTGCACAACATCCCCGAAGGGCTGGCCGTCGGCGTGGCGTTCGGCGCCGCCGCCAGCGGCCTCCCCTCGGCCTCGCTCGCCGGGGCGCTGGCCTTGGCGGTGGGCATCGGCATCCAGAACTTGCCGGAAGGCACCGCGGTGTCGGTGCCGCTGCGCCGCGAGGGGATGTCGCGCTTCAAGAGCTTCTGGATCGGCCAGCTCTCCGGCGTGGTTGAACCGGTGGCGGCGGTGCTCGGCGCCGGTGCCGTGCTCCTGATGAAGCCGCTGCTGCCCTACGCCCTGGCCTTCGCCGCCGGCGCCATGATCTTCGTCGTCATCGAGGAACTGATCCCGGAAAGCCAGCGCGGCGGCAACACTGACTGCGCCACCATGGGCGGCATGTTCGGCTTCGCCCTGATGATGAGCCTCGACGTCGCCTTCGGCTGAACCGTCGCCCCCGGCAGCCCTCAGGCCGGCCCGGGTGCGGCGGCGGCTGGCGCCGGGGCCTGGTCCAGCAGCCGGCGCAGATGGTTGACCAGCTTGCGCAAATGCTCGTGGTGCAAGGCGCTGATCTCGAGGATCGGCAAATCCGGGCGATGCTTGCGCCGCTTGAGCGCGGCCAGGTTCCGGCGCGCGGCCGGCAGGTCCATCTTGTTGGCGACGATCAGGGCCGCGCGCCGGCTCAGCCCCGCCTGGTATTGCTCCAGCTCCCGCTCCAAGGCCAGCAGGTCCTCGCCGGGGTTGCGCCCGTCCACCCCCGCCATGTCCAGCACGTAGACCAAAATGGGGCAGCGCTCGATGTGGCGCAGGAAATCATGCCCAAGCCCGCGGTTGAGATGGGCGCCGTCAATCAGCCCCGGGATGTCGGCCACGGTGAAGCGCTGGAAATCGGGGAACTCCACGACCCCCACCACCGGATGGCGGGTGGTGAAGGGATAGGGCGCCGTCTTCGGATGCGCGTCGGAAATCGCCGCGATCAGGGTGGACTTGCCGGCGTTCGGGTAGCCCACCAGCCCCACCTCGGCAATGGTCTTCAATTCCAGGAGCAGCTCCCGCTCCTCCCCCGGCTCCCCCGGCCCGAAGGTGCGCGGGGCGCGGTTGGTGGAGCTGATGAAATGGAGGTTGCCCTTGCCGCCCCTGCCGCCGGCCGCCGCCACGAACTCGGCACCGACCGCCGCCAGGTCGGCCAGCAGCTCCCCGGTCGCCGCGTCCTTGAGCACCGTGCCCACCGGCACCTCGATCACGCGGTCGGCGCCGCGGTGGCCGTTCTGGTCCTTGTGCCGCCCCGGCTCGCCGTTCTTCGCCTCGTAATGCGGCATGTAATAGAGATCCACCAGCGATTGCTGGCCGGTGACGGCGCGGAGGATCACCGAGCCGCCGTGGCCGCCATCGCCGCCGTCCGGGCCGCCAAGGGGCACGTACTTCTCCCGCCGGAAGCTGGCGCAGCCCTTGCCGCCACTGCCGCCCCGCACCTTGATCTTGCACCGGTCCACAAACATGGGAAGCCTTCTTTCATCGGCGCGCCAAGGCAGCCTTCGCCTAGGCGCGCCTGGAAACGTAATGCGCCATCGGCAAAGGTAAACCGCTTGCCGGCCGCCGGAGCCTCAGGCAAGCCGGTGGTACTCCCGGTACCAAGCCACAAACTGGGGAATGCCAACGCTGATCGGGGTGGTCGGCGCAAAGCCGAGCTTGGCCTGCGCCTTCGCCACGTCCGCATAGGTGGCCGGGACGTCGCCCGGCTGCATCGGCAGCATCTCCAGCTTCGCCTTGGCCCCCAGGGCCTTCTCCAGCGTCGCGATCATGTCCAGCAGCCGCTCGCTGCGGTGGTTGCCCAGGTTGAACACCTCGCAGCGGTCAAGCTTGGCCGTGAGCGCCGCCACCAGGCCGGAGACGATGTCGTCAACATAGGTGAAGTCGCGGTGCATCTCGCCGTGGTTGAAGACCTTGAGCGGCTTGCCGGCGAGGATGTCGCGGGTGAAGAGCCACATCGCCATGTCCGGCCGCCCCCACGGCCCGTAGACGGTGAAGAAGCGGAAGCCGACCGTCTCCAGGCCGTAGAGGTGCGAGTAGACGTTGGCCATGAGTTCGTTCGACTTCTTGGTGGCGCCATACAGGCTGACCTGGTTGTCCACCCGGTCATCCTCGCTGAACGGCAGCTTGGTGTTGGCGCCGTAGACGCTGGAGCTGGAGGCGTAAAGCAGCCGCGGCACGCCGGCATGGCGGCAGGCCTCGAGGATGGTCAGCGTCCCCTCCAGGTTCGACTTGAGGTAGGCAAAGGGGTTCTCGATGGAATAGCGCACCCCCGCCTGGGCCGCCAGATGCACCACGCGGTCGAAGCGCTCGCCCTGGAACAGCTTCCGCAGCAATGGATAGTCGCAGAGGTCGCCATGCACGCCGCGGTAGCCGGGGAGCTCCGCCAGTTGCGCGTGCCGCGCCTCCTTCAACCGCACGTCATAATAGGGGTTGAAATTGTCGTAGCCGACGACTTCATGCCCGGCCGCGAGCAGGCGCCGGCTCAGGTGGAAGCCAATGAATCCGGCGGCGCCGGTGACCAGGATTTTCATGCCAAACGTGTCCTTTGCCCAAATGCCCACCCGCCGCATCGGCCGGAGACAAACCGGAAGTATAGCCGCGCCGGCGCCGCTGTCCAACCCGATCCTGGTTCCACATCCGCGCTCGGACATGACTCGATCCCGATCGCGCGTGCCCCCGGCGCCACGCTATATTGTCGGAACCTCGCGGATGCCGGCAGGCATGGCTTGCCCCCCGCCCTCTCCACGCGCTTCCGGGGCGCCGCCCCTTCCGTCCTCAGGAGTCGAACGACCGTGTACGCCATCTCCGACTGGTATGCCCTCGTGGGGGAGTATTCCTTCCCCACGATTTTCCTGTTCCTGGCCGAGGCCGACCGCCAGGCCCTGCTCGCCAACGACCCCCGCTCCGCCACCGGCCGGCGCCTGCTCCAGCGGCTGGCCTCCGCCATGGCCGCGCTGCCCGGCGCCAGCTTCGTCGGCGCCGACACCTGCGCCCCGGACGACAGCCCCAAATACCGCTCCGGCGGCGCCGTCACCACCCCCCGCAAGGCGTGGGAGCTGCTCGCCACCAGCCCGAAGGTGCGGACGGCCCTGGAAAGCGGCGCCAGCCACCGGCTCACCGTCCGCCCCCACCGGCGGATGGACCGCACCCGCGAATTCCGCATGTTCATCCGCGGCGGCAAGCTGGTCGGCATGTCCCAATACTGTTTGGAACGCCATTTCGCGCGGCTGGCGCAGCGGGAGGCGGAGTTCTGGCGGCACGCCACGGAGTTCGTCCCCCAGCTCCTCCCCGCCCTGCCCATGGCCGACCTGGCAATGGACGTCTACCTGACTTCGCGCCAGGAGCTGATGGTCGTTGACCTCAACCCCTGGGGCCCGCCCACCGACCCGCTGCTCTTCCGGAGCTGGGAGCGGGACTGGGAGGCGGCCCCCGGCATCCGCCTGATCCCGCCGCCGCAAAAGCTCACCGGCGACGTCTCCATCTCCTTCTGACCGCCTGTTAACCGGCCGGCAACATTCCAGCCATTGCCCGCCCCGCCGCGGCCGATTATAGTGGGGGTTCCCAGCCCCGGAATCCGCACATGTACAGCTTGGCCGCCCTCTTCCGCAAAAGTGCCGGAACCCATGCCGGCCGCCCCTTCCTCCTCTATCTGGACGGCAAGGGTGCGCCGGAGCGCCGGAGCTTCGCCGAGACCGGCCGGGAAATCGAAAGCTGGGCCGCCGCCCTCAAGGAGCGCGGCGTGCAGCCGGGCGACCGCGTCGCCTTCCTCTCCCCAAAGTCCCCCAACCAAATCCGGCTGTTCTACGCCTGCTGGCAGCTCGGGGCCATCGCCGTGCCCGTCTGCGAATCGCTGGGCGACCCGGAAATGGCCTTCATCTTCCGCGACGCCGAGCCGCGCCTGATCGTCAGCGACGCCGCCACCCGCCCCAAGGCGGCGGCCAATTGCGGCGACACCCCCCTCCTCTCCTTCGCCGACCTCGCCGCGGCGGGCGATCGCCCCTGCCCCCTGGCGGCGGTGGGCGATGACGACGTGGCGGCGCTCATCTACACCAGCGGCTCCACTGGCCGCCCCAAGGGGGTCATGCTCAGCCACAAGAACCTCCACCGCAACGCCGCCAGCGCCTTCGACCACACCGACATGGAGGCGGCCAACGAAACCCTCCTCTCCCTCCTCCCCTACTGGCACTGCTTCGGCCTCACCATCGAGGTCGTCCTCGCCGCCCTCAAGGGGCTGACGGTCGCCATCCCCCGCGACAAGAAGGACTTCCGCAAGAACGTCCGCGCCTACCGCCCCACCGTCATCCTCATCGTCCCCCGCATCGCCGACGCCATCCGCGCCGGCATCCTCAAGCAGATCGAGGACGCGGATCCGCGCGTCCAGGCCCTCTTCACCCGCGCCCTCCACAACGCCGCCCGCATCTTCACCGCCGGGCCGCTGCTCGACGGCGGCCTGCTCCGCATCCTCGGCCACCACGTCGTCTACGACCCGCTCCTCTTCCGCGGCATCCGCCGCGCCTTCGGCGGCCGCCTCAAGTTCTTCATCTCCGGCGGCGCGCCCCTCGACCTGGAACACCAAATCTTCTTCAAGCAGGTCGGCCTCCCCATCTACCAGGGCTACGGCCTCTCCGAAGCCGCCCCCGTCGTCAGCACCAACCACGACGCCGCCCACAAGCTCGGCAGTTGCGGCAAGCCCCTCCCCTGGCTCCTCCCCGCCGAAGGCGGCGACTTCACCTTCCGCGACCCGCGGACCGGCGCGACCGGCCAGCAGCTCCCCGGCGAACTCCTGCTCAAGGGCGACTGCGTCATGAAAGGCTACTGGCGCCACGCCGACGGCAGCGCCAAGACCCTCCAGGACGGCTGGCTCCACACCGGCGACATCGGCCACCTCGACGCCGACGGCTACCTCTTCATCCACGGCCGGCAAAGCAACCTGATCGCCCTCGCCGGCGGCGAGAAGCTCCACCCCGAGCCCGTCGAGGAGGCCATCAAGGCGGCCGACCTCGTCGAGGAGGCCATGGTCATCGGCGACCGCTGCAAGAACCTCTATGCCCTCGTCACCCTCGACCCCGACGCCGCCGCCAAGCTCCCGCCGGAAGAGCGCCAGCCCACGGCCAAGCGCCGCCTCCAGGAGGCGACCCGCCACCTCGCCCCCCACCAGCGCCCCAAGGACGTCCTGATCCTGCCCCCCTTCAGCGTCGAGGACGGCACCATCACCGTCTCCCTCAAGCTCCGCCGCCACAAGGTCTGGGAACGGGACGGGGAGCGCATCCGCGCCTTCCTCGCCGCCAACGGCGAAGTTGCCGCCGCCGCCGCGGCCAACGAACGCCCCATGTAAGGGACGGGTGAGTGCCCCCAAGCCGCCCAAGGTGGCACCGGGGACGTTCTGGGCGCGCCAAAAAAAGTGGTTCTTCGCCAATTTCAGGGTCGCAACGCCTTTCTTTACCCCTGCCACCCATCATCAGCGTGATCCGCGCAACCCGCGGCCATGAGGCCAGGGGAAGTGGAAATGCCGGCGGCGACCATCATATTTCAATTTTCTGCCGGCACTGGAGCCGGGCAGGAGGCTGGAGACAGGGACGAATGGCGGCGGACGCAACCACAGGCATGACGCCGGGACGGCGCGGGCGACAATGGCTGCCGCTCCTCCCCCCCTTGCTGCCGCTGCTCGCGGCGGTCGGCTGCTCCACGCCCCATTACAGCAATACCGCCCGCACCGCCCGGGAACAGCTCCTGCTCAGCGCCGCCGCCGACCGCGCCGCCGCCAACCTGGCGCTGCCCAAGCTCAGCCACCGCCAGGTCCACCTGGATCTCTCTAACCTTGAAGCGATTGACCGCGGCTACGCCGCCGCCTGCCTCCGGGCGCGGCTGGCCGCCGCCGGCGCGGTCCTGGTCGAGACGCCCGCGGACGCCGACCTCATCCTGGAGGCGCGCTGCGGCGCCCTCGGCACCGACATGGCGCAGACGATGTGGGGGCTGCCCAGCATCGCCCTGCCGGTGCCGCTGGTCGGCACCGTCCAGACCCCGGAACTGGCGCTGCTGAAGATCACCCGCCAGACCGGGCACGCCAAATTCACCCTCAGCGAGATCCCCCGAGACGGCGAAGAACCCACGCCGCCGCCGGCCGGGGTGGCCGCCAGCCGGACGTACCACACCCGCTGGCTCATCCTGATCGTCGGCTTCACCACCACCAACGTACCGGAGTTGAAATAAGATGCAGTTCCAGTTCATCCGCGATGTGGAAGAAATGCTGGCGGCCCGCCACGGGGGCGTCCGCGCCACGCTCATCCCCGAACTGCCGCCGCCGGGAATCCAGGCCGACCTCTGCCTCAACGCCTTCAAGCTGGCCAAAAGCTGCCGCCGCCCGCCGCCGGCCCTGGCCGCGGAGATCGCCGGCTTCCTCCAGGGGCACCCCGACCTCGAAGCCGTCGAACTGGTCAAGGCCTTCGTCAACGTCCGCCTCCGCCCGGCGGCCCTCTTCCGCGACAGTGTCGGCGACCCCGCCGCGCTCCTCGCCGGGGCGCTGCTGCCCGCGGCCGAGCGCCAGAAGATCCTCATCGAGTTCTCCGCCCCCAACACCAACAAGCCGCAGCACCTGGGGCATGTCCGCAACAACACCTTGGGGCAGGCGCTGAGCGCCCTGCTCCGGGCCGTCGGCCACGAGGTGGTCGCCGTCAACCTGATCAACGACCGCGGCATCCACATCTGCAAGTCCATGCTCGCCTACCAGCGGTTCGGCAACGGCGACTCGCCGGAGATGGCCGGGAAGAAGGGGGACCACCTGGTCGGCGACTACTATGTCAAGTTCGACCAGGAGTTCCGCCGGCAGCTCGCCGAACTCAAGGCCGCCCGCCCTGACCTGGCGGAGCAGGACGCCGATGCGCTCTTCCTCGAAACCGAGATCGGCCGCGCCGCCCAGGAGATGCTCGTCGCCTGGGAGCGGGGCGACCCCAAGGTCCGCCAGCTCTGGGAGCGGATGAACGCCTGGGTCCTCCAGGGGTTCGCGGAAACCTACGCCCGCATGGGGATCGAGTTCGACAAGGTCTACCTCGAAAGCGACACCTACACCCTCGGCCGCGACATCATCCAGGACGGCCTCGCCCGCGGCGTCTTCCAGAAACGGGCCGACGGCGCCGTGGTCATTGACCTCGCGGCGGAGGGGCTCGGCCAGAAGGTCGTCCTCCGCGGCGACGGCACCAGCGTCTACATCACCCAGGACATCGGCACCACCCTGCTCAAGCAGAACGAACACCGCCCCGACCGCCAGATCTGGGTGGTTGGCGACGAGCAGATCCACCATTTCCGGCAGCTCTTCGCCATCCTCCACCGCCTCGGCCACGGCTGGGCCAAGGATTGCCACCACCTCGCCTATGGCATGGTCCACCTCCCCTCCGGCAAGATGAAGAGCCGCGAAGGCACCGTGGTGGATGCCGACGACCTCTTCGCCGAAATGGAGCGGCTCGCCCGCGAGGCCTGCGCCAGCCGCGCCGGCGACGAGCCCATCGAGGACCTCGACCGCCGCGCCCACCTCATCGGCATGGGCGCCCTCAAGTTCATGCTGCTCAAGGTCAACGCCAAGACCACCATGATGTTCGACCCGGCCGCCTCGATCCAGTTCGAGGGCGACACCGGCCCCTACGTCCAGTACGCCTGTGCCCGCATCGCCTCCCTGCTGCGCAAGGCCGGGCCGGACGCCCTCCGCCCCGCCGTTGTCTGGAACGCCCTCGGCACCCCCGAGGAGAAGGAGCTGGCCCTGCGCCTGGCCGGCTATGGCCAGGCCGTGCGTGACGCCGCCGCCGCCCTCGAGCCCAGTGGCCTGGTCAACTACCTGCTCGACCTCGCCAAGGCCTTCAGCCGCTTCTACCTCGCCTGCCCGGTCATCGCCGCCCCGGATCCTGAACTCCGCCGGGCCCGCCTCGAACTCTGCGTCCGCACCCGCCAACTGCTCAAGGCCGGCCTCGAAACCCTCACCATCGGCGCCTTGGACGCCATGTGAGCCGTTCCCAGCATGCAATAGCCGAGGCGGAACCCTGCGGGAATGCCACGACCTCTTCGCCTTGCTGGGGCGCTATGGGACAGCCGCGCCACCGCCCCGCTGCCGCGCCGCACCGCACCGGAACAGGCATCCTGCCAACCTCTGTAGTGGATCGGATTCATGTTTCCGCCCGCCAGATGGTCATTCCGCGGCGAAAGTGTCCACCAGGCTCCGCACCTTCAGGCCGGCGCCGAAGGCCGCCGCATCGAGTTTCGCCGGCGAACGGACGGTCACCGTCACCGGCCGCCCCGGACGCAGATGGAAGAAATTGTCCGAATAACGGACGTCCAGCTCCCCGGCCTCCAGCCACACCCAAAGCGCGGGCTTCGCCGCCTTCAGCGTCACGGCCAACGCCCCGTCCTTCTGCCGCTTGACGGTGGCGCGGATGCCAGGCGCCGCCAACTCCAGGTGCTTCGGCCGGACCAGGCTGACAAAATTTTCCGCCACCACCGCGCCGTCCACCTCGAGTTCCAGCCAGAGCAGCAGGTTGCGGGCGGCGGCGCCTTCCGCGAACTTCCCGAGGTCCAGCGTGGTTGCCAGCCGGTTCTCCGACGCCTCCATGCGCACCGGCTTCCAGCCATCTTCCAGCACGGTGCCGTCCGCCTGCGTCACGGTCCAGCGCACCGTGCCGGCGACCGGCTTCAGCAAGTCGCTGGTGACATGCACCTCCACCGTCTTCTTCGCCACGTCCTCGAGGCCGGACACGAGCAGCGGCGCGAAGAACTGGCGGGCCATGTACTGCAGGGCTTTCCAGCGCCCGAAGGAATCAATGGACGCCCAGCTCGCCACCGGCCAGCAGTCGTTGAGCTGCCAGTAGAGCGTGCCCATGCCGCGCGGCATGCTCCGCCGCCAGTGCTCGCAGGCGTATTTCATCGCCATGCCCTGCAGAATCTGCGAAAGCCAGAGCGTGTTCTCGAAGTCCTTCGGCAGCTTGAACCAGTCAAGCATGTAGCGCATGATGGTGGTGTTGCCGATGGCGCTGCGCTGGTGGTGCTCCATCACGTACGAGGTGACGTTCCGGTCCCCGGGCCGGGTGAAGGCTCGGACGGTGCGCGGTTCCGGGAAGCTCTGGAAGCCGAACTCGCTGTTGAAGCGGTGTTCGCAGGTGCGGTACCACTCGAATGGTTTCAGGCCGTGCCAGACCTCCCAGAGATGCGCGTCGCCGCAGCGCGGATTCCAATGTTCGCGGCGGTCGCCGTGCGGGCTGTGCGGGCTGGACGGCCAGTAGTCGCGCTCCGGGTCCAGCGCCGCCAGGGTTTCCGGAATGAGCTTGTCGAAGAGCTTCTGGTAATCGTCCCAGCTCATCTGCCATTCGTTCCACTGGTCGGCCACCACGCCCTGCTCCAGCTCGTTGTTGCCGCACCACAGGGCCAGGCACGGATGATGGCGGAGCCGGCGGGCGTTGTCCACAATCTCCGCCCGCACCGTGGCCATGAAGGCGTGGTCGAAGGCCGGATAGGCGGCGCAGGCGAACATGCAGTCCTGCCAGACGCAGATGCCGGCCTCGTCGCAGGCCTCGTAGAAGGCGTCGTCCTCGTAGATGCCGCCGCCCCAGCAGCGGAGCATGTTCATGTGTACCGCGGCGGCATCGCCGACCAGCCGGAAATAGTCGGCGCGGGCCAGCCGCGAGAGGATGGCGTCGGCGGGAATCCAATTGGCGCCCTTGGCAAAGAAGGGCACGCCATTGACCACGAACTGGAAGGATTCGCCCCACTGGTCCGGATGCCGGTCGAGGCGCAGGGTGCGCAGGCCGAGGCGCACGTTCCGGCGGTCGAGCACGGAACCCGCCGCGTCTTTCAGCTCGACCGTCACCTGGTAGAGCGGCTGCGCGCCGAGGTTGTTCGGCCACCAGAGTTTGGGGTTCTTCACTTCGAGCGGCAGGGTCAGCCGCCCGTCCTGGAATGCGCCAGAGGCCACGGCGACCGCCTCCGCGCCGTCCGCCACCGTAATGTCGGCGCGCAGTTCCGCCGCGCCCGCCCCCGCCGCTTCCGCGGCCACGGCGACATTCAACCTCACCCGCCCCTTGCGGCGGTGATCCTGGGTGACGTGGACATCCGCCAGCCGCGCCGTGTCGAACGCCACAAGCTCGATGTCGCGCCAGATGCCCGCGGTGAGCAGGCACGGCCCCCAGTCCCAGCCGAAGTTGCACTGCTCCTTGCGAATCCAGGCGGCGCGGCCGCACTTTTGGCTGACCTTCTGCTTCTGCTCCCCATACGGCGCCGGTGCCTGGAAATGCACTTCGATGCGGTTGGCGCCGCGCCGGAGCGCCGGCTTGAGGTCGAACTCCCAGGTGCGGAACATGTTGTCCGCGGCGCCGACCGGCGTCCCGTTGACCGAGATGGACGCGATCGTGTCCAGCCCGTGGCAGCGCAACAGCACCCGCTCCCGTTCCAGCAGCGCCGCGTCCACCGGGAATGTGCGCTCATAGACCCAGTCGGTTCGGCCCACCCATTGGACGTCCTTCTCGTTCTCCCGGAAGAACGGATCTTCGATCCTCCCGGCCGCCAGCAGATCCCGCATCACGTCGCCGGGAACCTGGGCAGGGAAAGATGCCTTCCCCTGGTGTTCGCGAAGCTGCCACTCGCCATTCAATGATACGATGGGCATGGTTGTCCTCATTTCATTCTTTGATTCCCGATGCGCCGCATTGTTTCCAGGCGGCGATCAGCCATGAGTGGCTTGCGGTCGCCAGAAGCGGTTTTTGCGGGCACTGGTGTCAGTATTCTTTCCGGAGGAGCGGGGCGAGAAGCCTGGGGTCGGCGTCCCACGGCAACACTCCCGTGCCGACGGTGCAACCGGGCCGGGCCGCGACCAGCGGCCGGCGCGAGCAGCGGCGGCGCCGCCGCGCTTTCGAACACCGTGACCCGCAAAGCACTTGCCGCCACGGCGGCCACCCAGGGCGCCAGATGCGCCGCCGAGCCCCTGGTGCCGGTCGGCATGGGGCGCGCCCTTGGTTCCGGCTCGGGTGGTTCATGCCCTTCGGCGCCTTCCCTTGCGGCATTTCCATTCACGGGGCGCTTCGCCGGGACGCCCCCGCCGCCGCCACTTTCAGGCGCTCGATGAGGAAATCGAACAGATCGCGATTCTCGTAGCCTTCGGCCGGATGTCCTTTATACGCCAGGTGGCAGACCACGCCCTTCTCCTTGGCAAGCTTCTCGAACCCGATGCCCCACGCCGGGCTGTGAATATAGTAGTTGGCGTCCTTCTTGGGTTCGTCGAGGGCACTGCCGTAGGCGAGAAAGATCGGGGGATCGTCCGGGCTGAGCAGCGCGGCCGGGGAAACGGTGGCAAAGTATTTTTCGAACTCCGGGCGCTTTTTCAGGAACGCCTCGAACTGCTCCTTCGTCACATCCCACAGACCAAAGGCGCGGGCGCCATAGGCGGTCTCGGGGTTCCATTGCCGGATTTGCGCGGGATCCAGGGAGGTCTGGGCGCCATGGGTTCCCGCCGCGACGACGCGGGTGGACATCCGGGCCACGGGATCGGCGGCCTGGGGATCGGCCGTCTCCGGGGACAAGGCCAGCCACAGCGCGGTGCAGGCGCCCGCGGAGGAGCCGGCCACGGCGATGTTGGCCGGGTCAAGAGCCCACTCCTTGGCGCGATGGCGGAGGGTCTGGAGCGCGCGCCTGGCGTCGTGGAACGGCCCCAGCACCGGCGGGAACAAACCGTCCTTGGCCGCCTCGCCCAGGAACCGGTAGTTGATCGAGACGACCGCGATTCCGGCATCGAGGAACCGGTTGATGTCCGGGTCGCCCATGAACCACTTCTTGTCGCCGCTCTGCCAGCCACCGGCGTGGATATACATGAGCACCGGGAACGGGCCGGCGCCTTGCGGCTTGTAGAGGTCGAATTTCTGCGCCGGCTTGTCGCCATAGGCGACGTCCGCCAGCCATGGCGTCAGGGCAAGGCAGGAGCTGGACTGGAGCAGCCAGGCCAGCGCGAGGATCAGCGTGAGGAATGTCGTTTTCATGAATCTCTCCGTCACGGTTTTTTTGCCGGGCTCGGGCGATTCGGTTCGCCCTGGTAGACGCGGACATAATCCACCCACATGTCGCTCTGGTTGCCATAGCGCGCCAGATTCGGCTGCCAGCCGCCGCCGCCGATGGCCAGGTTCACCAGGAAGCCGATGGGCAGGGTCGCGGCCAGCTTGCCCGAGGGATGGCGCATGACTTCGATGTTGTCGAAGTAATAGGCGGTTTCGCTGGGGGTGACCAGGAAGCCATAGGTGTGGAACGTGGTCGACCACGAGGACTTGCCACCTACCGCCATGGTATCCACCCTCTTATGCGCGTCATAGGGATTGCCGTCGGGACCTTTCAGCTTCTCTTTGACCCAGGCCGGAGTTGGCTGGCCCCAGAAATGGGTGGTGGCGTGGTACACGGTCCAGATGCCGCCGGACCTGGCATTGGTGCCGTACCCCTCAAGCGCGTCCATTTCATCGCAGCCGGCGGTGCCGCCGCCCTGCGTGGTCGCCCAGAAGGCCGGCCAGGTGCCCGGGGCGTTCTGGGCGAGAAGCCGGCACTCGAAATAGCAGGGCGCCGTGGCGGTAAATCCGGTGCCGTCCGGACGAACCGGGGTGAGGGTGCCGGCCGCGCCCCTGGTGCCCGCCGGTTTCGTGGCGTGGATCCGCAGGAACGTCCCGACCTGGCTGAACGGATTGAGGGGGCCGGCGTTGTCGGTGAAAGGCCAAATGCTGCCGTCCCCGCCGCCCCAATGCGTCCAATACTTGGCCGCGAGGTCATTGCGCGCTTTGGCAAGCGACAAGGGGCCGGCGAAGTCGTCGGCAAAGGCCAGTTTCATGCCCTTGGCGGCGGGCGGGGCGTCCGTGGGAATGCCCTGGTTCCACGCTACGCCGCCCTGGTTGAAGAGCTGAAGCTCGCAGTAATCCTGCCGGTTGCCGCCATCCTTGGCATGGATCCGCAGGTTGAGCGGGCCGCTGGGGAACTGGTCCGCGGGGAAGACGAAGCTGCCATTGCCGGCGGCGTCGAGCTGGAGGTCGGGCGCCAAATCCACGTCATGCCCCCAGGGGCTGGGATTGGCCGCCGTGGGCTGTTGCCAGCAAAGCGCCTTGGCCTGGGTCATGCCGGGCGCCTTGAAGGTCACGGTGACATCCCCTTTGATGTCGGAGCAATAGGCTGGCGAACTGACGGCGATCGCTTGGAACCACACGGTCTGCGTCTTGGCGCTTGTGCCGTCGGGGACATAAAACGTGGAGAGGAAACTGGACAGCTCCGCCCCGGGGCTGGGGCGGGCGGCGGGCGGGGCGGCATTTTGCGCCAGGGCGCCAGACGTCATGGCGGCCAGCGCCAATGCCAGGACGGAGCGGCACCGCATTTTTGCGTTTGGTTTGATCGGGTTCATGGTTTTCCCCTTCTTGACGGGTTGGGGGTTTGCTTTCACGGGCCGGCTCGGACAGGGAGGAAGGAAGCTCGCGGCACCATTAGGTCTCATGGTTGAACGACGCAACTGCATCCAGCAGCGCGACGACGTTGGCGATGGGGGTGCGGGCCTGGATGTTGTGGATGGCGTTGAAGACAAAGCCGCCGCCGGTTCCGAAGAGGCGGCACCGCTCCAGCACCTGTTCACGCACCTGCCGCGGCGTGCCAAAGGGAAGGACGTGCTGGGTATCGACGCCGGCGCCCCAAAAGGTGATCTGTGAGCCGTACGCCTCTTTCAGATGCGCGGGCGCCATTCCGGCGGCCGAGCACTGGACGGGATTGAGGATGTCAAAGCCGCAGGCGATGAAATCGGGGATAAGCCTCTCGACCGCGCCACAGGAATGCTTGAAGACCTTCCATGGCGTATGGGCGTGGATCCAGCGGGTCATCCGCTGGTAATGGGGTTTCCAGAGGCTCCGGAACGTGTCCGGGGAACAGAAGGGGGCGTTTTGCGTGCCGAAATCGGTGCCGCAGAGCATGACCACGTCGAGGCAATCGCCGTAGGCCGCGTTGATTGCCTCGAGGTTTTCCAGGGCGATTTCGGTCTGGCAGTGGAAAATGGCGTGAATGTAATCCTGGCGGCTGGCGGTGGAGATGTACCATTCCGCAATGTCCCGAATCCCCTTGGGATGCTTGAGGAAAGGCGCGGGCACCAGGGCGATGTCGCCAAGGGCGGTGCCGGGCAGGCCGGCGACGACCGCCAGGCCGGTCTTCCGGGCGGCGCGGGCATCGGCGGCCAATTGCGCGATCCGGGCGGGCGAAAGGCGGGTGAACTCTTCGCAATTGTCGGCCGGGTTGAGGCGGTCCTCGTCAATGGGCGGCTGCCGGATGATGGTGTCGAAGAAGTAGCTCTCCTTGGGCATCCGCGCACAGGCCGGCGCGGCAGTGTCGCCTTGCGGATAGATGAAAATGTCGCCGGCCGCGTCGGTGCGGGTGTGGAAATGCTCCGAGACCAGAAGTTCCTGCCCCCAGGGCGCGCGCCAGGGCTTCCAGTTTTCATTGTCAAAGCCAAAAATCGTCCCCCGGGGATAGGGGGAAGTGACCGAGACGCCCAGCGCCTGTTGCAGGTCCGGCTCGATCATCCCGAGCATCTGGTAAGGTTCGCCGACCTTGACCGGGCGCTTTTCCAGGCCGAAATGTTCGCGGAGCTGGGCGACCACGCCGCAATGGATGCCGGTGACCGGGGTGGCGCCGAAGTCCACCGGTAGCGCCTGAGGTTGCCGATGGGCAAGGGCGTCAAGTACAAGGTTGCGTTTGTTCATGGCTGAATTCCATACTGTCTTGCCGATAACTTGGCTCGCTTGTCGCAATTACCCAACAGTTTTTCCGCGGCGCAACCGGGCGGCGGGCTGACTGCCGACATCTCGTCATTTTTTCCCCCGGACGGCTTCCCGCATGGGAAGACCCGTGTCATAATCGAGCTGTCGGGGCTCGTATTCTTCGTTTTCGCGTTGCCGAGTCAGCAATGTATAAGCCGATGTCGCCGGCCGGGCGTCGGTCCGCCACGGACGCCGTTCCCAATAATAGCCGCGGAAGGGATCGCGGGTGCGATTCATCCAGTCGAGCAGCCGGTCATGGAGTGTGTTGCGCCGCCCGGAATGTTCGGCGGATAGGATCAGGTTTTCCATTTCCTGAGGGTCGGCCTGTAAATCGTACAATTCGTCCGATGTCAGCAGGTTGATGACCAGTTTATACCGCCCGTCAAACGCCGCACGGATCGGCTGGAACCCCATGAACCCGTCGTGATCGACCTCGTAGCGTCCGAATTCCAGGAAAACCGCATCGTTCGGGCGGACGCTCGGATCGCGGAAGGTCCGGGCCATGCTGGTACCCTCGAGCGATTTTGGTATCGGCAGGCCGAGTGCGTCCATCACCGTGGGCACGATGTCGATGTGCGAAACCGGATGCTGGCATACGGCTCCTGCCGGTGTATTTCCTGGCCAGCGCACCAGCAGCGGGATGCGGGTGATCTCGTCGTACATGGCCGGCCCCTTGCTCTCAAGGCCATGGGAGTGGATCATGTCGCCGTGGTCCGAGGTATAAATGACCAGTGTGTCCGGCGCGTAGCGGTCAATTGCCTCCATCACCCGGCCGATCTCGGAATCAACAAATGAATTGCAGCCGAGAAACCAACTGAGCCATTGATTGTGGATCTTAAGGGTGTCCTTGTTTTCCCGGAGCGAGTCGCCGGCCCAGACTCGCTGGTGTTCCGGTTTGCCCTCCAGTCGGTCCCAAACGTTGGGGCTCTTGGGCCATTCATAGTTCTGGTACATTTCCGAAAACGGGCGGGGGCAGAGGAAGGGGCCGTGCGGTTCGTCATAGGAAAGCACCAACAGGAAATCTTCCGCGCCGTGCTTGCCCAAAAAATCTATCGCCCGATTGGAGCAGCGGCGGCCATAAGTGAATTCCGCGGTGAGGTCTGGATCCCTGTTGGTTTCGCTCTGCCGCGAACGGAGCCGCCCCTCTTCGGAAAGCTCCTGAAGATAGCGCCGCATGTCATACCAATAGCCATCGTCCCACCCCTCCGGACACTGCCCCGTACCGAAATAATCCGTGCCGTCCAAATGCCATTTCCCGATATAAGCCGCGTGAATGCCATGGTCATGCACCCGCTTGCCAATGGTAATGTAGTTGGAGCCCAAAGGCATGCCGTTTCCCCAGCAGCCGCTTGAATGCGGCCAAGTCCCGGTGAACAGACCTGCGCGCGCCGGGCCGCACACCGGTTGGCAGGTGTAGGCGCGATCAAAACGGGTTCCCTGCTTCGCCAGTGCGTCCAGACACGGCGTTTTCATCTCGTTGTTGCCGTAGCAGCCCAGCATGTCAGTTCGCTGGGTGTCGGTCATGATGATGATTACCCGTTTTGCTTTATTCATGACAGTGCCGTTTGGTTTCTTCCCAGTTCGCTTCCCACGCACAATCGGTCATCGGTTAGCTTTCATGACGGAATCGGCGCCACGGCCGGCTGCCCAACCCATTGCATTCCAGCGGCCGCCGTGCCGGAAAACAGGCTGGACTCAATGCGCTGCCGCCGGCGCAGGTTCAGGTGAATCCGGCTGACGACCGCTTCCGACGGCTGAATGTTCAAGGCGCCGCCTTGGCCGCGCACGGTGCAGTTCCACGCCACGATCTCGCCGTTCTCGCGTTCCACCACATAGGCCGCGGTCAGGGCGACTTCGGCCAGGCACTTGAAGATTTCGTGGACGTCGTTGTCGCAGCACCCGCCGCCTTCGCCCTCATACCCGTGGACCCAAGTGTGCGGCGGGGCCTTGTACCAGCCGCTGATCATCGGCAGGTATTGTTCGCCGATGGTTTGCGGGACATGCTGGCCCCGGCCGGGCTGGCGGGGCTGTTCGCGCCACACCTTGGCTTCGATGCGGGGATCGGGAATGAACGCCCAGCGCAGCTCGCCACTGGCGGCGTCAATGAGCTGCGCGCAACTGCCCAGCCCGTCCATCGCCTGGCGCAAATACTCCTCCCGGCCGGTCAGCAGATACAGATACCACAGCCCGTAGATCCGCCACGCGCTCCAGCCATGCGGGGAATTGAGCATGTTCGGCTTGGTCAGCACGTCGTACTGCGCCTCCCAGAAGCGCAGGCTGCCGCCGTTCATCCGCCCGTCGGGAACCAGAATCTGCGAGAGGCAGCGGTGGCCGCCGGCCAGACGCAAGGCCGCGTCGAGGTATTTCCGCCGTTCGGCCGGATCGGCCTGCCCGAGCGCAAACAACGCCAGTTGCGTGTAACTGCAGGCGATCATGCCGTCCTCGTAGGTCATCTCGCCTTCGGTCTGGATGTTGTCGAGATTGCGCGCCAGCTCGTCCACCGCACGCCTCACCGAGGCGTAATGCCGCCGCCAGCGCTCGTCCCAGCGGGGATCGGCCGCCGCCAGTTTCTTCTCCTCCGCCATGACTTCCATAATGGACTTGGCGATATAGACGACGGAAGTGTAATGGACTTTGCCGCAACGATAGGCGCCGTCGGGCGTCTGTTTGGTGAGCAGAAAGTCAACCAGCGAAGCGGCGAACTCCAGGTCGTGGCGGTCGCCGGTGACGCGGCCGCGGGCGGCCAGCAAGCCGGCCGCGCAAGCCTCGTTTTGGATGCGGCCTCCCTCCCACTGGGGAATGGCCCGGGGCAGCATCTTCTCCAGGTCGTACATCAACGGCCAGATTTCCGCGAATTTCGCTTCCGCCTGGGCGTCGAGGCCGGCGTCGGGGAAGTGCTCCCGCGCCGCGAAACAGGAAAAGAGGCCGTACCAGGATTCGGTGTGTGACGAGCCCTTCTGCGGCTTGGCGATGGCTTCCGCGCGGGCCCGCTTCAGGTACCACGACCAGGGATGCCGGACGCAGAGCGTGGCTTCGGCCACCTTGCCATTCGGCGCCACGGCGCGGTAGATATACTGGCCGGGCTTTTCGCCGGGCCGGTACGTCTCGCGCCGGGTCTGCTCGCCAAAAACGGTGACCTGGACTTCGCCGCCAGGCTCGACGGTATGGCGGTCGCACTCGATCATCGGCGCGCCGGTGCTCCGCGCCAGCCGCGGCTTCACCTGCGCCAGGTCCGGGATTTCTTCAAAACAGATAGTCCACTGCTTCCGCTCGCCGGGCGCGAGGGCGTCGAGCCCCCGGGGATGGCGCGGCGGCAGCGGGCCGGGCTGGAGCAGGTCCAGCCACGCCGTGTAGATGCGGTGCAGGCCCTGCTTGTAGTCCAGATGCCACGAGGCCACCGGATCCGGCGAACTGACACCCAGGATGCGCCCCGCCGGGCTCATGAAGTACCCCCAGAAGTGCGTCTTCTCGCAACGCAGCAGCGTCGGGAACAGCTTCTCGTTCCACTCCGGGAATTTCTCCATGTAGGCATCAACGCCCAACCGCAGCGCGGCGTGCAGCCCCGTTGCCGGCGCCGCGCCCAGGTTCCGGAGCGCGGCCACGACCACCAGCCGCCCAGCGTCGGCCAAATGGTACTCCAGTTCGAAGGCCAGCTCGCCGCGCTGGCCGGAAAAGCGCGGTTCCCCGCCAGGGCGGGCCTGGAGCTGGACCGCCTGCCATTGGCCGCCTTCCCGCACCAACCATTGTGGCCCGCCATGTTCCCCGGCCTGGAACGGAAGGCTGCCCACGGCGGTGGCGAACGACTGGATTCCCGCCGCGCCGACCGTCACGCGCAGCTCATTGTTTTCCAGTATCGTCATCAATTTGTCCTTGAGCTTCATTGTCATCCGCGGGGTTGTTTTTCAAGTCTTGGCTTCGCTTTCCGCGGTGCGATGGAGGCGGCGGTCGCTGAAGATGTCGGTCCAAGCGCGGTCATCCACACAATGTTCGGGGTCAAGCCGCCGCTGCGGCCCCAGGGTGCCGACCAGGCACGGGGCGATGTGCGGATGGGAGCCGCGGAGATGCGCCCACGCCTGCTCGAACCGGCCCAGAAGCCAGCCGGAGAACCGATTCACGCTGGCCGTGGTCTCGGCCGCGCGGTAATCGCCGACCAGCGGCTTGCGGAATTGGCCATTGCCGCAGGCTCACGCTGCCCCCGCCCCGAGGCCACGGCCGCTCGCAAACGCCACCTGGTAGGCCCATTTGGCCACTTCATGCGGATTGCAGGCGTCGCGGTGGAAACCCTGCGCCCAGGGTTGGGGATAGGCCTCGCCAGCCTGCTGCGACCGGCCGAAGTGCGACGAGGCCGGCCCGTCAATCCCGTCGGGCGCCATGAAGGGCGACCACCATTCCCCGGGAAAGTGGCGGCGATGATTGGCGCGCGAGCAGCGGTGGTGCAGTTCCATGGCCTCGTCGGCCAGGCCGGCGTCAGCCAGCGCCAGCGCCAGCCACTGGCCGACAATCCACCAGATGCCGCCGTTCTCCCCGCTGCCCGGCGGATAAAGGCAGTGGGTGCGCCCCGGGAAATCGCCATGGTCGAGCGGCCGGTCAATGATGGCCGGGCCGATGGGCGTGTCGCAGCGCCGCAGCGCGGTGCGCAGCATCTCCCGCCGCCGCGCCGGAGTTCCCAGGCGCGCCAGGGCCATCCACGGCTGGGCGTCCAGATAGATCCGGTTCTCGGCGGCATCGCCGACCAGGCCGCCGTCATCGCCAATCGCCCGTGGCCACCATGCACCCTTGCCAAACGCGGCGCAGGCGGCGCGCAACGCCTTGGCGTGGCGCCGCAACCCGTTCGCCCGCGTGGCATCGCCGGCCGCCCGCGCCAGCGCCGCCGCCAGCCGCTCCTGCGCCACGACGGCCAAGCCCGCGTTCATCAAGGATTCGCCACGCCCCTGGGGGCCGACGCGTCCCAGCCAGTCGTTCCAGTCGCCGGAGAGCATGCGCGGGAGGCCGTGCCGGCCCACGCCGACGGTCTTCCGCGCAAACGCCAGGAGGCGGTCAAGATGGCCGGAAAGCGGCGCCTTCCAGCCATCGGCGGCGGCCAGTTCCACGGCCAGCAACGTCGGCCCTTCGGCATCGAGCACCTCGGCCAAGGCGAGCGCCCACCACCAGACCTGCTCGCTGGCGATGGCCAAGGCGTCGGCCGCCGCGCCGCCGTGCTCCCCGCCCGGCGCCTTCCACAGGTAGTCGCGCCCCGGCGTGGCGTTGGACATTTGCGGAATGCCGCGGCGCGGGCAGCTCGCCGCCACCGAGCGCAGCACCTGGTCGCGGGCCAGGGCGGGCGCGATCTTCGCGATGCCCCAGGCCACCTGGTTGCCGTCGCGGAAACTGGTCATGGCTCCGGACTGGTCCAGCGCCGGCGAACGGTGGTCCAGAAGATAGAGATGGCCGTTGCCCGCGCAGTTGAACCCCCGTGACGCATCATGGAACGCGCTGCCCACCAGCAATTGCGCCGACCAGCGGATCTCGACCGGATCGCAGCCCGGCCGCACCTCGACCCGCCCCAGCAGTTCGCGCCAACGCCGACGCTGGCCGGCGCGCGCCGCGGCAAACTCCCCGGCGCTTGGCGGCCGGGGATCGGCGCCGGCGGGATCGTAGCCGACGCGGACCAGCAACGGCTCGGCAAGACTGGCCCGCCAGGCATTCCCTTGCGAGGCGAGGTTACAGCCCTGCGCCGCCCACCCCACCCGGCCGTAGCCCGGGAGGTCGGTGCCCAGGCAATCATCGCGCCGGGTGGCGCCGGCCAGGTTGGTCGGGAGCAGCAGGCTGGGGGCGGGCGTGTCCGGGTTCCGGGCGTGCCAGCTCCAGCACAGCAGCAGTTCCCGCGCCGCCAAGTCCGGCACCAGCACTTCCAGGTGCAGGAATCCGTCCGCCAACGGGATCGTGGCTTGGGCCGTCCCCGGCCCGAGCAGCCAGCGCCCGCCGGGCAGCCGCTGGAGATCCAGCTCCAATTCCGCATCGCCGGTGATGAGCTTCGCCCGCCGGTGGCCGGCGTGGAAGGGCGCCGGCGCGAAATAGCGGCTGCCAAACTCCGCCGACAATGGCCGCACGCTGCCGTCAAGATAGACCTCGGCCTTCATCCGCCAGCCGGCCAGGGGATGATGCGCATACGGGTCGCCGCCGCCGGCTTCGACCCAGGCAGTGGGCAGCCCCTCGTGTTCGGCCCAGGCAGTGTGGAACGGAATGTTCATGTTGCGTTGGCTGTCCTTAATCAACCGGAGTTGGCAGGGTCGAAAGCCAGCGATGGCCATCGAGAGCCCTCGAAGCCGGGATTGCTCCGACAGGGGCGGCACGATTCACCCGTCCCTTCCCGCCTGAACTTGTGTAAATTCCTTCCTGACTTACTATTGCCGGGGGATGATCTGGAGGGCCGAGATGCCGGTCCAGCCTTTTCCGGCGAGCCATTTCATCGTGACCGCGATGTCCGGCGCGGTTGCGCCCTTGAACACGATGTAGTTCATATTCTTGGGTGTTTCGCCGGGCTTGGTCGTGGCGACGGCGTGCTTGCCGCCGTTCCATCCGTAGTCGAATGAAAAGGCGTCGGAAGGGGTGTCGCTTCCGAGCGGGGCGAGGGAGACTTCGCCCTGGACGTTGTGGATGCCCGCGCCGAGAATGACGATGACATCGTATTTCGCGTAGGGGATGCCTTTGATGACCAGGCGGGGATTCGAGACGAGATTGCCGCGCTTGAGTTTGAGGTCGTTGCCGCCAAAGCCCCAGGGTTCCCCAGTTGCGGGCTTGGCTTCGCCTTCGATGGAGAGGGTGACAGGCGAGGGGGCGCCGTCCGAGGTGATGAAGCCGGAGGCGGTTTTCACCTCCGCCGAAACGGCATTCCAGTTGCCCTGCGCTTCCGGGCCGATGCCGGCGATGTCGTTGGCGGCGAGCGTCTGGTCGGCGCCTTCGGCGGTGACGAAGTTGATGCCGATGCTGCCGGCGACGCCAGGCGCGGCGGTGATGATATGCTTGGCCGTCGAGCTTGGCTTCAGGTCTTTGCCGAATGCCTTCGCCTTGACGGTGCAGGCTTTGGAGATGGCGATGGGACCCTGGTAGCGCGGCGAATTCTCGGTGGGTTCCGAGTCGTCGGTCGTGTAGTGGATCGGTGCGCCTTCCGTGACGCAGGAGATGGTGACGGCCGCGGGTTTTGCGCCGGGGAATCCGGAGGAGACGATGTCAGGCATCTGGGTACGACCGGAATAGACGCGGATGTAGTCCACCCACATGTCGCTCTGGTTGCCGTAGCGCTCCAGGTCAATCTGCCAGCCGCTGATGCCGCCGATGGCGTAGTTGACCAGGAACCAGGTGGGCTGGGTCTTGGAGACCGGCCCGGTGGGATGGCGCAGGACTTCGCTGCCGTCGAAGTAGTAGACGGTGTCGGTCTCCGTGATCAGCAGTCCGTAGGTGTGGAAGGTCCAGGACCAGGAGGACTTGCCGCCCAAGGCCAGGGTGTCCACCACCGCGCTGTGCGGCTTGTACAGCGGATTCGGCTTGCCGTCGGCACCCTTCGGCTCATGCCAGGCGGGCTTGGGCTGACTCCAGAAATGGCTGACAATGCAGTAATTGCCGCCCGAATTCGGGTTCTTCGGCCCGTAGCCGCCATAGGCCTCAATGATGTCCAGCTCGTCGCAGCCCGCCTTTTTCACGGCCTCGTACTCCGGCGCGGCCTTGTCCATGCCAATCGTCCCTTTGGTGAGGGTCCAGAAGGCCGGCCAGGTGCCGGGCGCCGACTGGGCGACGAAGCGGCATTCAAAATAGCAGGGCGGGGTGGCGGAAACGCCGCTGCCGTCGCCGCGGATGGAGGAGAGGATGCCGCTGCGGCCCTTGGTGCCGGGCTTCTTGGACGCGTGGATGCGCAGCCAGGTCCCGGCCTGGCCGAAGGGGTCGTTTCCGCCGGCCGGGTCGGAGAAGATCCAGCCGCTGAAGTCGCCGCCGCCGGTTTTATGTGCGGGATAGCGGGCATTTTTCCCGTCGGGGGAGATGGAGAGCGGGCCGGCGAAGTCGTCGGCGAAGAGCAGCTTCAGCCCTTTGGCGGCCGGCGGGTCGGCCTTGGGAATGCCCTGGTTCCAGGCCACGCCGCCCCGGTTGAAGAGCTGGAGCTCGCAGATGTCCTGCTTCTTGCCCTCGTCCTTGGCGTGGATGCGGATGGTGATCGGGCCGTTGGGGAACTGGTCGGCGGGGAAGACGAAGCTGCCATTGCCGTCGGCGGCGAGCTTGAGGTCGGCCACCGCCGCGTCATGCCCCCACGGGCTGGGCTTGGCCGGCGGGGTGGGTGGCTCCCCGCCGGACAGGGCGCGCTTCACCCGCCGCCAGAGGCCTTCCGGCGGGGTGGGCTTGGCCGGCGGCGGCTGCTGCCAGCAGAATGCCTTGGCCTGGGTCATGCCGGGCGCCTGGAAGGTCACGGTGGTGTCGCCCTGGATCTCCGAACAGTAGGCCGGCGCGCTGACCTTGATCGCCTGGACGAAGTCAATCCCCTTGGGCGCCTTCCCGCTTTCGCCGGTGTAGAAGTCGGGGTACTCCGGGGTGGCGGTGGCGCCGGGCTTGGCCGGCTCCTGGGCGAAAAGGGCACCGGAAGCCAGGGCGCAGGCCAGGGCAAGGCCGGGAAGGCGAGTCTTCATGGCAGTCTCCTGATTCACTGGTTTGATCTTTCGTTCCGGGTTTCGTCCGCGAAACAAATCCTTTAGCCTCCTTTCGCCCACGAAACACACGAAACCACACGAAAGTTTCAAATCCTCACCGCGGAGGCGCGGAGTTCGCGGAGGGTCCGACCGAAAGTTTTAATTCGTGTGGATTTGTGTAGATTCGTGGGAAAAAAACGGTTCGGGTTTTTCGTGCTGTTTCGGGTGTTTCGTGGGCTAAACTTCTTCGCGGCCAAACGGTCACGGGGAATAGTTGTCGATCTTCACCCAGTCCTGCGTGAGGAACGTCTGGCACTTGGACGCCGTCTGGTACAGCTCCTGCCGGGTGCCGCTCCGGGCATGCCCGTCATAGAAGGCGTGGTTCGCCCGGTTGTTGTGGAGCAAATGGATGCGCCCCCAATAGAGGCCCGATTCCCCGACGGTGGAGAAGGCGCCGCACATGCGCGTGGGGATGCCTGGAGGGGAATAGCCGCCCATGGCGCTGTCCGCCAGCATGACGATGCTTGCCGGGTCGGGCACCGCCGCCAGATCCTGCAGGGTGACTTGGCTGCCGGCGATGGAAACGGTGCGCTCGAAATTCCAGTCGGGATGCTCCCCCCCGACTTGCCGGCGCCACAAGGCATAGCCCTGGACACCAATGTCCAGGCCGTCGTCGTAGCCCTTCAGGAAGTCTTGATAAAACGGATTGGCGGGACAGCCCAGCGCGCCGGCGCTGGAAAGGTAGTGCGGCAGGCCGGATGGCGGGAACCAACTGTCGGTCTGCTTCTCCGCGGCGACGAACGGCATCCAGGCGTGGGCATGGGCATCCGGCCGCCGCCAGCCGCTGATGATCATCCCGTCCCAGTCGCTGGCATAGGTCTGCAGGGCGATGTGGCACTGCCGCTGGTTGCCCAGGCAGACGACCTGCTTGGCCGCGTCCTTGGCCTTTTGCAGCGCCGGCAGCAGCAGCGCCGCCAGGATCGCGATGATCGCGATCACCACCAGCAGCTCGATCAGGGTGAATTTGAAACGCCGGGTCATGCTATCCACCAATTGCACGAATTTCCACGGATATTTTTCCTCGGGGCCGCAAGGGCGGCCCTTGGGATCGGTCATTGATCCCATGGGACCCATGGGACTCATGGGACTCATGAGACCCATGGGACCCATGACGGCGGCAGCAAAGTGGGTGGCACCGTCCCCGGTGCCACCCTGGCCTTTCCTTCAGACACCATCTTCCGCCCGGCGAATTTTTTGGCTGGACGGCAGGTCCCTGGCCGGCAGGTCTACCGCCCGGCGAAGACTGCCTGGACGGCAGGTCCCTGGCCGGCAGGTCCCCGGCGCCGGCGGAGCAGGCCGACCGCGCCGAGGCAAAGCAGCGCCAAGGCCGCCGGCTCGGGCACGACGTTCAACACGCCGGTGCTGTCCGTGAAGGTGTAGGTGACGCCACCGTTGGTACCGCTCCACACCCCGTCAGTGTTGGTCAGGTTGAAGTCGTCGACCGCCACCGTGCCGAACTCGCCGGTGTAGCTGCCGGTGAAGGAGAACAGCGTGTAGCTGCCGGGCTGGGCGGCGACGTCATAGCTGCCATAGGACACGATGTCCAGCAGGCCGCCGTAGGTCAGGCCACCGCTGGCGGCGGTGACCGTCACGTTGTCGTAGCCCGTGCCGAGGGTGGCGCCGCCGATCTCCATCTGCGTGGTGGAATCCACGGCGAGGGCCAGGGAGGCCACGGTCAGTTGTCCGGGGCTGGTGCCGGGGGCGAGCTTGCCGCCGGCCTGCACCGTCACCGCGCCGCCGATGGTGCCGGAGCCGCCGAGGGTGGCGGTGCTGGCGACGGTGACCGCGCCGGTGGCAGCGGAGTTGTCGCCATTGACCAGCAGCTTGCCGGCGTTGACCGCGGTGGGGCCGGTGTAGCTGTTGGTGCCGCCCAGGGCCCAGGTGTTCGTGCCGGACTTGGTCACGCTGGTCAGCCCCATGCCGTTGTCGGCAATGGCGCCGTTGTACTCATTGACGAGGCTGGCTGCGCTCGTGCCGGTGAGGGTCAAGCCCTGCGTCCCATTCGCAGCCGCAAACGTCGCGGCGCCGCTCATGACCAGGGCGCCGGCGCCCGAGGAGTCGAATCGTACCGTGGTGTTTACCGCCTGCTTGTAATTGCGGTCCGTGCTGTCGCCGGAACCGATATACAACACCGCGCTGGATTGATTGAAGACCCAGTTCGCGGCCGCGTTGGTGGACGCGCCGATGCTGCTGTTGCTGCCGCCGTCGGCCAGTTTGGTGACGGCATAGTAAGTGCCGTTGCCGTTGGCCGTGCTGGTCGATCCGGTGTAGCTGCTGGTGGCGTTCGCGAGAGTCACAACGTTATCCGTGGCCACTACAGTTGCCCAGTTGTTGCCGCCGCCCTGAATGCTCATAGCGGTCATGCCACCGCCGTTGTCGGTGAGCCGCGGAGCAAAATACAGCTTGTTGCTGGTCGTGCCCAGAATGAGGGTGTTCGCCGTATTGGAGTCACTGAACCCGATCGCCCCGGTATTGGTGAAGTTGATGTTGCCAGCAACTTGGGAAGCGCCGCTGCCACCCAGGCTGAAGAGCCGGTCCGTGGCCCCATTGGCATAGGTGCCGGTGTATTGCAGCTTGCCCTGGTTCAGGACGAAGTTGGCCGCGGCGTTGCTGGAAGCGCCGATGCTGCTGGCCAGGTCGCCGTTGGTCAACTTTGCGATCTGCACGGTGCTGTTGAACCAATTGGCGCCGCCGGTGATGGTCGTCACGCCCGTGTAGGTATTGGCGGTGTTGGAGAGGATCACGCTGGCGGTTGCGCCCGTCACATTGAGATTGGTGGGCAGACTGTTGACATCGCCCAGAACGCTGCTGACGGTTAAGCCACCGCTTCCGCCGCCGAGGTTGTAGGTCTGGCCGTTCGGGGTGAGGGTGCCGCTATAGGTGGCTGCTGCCGACGAGCCGAGCGACAGGTTGGCAAAGCCGGCCATGTCGATGGTTTCGGAGCTGTTGCCGGTCAGGGCGATGGCGCCCGCGGAGCCGGCGGCGATCTTGCCGTTGGTGAGCCAGCCGGTCACGGTGCTGTAAGCCCCGGTGGCCTTCAGGATGCCGCCGCCGTTGATGGTGATGCCGCTGGTGTTGCCGACGGTGGTGGTCGAGCCAATCTCGAGGATACCGCCGGTGTTGACCGTGTAAGCGCCGGTGCCGGTGTTGGCGCCGTTGACGATCAGCGTGCCGGCGTTGACGGTGGTCGCGCCGGTGTAGCTGTTGTTGCCGCTGAGCGTCAAGGTGCTCGTCCCGGCCTTGGTCACGCTGCCGCCGCCGGTCTGCAACTCGCTGATCACGCCGCCGACGTTGAACGCACCGCTGCCGTTGCCGGTGAAAGTGAGGGCATTGGCGCTGCTGTCCGTGCCGAGCTGGATGGCGCTCTCGAGGTTGTAGGTGATCGTCTGGTTACCGTTCTTGACGGCGTTGAGGTTGACCGTGCCGGTGGCGGCGGAGAAGTTGAGGGCGTCGCCGGAGATGGTCTCGATCAGATTGGCGCCGGCGGTGGCGCTGGCCTTGCCGGTGAGCGTCAGAACCTTCAACTGCACCGCCGTCCCGCCGTTGTTGACGTTGGCGGTCTGGGTGACCGGCAATGTATTCGTGAACGCGGTGCCGGTGCCGGTAAAGAACTGGACGGTGTCGGCATTGGTGATGAGGCTGGCGCCTTGGGCGCCCGGGGAGTTGTCCCACGTCCCCTGGGTGTTCGGCCCGCCGGTGAACCAGTCGAACGTGCCGGAGCCGGTGGTGTTGACCATCGAGTCCTGCCAGGTGTAGGTGGCGGCGTGCGCGGCGGGCAGGGCGAGGGCGGCGAGGCCGGCGGCGGCGGCCGCCAGGGTGGCGGCGGCGCGGCGGGCGGGTGGCGGAGTCGGGGTCGGGGTCGGGGTCGTGCGGCGAGTGGTGGCGGCGGTGCGTTTCCTCATCGGCTGGGCTCCTCTTTCTCTTTTGCCTTCTGCTTCCGCGGGTTCCTGGGCGGGCGGCCGGCTGGCGCCGGGACCGCGCTTTTGGACAGGTGCCTAAATAAAGCGTCGGAATCCCGGCGGTGCAAGCCAGAAAATGCGCAATCTTTTTAGATTTTGCGCAATCCGGCGGTAGAATATGACGGGTTCAGCGCCGTTGCGAAGCTTCGCCACGACGGCACGAAGGGCACGAAGCCTAGGCGAAGCGATTTCCCCACAAAGGCGGCGCGAAACGGCGCCCATGGACAAAAACAGGGTCCGGTTTTTTGATTTACGTTGATTTGTGGGGGAAAAAATCCAAGGAGGCCGCCCCATGCGCTTTGCCTATGTCACGGAACCGGCGGAAAGCTACTATCGTGGGATCTTGAAGGGGATTCTCCACTTCGTCACCGCCCAGGGCGGCCTGGGCCTGGAGCCGTGCGTGGTCTGGTGTGGCGCGGCGGACGTCCTGCCGGCGCTGGACGCCGCCGGGTATGACGGCCTGATCCTGGGCACGTTCTGGGAGACTTCCCCGCAGGCCCGGCGCCTGGCCACGCCGGTGGTGAGCGTTTCCAACACCCATCTGGAGACGCCCTTCGCCAAAGTGGTCACGGATGACCGCGAGATCGGCGCCGCCGGAGCCCGGCACCTGCTGGCCAAGGGCTATCGCCATCTCGCCTTCTGGGGCCACGACTGGCTCTTCAGCCGGCAGCGCTGGGACGGGTTTGCGGCGGCGGCGGCGGCGGCCCTGGGCCCGGAGTGCCGTCCCGGGCGGCTCCGGCTCCGGGGCAACGGCAACGGCGGCGCCAAACGCTGGCTGGGCCGGCTGCCGCGGCCGCTGGGGCTGATGGCGGAGGGCGACGACGTGGCGGCGGCCGCCATCAACCTGGCCAACGAACTGGGCTGGCGCGTCCCCGAGGACCTGGCGGTCATCGGCGTCAATGACGACGAGCTGTTCTGCGAGCTGGTCCACCCGACCCTTTCCAGCGTCTCCCTTCAGTTGGAACGCATTGGGTTCCTGGCCGCCGAGCGCCTCCTGCAACTGGTCAGAGGCGAGGAAATCCCGCGGGTGACGCTGGTGCCGCCGGGCCCGCTGGTCCAGCGCCAATCCACCGCCGGGATCGTGGCCGGCGACCCGCGGGTCGCCCAGGCGGTGCGGTTCATGGAAGAGAAGTTGGCCGGCGGCGGCGACGTGAATGCGGCGGCCCGGGCGGCGGGCTTGTCGCGGCGCATGCTGGAGCTGCGCTTCAAGGCCGCCCTGGGGCAGACGCCGCACGACGTGCTGGCGCGCCTCAGGCTTGACCGGGCCAAGGAGCTGCTGGCCACGACCGCCTTTGCGCTCAAGCAGGTCGCCGCGCTCTGCGGCTTCAGCGGCGCCGTCAGTTTCAGCCAGGCCTTCCGCCATGGCGTCGGCCAAGCCCCGAGCGCCTACCGCCAGCAGTTCCGCGCCAAGCCGCCCGCGAAACCCGGGGCGCCGTGACGGGAAGCGAACCGGCGTGGCCGCGAACTGTTTTTCCCCCACTGCGCCGCGGAGCGGCGGTTGCCGATCGGCCGGATGTGGTGGCGGCGTTTTTCTCCTGTCCCTAAGCTCATTTTACGCGAAGATTTTTTTGGCCCACAAATCCACACCAGCCTTTTCCCCACGAAACACACGAAACAGCACGAAAGCTTTGTTTTTTTTTCGTGTGTTTCGTGGGCTAAAAAAGGGTCGGAGTTTTTCGTGGGCTAAAGGGATCGCCTGGACGGCAGGTCCCACACTGAAGTGTGAACTCCAACCCGAGCCAGACCGGACAACGCGCGTACGGGAACGCGAACCGCCGCGTCATGAACGTGAAAGTTTCAAGGCCAAGGCGGCATTGGGATAGCCCACGTGGACGCGGCCGTGCAGGCGCTGCCCCGCGGCGAGGGCGTCATGGACGGCCTGGCCGTCGGCGTCAATCACCAGCAGGCCGCGCTCGACCGTGTTCCGCCAGACGGTCGCCATGTCGTTCAGGCGCGGCTGGCTCATGTTGAACGCCGTGAGCCCCGGCATCTCCGGCAGGAACGGCACAAAATGCTCGACCCGGCCACAGGCATGGATGGCGCCGCCGCCGAATTCGGCGAGCAGCCGCTGGTCATACGGCTGCACGAATTCCGCGAACATGGCTGGGGAAAGGTTCATCGCGGAGTCGTCCCGCAGCATGATCGCGCCGGGGTGGACCAGGCCCCAGTGGGTGGTCAGTCCGTCCTCGCGCGCCGGCTGGATCGTCTGCCAGCGGCGCATCGCCCGGATGTAGGTGCGCGTGATCAGCTCCAGCGCCTGATGCACCAGCTCCGGCTCGTCCATCAGCAGCATGAAGAGAGCGCTGCCGACGACCATTTCGAGAATGTCCAGCGGCCCCTGGAAATCGGGGTGGTAGAGATGGACATGCCGGCCGATCTTCGGATAGCGGGCCTGAATCGCCTTGAAGCGCCGCCCCATTTCCCAGACCCGGTTCATGTACGGCTGGTCCAGCGAAGGTTCACCGGCATCGAGCAGGCGGCGGAGCGCCTCGGCCCCGCCGGGCAGCGGATGGCAGGCCGGCAGCGTGTCCGTCGCCTCCGGCATCCGGAACAATTCCACGCCGAAGAGCATGGGCATGATGGGCGAGCCGTAGTTGCAACGCACGTTCAGGATCTTGCCGGAAGCCTCGGCCAGCGCCTGGGAACAAAAACCCATCGCCTGCAGCGCCATCGCCTCGAAATCCTCCAGCGCCGCGTTGATCGGCACCCGCGGCCACTCGCGTTCCGAGGGGCGCGGCCGCGGCCGCCGGGGGACAAAGACCTCTTGTTTGCAGGCGCCACGGGCGAAATCGCGCCACTGGCGCCACAGCTCCCGCTCGACATCATCCTCAATGCGGCTTTCGAGATCGTCCAGGGCGGCGGCCAAGGGCCAAGAAGCGGGATGCGCACGCGTGTCCATTATTGATGTTCTCCAAGCCGCATGGTCATTGCCATGAGAGATCGGCGCCAAGCTGCCGGGACTGGCCGGGAGCAAAGCCCACCGCAACGGACTTGCCGCCATGCCGGACGAGGCAGTTGCCTCCCTGGGCGGCGCGGATGGTGGCGGCGGCAAGCTTGCCGGAGCCCCACGCGATGTCCACCTCGAACCCGCCGCGGGCGCGGAGTCCCCGCACCGCGCCGGCGGGCCAGGCGTTGGGCAGGGCGGGGAGCAGGTCCAGGATTCGTGCGGCGCCAGCTCCCTGCCCCGCGGTCAGGTGGCTCTGCAACAGCATTTCGGAGACGCCGGCGGTGAAGCCGAAATTGCCGTCGATCTGGAACGGAGGATGCGCGGCGAAGAGGTTCGGATAAACCCCGCCGCCGGCGCCATAGTTTGCTGGCGCGCCAGCGCTGGTGACCGGACGCAACAGGTTCTTCACGAAAATGGCGGCGTGGTCGCCGTCGCGCAGCCGCGCCCAGAGATTGAGGCGCCAGGCCAGCGCCCAGCCGGTGCTGTCGTCGCCGCGGATTGCCAACGCGCGTTTCGCCGCCGCGAAAACCGCGGGAGTGGCCGGGGTGATGCGATGGCCGGGATAAAGGCCGAAGAGATGTGAGCTATGGCGGTGCCGCGGATCCTCGTCCGGGAAATCCCGGAACCATTCCTGAAGCTGCCCGCGCGCCCCAACCTGAAGCGGATACAATTTTGCGCGCGCCGCTTCGAGTTGCGCCGCGAACGCCGCGTCGGCGCCGAGGATGCGCGCCGCGTCCAGGCAGGCGGTGAACAGTTCCCAGATGATGGAGATGTCCATCGTGCTGGCGAGGCTCTGGCAGGCGGCCTTGCCGTCCGGCGCGATGAATCTCGCCTCCGGCGAACTGGAGGGGGCGGTGACCAGATGCCCGTGGCCATCGTCCAGCAGCCAGTCGAGGCAGAACTCCGCCGCGCCCTTCAGCGGCGGCCAGCCGCGGTTCCGGAGGAACTCCAGGTCGCCGCTGAAGGCGTAATGCTCCCAGAGGTGGAGGCTCAGCCAGGCGCCGGCCATGGGCCAAGTGGCCCACAGCGGATCGCCCTCGCCATAGTTCCCGACCGGGGCGGTCTGCCCCCAGAGGTCGGCGTTGTGGTGCGCCACCCAGCCGCGCGCGCCGTAATTCACCGCGGCGGTCGTGCGCCCATGCAGGGAAAGCATCCGGACAAACTCCAGCAGCGGCTCGTGGCATTCGGCCAGGTTCGCGACTTCGGCCGGCCAGTAATTCATTTCCGCGTTGATGTTCAACGTCCAGTTCGAACTCCAGGGCGGGCGCATGGCATCGTTCCAGATTCCCTGCAAGTTGGCGGGCAACCCGCCCGGCCGCGAACTGGCGATCAGCAGGTAGCGGCCGTACTGATACAGCAAGGCGGCCAGGCCGGGATCGGCCTCGCCCCTGGCGAAACGCGCCAGCCGTTGATCCGTGGGCAGAAGGTGCGCGCCGGGAGTCTGGCCAAGATCGAGGCCCAGGCGCCGGAACAGTTTTTGGTGATCTTCCAGGTGCCGCTCCAGCAGATCGGCGTAACTCCTTTCCGCCGCGGCGTCGAGATGACGCCGCGTTTCGACAGCCGGATCGCGGCCGTCGCGGCCGGGGGATTTGTCCGGGCCATTGAAGCTCGTGCCCGCCGAAAGCAGCAGCGTCACGGCATCGGCAGCCGTCACCGTCAAGTGCCCCTCGTTGCGGACCACGGCGCCGCCCTCGGCCAGAATGCGGACGCGCAACTCGAAGGCCATGCCTTCGGGGTTCGGCCCGTCGTCGTAGACGATCGGGGTGGGCGTGGCGAGATAGCTTGGCGCCACATGCGCCGGTGCCCGGCCGCGCAGGACGAGCGTGTCCGCGGCCGCTGTCGCGACCGTGTGCCGCAGCCGGCTGTCCACGCCCGCGCTGAACCGGATTCGCCCCGGTTGGTCGCAGGTGAGGCGCATGACGATGACCTGGTCGGGGAAACTGCAGAACACCTCGCGCGTGAACGTTGCCGCCCCCTCGCGATGCCGTACGGTCGCCACCGCCCGGTCCAGGTCCAGGCCGCGCACGTAGGAGTCCGGAGCGGCCGCGGCGCCGCCGGGAAAGTCGAGATGCAGGTCGCCGAGCGGCTGGTAGGATTCGTTGTAGGGGCCCTGCATTTTCCGGGTCAACTCGTCGGCCTTCACATAGTCGCCGGCGAAGATGGCGGCGCGGACTTGGGGCAGGATTTCCTTTGCGCCCGGATTGTTCCAGTCCCGCGGCGCGCCCGACCAGAGCGTGGCCTCGTTAAGCTGCAAGTGTTCCTGGGTGACGCCGCCGAAGAGCATGGCGCCGAGCCGGCCATTGCCGAGAGGCAGCGCTTCGGTCCAGCCGGCGGCGGGCCGAGTGTACCACAGCGCCAACCCCGGCGGCGGGCCGGGGGGCGTGGAATGGCCGGCGGCAGCGGACTTTTCCATCGTTTCATTCACGCCAAGAGCCTTCCTGGTTCAGGTTGCGGCGGGTTCATTCCCCGTGGCGGGCAATCGCCCGAGCCTCTTGGTTGCTTGAGGTTTCAGGCTTCGCTTTCCGCGGTGCGGTAGAGGCGGCGGTCGCTGAAGATGTCGGTCCAGGCGCGGTCGTCCACATAATGTTCCGGATCGAGGCGCCGCAACAGCCCCAGGGTGCCGACCAGGCACAGGGCGATGTGCGGATGCGAGCCGCGGGCATGGGCCCAGGCCTGGTCGAACCGGCCGAGAAGCCAAGCGGAGAACCGGTTGACGCTGGCCGTGATCTCGGCCGCGCGGTAATCGCCGGCCAGCGGCTTGCAGAAGTCGTAGACATAGAGGGCGTCCAGGTCGAGGTAGCTTAAGCCGCCGGCGCCTTGGTGCCAGTTGCCGTTCGCGGTCTGCAATTCCAGCACGCGGTCAAGCAGCAGCCGGGGGTAGGGAAAGGCGCGGTGGTGATGCTGGTACACCGGCAGGATGTGCGCGGCGCCGCCGAGCCCCTGGTGCCGGTCGGCATGGGGCGTGCCCTTGCGCCACCAGCCGGTCTCTTCGTCGAGATTGGCATCCAGCCAGGCAAAGACCGTGTCGAGCCACTGCCGCGAGGCATGCGAACTCAGGCTGAAGCAGTGGATGCCGCCCCAGAAGAGGTGCGACGCGGGCCATTGCAGCGACCAGTCCACGGCGGTCTCCAGCCAGGGCACGACCTTTTCCGGCGTGTCGAACGGCTCGTAGAGGCGGACCGGATGCGCCATTTTCCCGCCCAGCAGGCCGACCGCGCCCACCGCCGTGCCGTTGGCATGGAGCTTGGAGTGGTGGCGGAGCGGCTGGTAGCTGCCGTCGGCGGGATCCTGGAACGAGTTGAGGTAGGCGACCCATTGCGCGCGTTGCGCCGCGGTGAGGGAGGTGGAGAAGTCCTCGCCCATGATGCCGCGGAGGATGGCGACGTCGGCCGCGGCGTAGAAATGCCCGCTCTGGTTGGCGCCCGGCGTGGCGCTGCCGTAGTCAGCGGGGGGGATGTATCGGCCGTAGCCTTGGCGCGCATCGTGGAACGACTCGAACCAGGCGGTGAGGCCGCGGCGGAAGACACGGAGATCCAGTTTGGTCATGACACCTTTTCCTCGATTTAACTTCGCGTCCTTCGGGCCTTCGTGGCGAAGGTTTCAGTTTTGCATGGCACTACCACGGCAGGACGGTGTCGCCCAGGTCCGAGGCGTCCAAAAGGAAGATCTGGTTGGTCTGCGTGGCGGGATCGCCGGCCACCATCGCGATCCATTGCCGGTCGGGGGTGAGGCGCGGGTGGAAATGCGCCTTTTGCCCCGAACCGAAGGTCGGCCAGTCGCCGCTCAGGACTTGCCAGTCCGTCCGGTTCCCATCAAAGCTCTTGAGGAACAGGAATTCATGAGTTTTCCCCTGCTGGCGCTGGGTCTCGAAGAACCAGAGGCGCCCTTCCGGATCCGCGCCGGTGTGCGAGTAGCCCCAATCCGGCGGCAGCCGGAACTCGCGGCGGACATGGGTGGCGGGGTCGTAGCGGCCGGCCACCTGGTAGGTGTCGCACCAGGCTTCGTAGGCCAGCCCGCGCGCGGTCGAAAGGTAATGGCAGACGGTCTTGCCGTCGGCGTCCTGGGTGCAGAGGTGGGTGTACCAGCCGCCGTTGAGATCGGTGAGCAGCATGCCCTGCTCGGTCGGGGGATGGCAGAAGACGAACTGGTCCTTGCCGTGCGGCACGACGTGGTGGATCGGGCTGTTCAGCCGCACCAGCAGCCGCTCCTCGCCGGTGTCGAAATGCCGCGCCCGCAGTTCCGTGCCCTTGGAGACGTGGCGGTTGTAGACATTGCCGCCCTGCTCGAAATAGACCTTCCGGTCATGCTGGATATACACCAGCCAGCCGCCGTCGGGGCTCACGCAGTTCTGGCCGATGGCGATCCGCTCCGGCGGCAGGCGGAACCACAGCCGGTCTTTCAGGCTCGCCACCTCCACGACATGCACGTCATTGCCATCGAAGTAGATGACCTCCCCGCGGGCGGTGTTCAAGACACTGCGGTGATCGAGCACGCCGGCGCCGGCGGGCATGTCCCACGGCTGCCAATGCGTCTCCGCCGGCGTGGCGTGGGCATGGGTGAGCTGGACCGACGTTCCGCTGGCCAGCTCCAGGCGGTGCAACTGGACGGTGTTGCCATCCGACCGGTGATGAATGAGAAACCGCCCGTCGTTGGTGAAGGTCGGGATGAAATAATAAAGCGGGTAACAAAAATCGTTTCCCGAGGTGAGCTGCACGGCCAGGCGGCCCGTTCCCGGCGCCTTCAGCCGGGGAAACGTTGCCGCCAAACGAAATGAGGCTGAATTCGGCGTCATGGTTAGGGCATCCGTTCCTTGGGTTGCGCAGTTTTACCGGAATCATTCAGGCTGGGCTGGGGAAAGGCTTCATTCGCCCAGGATCAGGTCGCCGGCGGTGTCCACCTGCTTGCTCTCGATGTCGCCGAACCAGTTCATGTGGCTATCCCGGCCGGGGCCGTCGTCATCGTTGATCGCCAGGCACAGCCCGAGGTTGGCGCCGGGGGCCGGCCGGAAGGGGGCGAGGCGCGACCAGGGAATGGCGATTTCGTAGCAGATGTCGCCGCGGGCCGGGTCAAGCCGCTTGGTGGCGACGACGATGTCCTTCGCCTCGCCGGAGGGGGCGCCGCCGTCGGCCGCGAGATAGCACCAGGCCTGCGGCCCCTTCTTGGTCAGGGCCATGGCGAGGTCATACTTGCCGGTGCTGGCCGCCTGGCCGCGCGAGGGGTCAACCATGCACTGGAGGCCGTCGTCCTGCCAAATGTCGCCGTCCGCCTTCTTGTTGGCAAAGACGTCGTCCTTGACCGTCACGCCGAGGTAGAGACACTGCTCGTCCCAGAGGAAGCGCAGCTCGCCGGAAAGCCCCGCCAGCCCGCCCCATTCCTTCTCCGTCTTGAAGGCGAAGAACTGCCGGGCCTCGTCGAGCCGCTGGACTGGCGCGGCCTGCCACGCCGCCTCGTCCAGGGAACCGTCCAGCTTGAGGGCGGCCTTGGCCCGGAGCACCCCGACGAAGCCGGCCATGTAGCGTTCGCATTCGATGGTCCGGCCCGAGGGATCGGTGATGGTGGCCTTGACAAGGTAGACGGCTTGCCGGTCAACCCCGGCCAGGGGGATGACGACCGCGGCGGTGGCCTTCCCCGCGATCGTCTTCGTCCCTTCCGCGGTGTCAGCGAAATAGGCCGTGGGGGCGACGGACGCGCCCCGGGTGTCGTACCGGCCCTTGGCCATCGGGAGTTCCCGGGCCAGCTCCAGCCGCCAGCTCACCTCCTGCTTTTCCGCGGCATGGTTCTGGATCAGCAGGCGCACCCCCGCCGGCTGGTCGCCGCGGCTGGGCTCGGGCAGCAGCCGCACCGCCACGCGGCCGGTGACCGGGACGCGGGCGCGGAGGAGGCCGTTGCAGCCGCCCTTCCCGCCCTTGATCCTGACCAGGATGTCGCCCTCGCGCGCCGCGGTGCTGTCGGGGAGATGGAGGCGGAAGGGCAGCGTCGAAACGCCGGCCTCCCGGCTGGCGGCCGATCCCTTGCTGATCTCCCAGGCCGCCGGCGCCGTCAGCTCGACAGCCTCGGCCGGCACGCCCGCCGCCAGCAGCACTTCCAGCGTCGTCTCCCCGCCCTTGACGACACCTTCGGGCAGCGCCGCCAAGCGCGCCGCCGGCGCGCCCAGGCGTTCGGCCAGCGGGGCGGTGGCCGAGTCGTAGAGCAGCAGCAGCGGATCCTCGTTGATGGTGAGGGTCAGCCCCTGGCCGCCGGCGTCGAGATCGCCGCGGCGGCCGTCAATGGCGATCGCCGTCACCGCGCCCACGCCGGGCAGCGGCAGGAAGACCTCCTGCCGCCCCTTCTCCTTCCAGAGCACCTGGAGGCAATGGCCGTCGCGGTCGCGGAAGAGGAAGGCATAGGTGTCGGCGCCGTAGCGCTTCTGGCCGGCCGGCTTCTTGACGCAGAGGCCGTTGATCATGTTGTAATAGGCGATCGCGTCGAGCTTCGGGCAGTAGCGCGGCGCGTAGCGGCAGTCGAAGACGTTGTGGGCGGTGGTGGGGTCGTCGGCGATCTTGGCGTCGGGATCGGGGTAGCCGAGGTCGAACCAGGAGACGCTGCCGCCGCCGCCGGCGAAGAAGCTGGTGATCTTCTTGACCAGCGACTTGGCCACCGTCTGGCGGGCCAGGCCGTGGCTGTTCAGCCCGATCTCGGTGGACCAGATCGGCTTCCGGTGGCCATACTTGGCGAAGAGCCGCTCGTACTCCTGGAAGATCGCCGGGATCTCCTGCCAGTCGGAGTAGCCGTGGAAGTCCACCACGTCGCAGTAGCGATGGAAGCCGGCCTGGAAGAACTCCTCGACCGGCCCGACCGAGGTGGCGATGACGGTGACGCTGGGATCAACCTTCTTGACTTCCTCGTAGACCGACTTGTAGGCGGCGACGTTCCCAGGAATCCGCTCGGGGATGACCGGCGGCTCGTTGCCGAGGCTGAAGAACATCGGCCGGACGTGGCCATAGGCCTTGAGCCAGTTGCGCACCCCCTGGCGCAGGGCGGCGTCGTCGTACTTCTCATGGCCGGGGGCGCGGTGCTCCCAGGCGTAGGTGGGGCAGCCGGCGATCACCCCCATCCCCAGCTTCTCGCAGAGGTCCATCCGTCCCGGCGTCAAGGCGTACGGCGGCGTGGCCGCCCAGCCGCTCCAGACGTTGGAGATGCGCACGCCGAGGCGGTCGGCGAGGTAGAAGAATTCGCCGATGTTCCCCTCCCAGTTGCGGCTGGTGAAGGGGATTTCCTCCGGTTTGTAGTTTTTCGTCACCGGCCTGGGCAGGATGGCCAGGGCGGTGTAGTTGCGGAACGGCGCTTCCCCTTCCGGCGCGACTTCCGCGTGCAGTTCGTAATACCGCCCCGCCTCCAGTGGCGCGCCCCCCAGGTCAAGGGTCGCCGCATAGGCCAGCTTCTGCCCCTGCGGCTTTGCCGGCGCCAGCGCCAGCTTGCCGGCGGCGCCGCACTCGGCGCCCCAGTAGTCGCGAAGTTCCCAGGAAAGCTGGAGCTGCCCCTCCGCCAGCGGCGCGGTCGCGAGCACGGTGACCGTCACGGTGCGCTTGTCCTCGGGAAAGAGCAGGTTCCCCATCTGGGCGGTGTCAAACATGATCCGGTCAATCCGGCGGTCCTTCTTCGCCACGGCCGCGACGAAGGCGGCCGCCAGCTCGTCAACCCAGAAGCGGCCGGAGGCCTTGTTCAACTGGACATGGAAGCGGGCCGCGGCCGCTTGCGCCGGCGGCTCGATGCGCTTGCTGAGCCGCTGCCAGTTCCGGACGCCGTAAATGTCCGCCAGCTTGACGCTCTCGAGCGGCTGGCCGGCGTCGTCCAGCCACTCCACAACAACGACGCCGTTGAAGGAGTTGTCGGGCGACTTCAGGTCGCTCCGGCAGGCCAGGGCAAACTCCCACACGCCAGGCGTCACCGCGAAGGGCGCGCCGGTGGCGGCACAGGGCTTCTCCACCGCCGCGGGCGCGCGCTGCAACCGCAACGCCTGCCGCCCCTTGAAGGCCGTTTCCCGGTCAATGGCAACGTCACCTTGGCTGGCCCAGCCGGCGGGAAGCTGCGTCGTCCCCTCCCAGTCGGCCGTGAAGGCCGGTGGTGGCGGGGCGGCGGCGGCCAGCGCCGGTTGGCTCCAGGGGGGGCAGAGCACCAGCGCCGCGGCCAGCGTGAACCATCGGGCAAAACGGTGCATGCGAGTTTCCTTCCGGGGGTCATTTCGTTAGCTCATGGGTGGGCAAAAACGGTGGCGCTTGCCCAGGGGCGGTAGCGCAGCTTCCGCCGGGACGCCTATCCCAACAATTGCGGCGGCGGCGCCAGTTTCGTACCGCGCCCCGGCAAGAACTGCGCTGGCCAGCGTTTGCCCTCGCCGGCTGCCGCCCCCCGCCGATCAGCAGGGGCCGCCTGGCCCCGGCATCCCGGCGCGGAGCCAGGCCACCAGCCGCTCCAGCTCCGCCGCCGGCTCGGCCACCGGCCGGTAGCCGAAGTCGCGCCGGGCGGCGTCATGGCGGAACCAATGGTCCAAGGCAAGCTGGCTGGCGACAAAACGGGTCATGCAAGGCTCCCCCAGCGCCGGCAACAGCCGGTGCAGCAGCTCTTCCACCGCGCCGGCGGCATAGGCGACGCGGAAGGGGACGGCGCGGGGCGGCAGCCGCAGCCCCAGCCGCCCGAGCAGGTCGCGGAGCCAGTCCCAGAGCCGGACCGGCTCGGCGTCGCCGATGAAATAGGCCTGCCCCGCCACCGCCGCGCCGGGGCGCAGCAGCGCCGCCGCGGCCTGGAGATGGGCGGCGGCGGCGTTTTCGACATGGGTCAAGTCGACCCGGTTCGTGCCGTCCCCGACCTGGCGGAGCCGCCCCCGGCGGGCGAGGTCAACCAGGCGCGGGACCAGGTGGGGGTCGCCGGCGCCCCAGATCAGGTGCGGCCGCAGCGCGCAGGTCCGCAGGTGGCCGCCGCCGGGGAGGCCGCGGCCGTTGGCGGCCAGCACCCGGCGTTCGGCTTCCGCCTTGGAGGCCGGATAGTCGGCCAAGTGGCGCGCCGGATAGGGGCTGGTCTCGTCGGCGCCCGCCACCGGCCCCCTCCCGAAGACGACGCTCGGCGAGCTGGTGAAGAGCAGGTGCGGCACATTTTCGCGGACACAGGCGTCGAGCAGGTTCTGCGTGCCGCCGACATTGACCTCCCAGAATTCGCCGGAGCGCCCCCAGACGCCCGCCTTCGCCGCCGTGTGGATGGCCAGGTCGCAGCCGCGGCAGGCGGCGGCCAGCGTCGCCGGCGCCCGCAGGTCGCCCAGGAACTCCGCGGCCCCTTGGGCGGCCAGTTGCGGGCAGGGGCGGCGCACCAGGATGCGCACCTGGTCGCCGCGGCGGAGCAGCCGCGCCACGATCCGCCCCCCCAGGAACCCGCCGCCGCCTGTCACCAGAACCTGCATGGCCCGCTTCCCACCCTTTCCGCCGCCGCCGGGGCGCGGCGCCAGGTACCATAAATCGGAATTCCGGATCAATCATCCGCCGGCCACGGCGTGGGCAATCCACAGCGGCAGGTCGAATTCGGCCCGGATGCGCTCCTCGACCGCCGGCAAGGCCGCGGCGTCCGGGGCCAGGCCGAACACGGTCGCGCCGCTGCCGCAGAGATGGGCCGCCGTGCAGCCGGCGGCCAGCAGGGCGTCCAGCAACATGCCGATCAGGGAGAACTTGGCCCGCGCGGGGTAATCGAAGGCGTTGTAGGCCAGGGCGGGGATGGCGGCGGCATCGCCGGCGGCCAGCGCCGCCCGCAGCGCGGCGCAATCGGGCGCCGGCGGCCGCGGCGTCCGGTCCACCTGCCGGTAGGCCCAGGGCGTCGGGATGGGGAACCCCGGGTTGACCAACAACAGCGGCAGGCGGACCCTGCACGGCACCGGGGTGAGCCGCTCGCCGATCCCTTCGGCCAGGGAAGGCACGGGCTGGAGGAAGAACGGCACGTCGGCGCCCAGCTTCGCCGCCAGTTCCCGCAGGGCCGCCGCGGCGAGCGGCCGCGGGTGCAGCCGGTTCAGCAGAAGCAGGGCGGCGGCGGCGTCGCTGCTCCCGCCGCCCAAGCCCGCCGCCTGGGGGATCCGTTTTTCGAGGCGGAAACGCCAGGCGGGGGTGAGCCCGGCCGCCGCGGCAAAGGCTTCGGCGGCGCGCCAGACCAGGTTCCGGGCGTCGGCGGGCAGCTCCGGGTCGGAACAGGCCAGCTCCAGCCCCGGCGTGGGCAGCGGCGCCAGCGTCAGCCGGTCCGCCACGCCGGGCAGCGGCAGGAACAGCGTCCGGATCTCGTGGTACCCGTCGGGGCGCGCCCCCAGCACCTCCAGGTGGAGGTTGAGCTTGGCGGGGGCTTCGTGGGACAACAATTTGGAAGTCATGCGCACCGTTCCCGGCCGGCGGAGTTCCCAACAGCGGGCTGCTTGCCGCCCGATAGCATAACCGCCATTCGCTTGTGGCGCTATATTTGACGCCAGCTTTTTTCCCATCCCACCCGACAGGTCCCCGCTTCATGGCCAAGTACGCGATGCATCCCTGCGCCGTCCGCAACAACGATTCGGCCGTCCCCTACAAGCCGTACCTCCTTGACGAATCCAATCTCCCCCCCCGCCAGGGCCGGCCGCGCCTCGCCGTGTTCGGCGGCTCCTTCAACCCGGTCCACAACGGCCATCTCTTCCTCGCCGGCCACCTCCTCCGCCGCCGGCTGGCCGACGAAGTGCTGTTCATCCCCTCCGGCACCCATCCGCTCAAGCCCAACGAGGCGCTGGCCCCGGCCGAACAGCGGCTGGCCATGCTCAAGGCGGCCCTTGACCCCTACCCATGCTTCAGCCACTCCGACATCGAGATCCAGTGCATCGGCCAGCCCTCCTACACGGTGGAAACCCTGGAGACGCTCAAGCTCGCCTATCCCGAGCACGAAGTGCTGTTCATGATGGGGATGGACTGCCTGGCCGAGCTCCACCTCTGGCACCGCGCCCAGGATCTGGTCGCGCAGAACCAGTTCATCGTCTATCCGCGCTCCGGCGTGGTCCAGCCCAAGCTCACGGAACTCAGCGACCATTTCGGCCCCAAGGGTGCCATCAAGCTGCTGGAGGCGGTGATCGAGGCCCCGCTGCTGCCCGCCTCCGCCTCGCAGATCCGCGGGTATGCCGCCGCCGGATCCTGCCTGGCCGGGCTCGTGCCGGCGGGCGTGGAACAGCACATCGCCCAACACCGCCTCTACGCGTCGCCGCCCCCGGCGCCCCCGGCCGCCGCCCCCGCCGGACCGTGACCCCGCCCCCCTCCCCCCGGCCCACAGGAACCCCACGCATGGCAGAACCGAAGACGAAGACGAAAAAGCCGGCCCTGGACAGCCACGACACCGAGGCGGTGGCGCGCTTCTGCGCCGAGGTCTGCCACGACCACAAGGCCGAGGCGGTGATGGTCTTCGACGCCCGCAAGGCCGCCGCCACCTCGCTCGCCGACTATTACGTGGTCTGCACCGCCACCTCCGACCCGCACCTGCGCGCCCTGAAGAACCACCTGGAAAAGGAGCTGGCGGCGGCGGGCGTGCCGCTGCTGTTCGTCTCGGGCACGCCGGAGAGCCGCTGGGTGGTGGTCAATTTCAGCGGCATCCTGGTCCATCTCTTCCACAGCGACCTCCGCCACTACTACAAGGTCGAGGAGCTGTGGGAGGAGCACCCCGTCATCTACCGCAGCCCGGACTGCGCCTGACCCGCCCCCCCGCGGAAACCCAGACTCCGGACCGTTTCCAGCCCACAAATCCGCACAAATTTCCACCAAGCAAAAATCCGGGCCATTTTCAACCGCCGCCAGTCGCTGATTCCCACAAACCCGATCTATTCATGAGAAGATTGACTTCGATCGGACTTCGTGGTGAATAATCCAGGCTGGATGATTGGGGCGGATTTGTGAAGATTTGTGGGGGGGGGATTTTGTGGGGAAAACAACTTGCAGGAGCCTTGCCCGGCCATGCCTCCCCATTTCATCTTCCACATGAAGGATGTCGCCAAGTTCTACAACGACAAGCCGATCCTCCAGGACATCAGCCTGTCGTTCTACTACGGCGCCAAGATCGGGATCGTCGGCGAGAACGGCGCCGGCAAATCCACGCTGCTGAAGATCATCGCCGGCGTGGACGCGGACTTCATGGGCGAAGTCCAGTTCGCCAAGAAGATGCGCACCGTCTACGTGCCGCAGGAGCCACAGCTCACCGCCGGCAAGACGGTGCGGGAGAACCTGCTGGAGGCCGTCGCGCCGGTCCAGCAGTTGCTCAACCGCTTCGACGAAGTCTCCGCCCGGCTCGGCGAGGACCTGCCCGCGGCGGAGATGGCCAAGCTCAACGACGAGTACGACCGGCTGATGGAGGAAATCAACAAGGTTGACGGCTGGGAGATCGACCGCCTCCTGGACATCGCCTCCGCCGCCCTGGTCCTGCCGCCCGACGACGCCGACGTGGCCCGGCTCTCCGGCGGCGAACGCCGGCGCGTGGCGCTCTGCAAGGCGCTCCTGGCCAAGCCCGACCTGCTGCTGCTCGACGAGCCGACCAACCACCTCGACGCCGAGACCGTCGCCTGGCTGGAGCAGACCTTGCGCGACTACCACGGCACCGTCATCATCGTCACCCATGACCGCTATTTCCTCGACAACATCACCAAGTGGATCCTGGAGCTGGAGAACACCCGCGGCATCCCCTTCGAAGGCAACTACTCCTCCTGGCTCCGGCAGAAGGCCGAAATCCTGCGGCAGCGGGAGAAGGGGGAGTCGGCGCGGCAGAAAATCATGGCCCGCGAACTGGACTGGATCAGCCAGTCGCCCCAGGGCCGCCTGAAGAAGCAGCAGGCCCGGATCAACCGCTACGAGGAGCTGGCCGCGCAACGGTTCGAGGTGCAGAAGGACGACGTGCTGATCCAGATCCCGCCGGGGCCGCGCCTCGGCAACAAGGTCCTGGAAGTGAAGAACCTCTGCAAGGGCTACGGCGGCGTCACCCTCCTCGACCAGGCCACCTTCAGCCTGCCCAAGGGCGCCGTCGTCGGCGTGGTCGGCCCCAACGGCATCGGCAAGACCACCCTCTTCCGCATGGTCATCGGCCAGGAAACGCCCGACGCCGGCGGCCTGGAACTGGGCGAGACGGTCAAGCTCGCCTACGTCGACCAGCACCGGGACGCCCTCGACGGCACCAAGACGGTCTACGAGGAAATCTGCGGCGGCGAGGAGGAAATCCAGCTCGGCGACCGCACCCTCAACAGCCGCGCCTACTGCGCCCGCTTCAACTTCCGCGGCCCGCAGCAGCAGAAGAGGGTCGGCCAGCTCTCCGGCGGCGAGCGCAACCGCGTCCACCTCGCCAAGCTGCTCAAGAGCGGCGGCAACCTCCTGCTCCTGGACGAACCGACCAACGACCTGGACGTCAACACCATGCGCGTCCTCGAGGAGGCCATCAACAACTTCCCCGGCTGCGCCATGGTCATCAGCCACGACCGCTTCTTCCTCGACCGCATCTGCACCCACCTGCTAATCTTCGAGGGCGACGGCCGCCTCGCCTGGTTCGAAGGCAACTTCCAGGCCTACGAGGAAAAAATGCTCGCCGCCGACGCCGAGCACCTCCTCCACCGCCGCGGCAAGTACAAGAAGCTCGCCCTCTGACCCCGCCGGAAAACGTGGCCCTTTGACGCTTCCGGGCATACGCGTCAACTTTGAAACTGGCATCGCCTGAAGGCGGAACTCCGAACTCGGACGGCCCGGCCCGGGTTGGGAGTTCCCACTTCAGCGAAGGCTGTTCAACCGCTGGCCGTCGAGTTTTGGCCCTCGCCCTTGAAAGCCAAGGCCGGGGGCGGGCTATGTTATGCGAAACTTTTCCCGGGGCCAACCGCCGTGTCCTTTTCCATCCGCCGCTTCCTGTCGCTGGCGCTGCCGCCGCTGCTGCTCTTCCTGGCCTCCTGCGGCGCGCCGCCGACGCCGCCGCCGACGCCGCCCGGCGCACTCCCGGGAATGGCGGGGCCGGGCGCCGCGGCCGAGGCGGCGCATCCGCTGCCATTGCCCGCGGGGCGGCCGTTGCGGAGTCCGCAGCCCTGGGCCAGCCGCGGCGCCGCCCCGGCCCCCGTCCCGCAACGGACGGCGGCGGGTGCCGGCTGGCGTTTCACCTGTCCCTTCGGCCGGGGCGGCGGCCGCGCCGTCTGGGACCTGCCGCTGGCCGAGGACCTGCGCCGCGGCGCCGCCCTGATCTTCCGCTTCCGCGGACGCGACACCGCCGCCGTCAACCGCTTCTTCGTCTATTTCAAGAGCGGCAATGGCTGGTACGGCACCAGCTTCGCCCCGGCCGGGCATGGCGGCTGGGAGACGGTCGTGCTGTGGAAGCATGCGAGCTTCATCGAGGGCGAACCCGCCGGCTGGGGGCGGATCGAAGCCCTGCGCATCTCCGCCACCCCCGCGGCGGCGCGGGACGTGACCTTCGAAGTCGCCGACCCGCGGATCGTGGACGGCCAGCCCGGGGCGGCGATCCTGCGCAACAGCGGCGCCCCCGTCCGCGCCGGCAGCAGCGAAGCCCGGAGCCTGGCCGACTTCCCCGCCCGCCTGGGCGACGCCCTCGTCCGCGCCGGAATCTGGCCGCTGCTGCTGGAAGACCAGGACTTGGCGGACGGCTTCCTCGCCCGCGCCGGCGTGCGCACCGTGCTGCTGCCCTACACGATCAGCCTGCCGCCGGCGGCGGAACAGGCGCTGAAGGCACATCTGGCCCGCGGCGGCCGGCTTGGCGGCTTCTTCAAGCCGCCCGCCTTCGCCGCCGCCGCGCTGGAGTTCACGCCGGGACGCTATGTCAGCGCCACGGCAGTCCCCGACGGCTTCGCCGGCCTGCGGCTGCGCTCCGGCCAGCTTCCCGGCGCCCCGGTTGAAGTCGGCCAGGCCTCCTGGCTGATCCAGGATCAGCGGCCCGCCAGCGGCCGCGGCCGCGTGCTCGCCACCTGGCAAAACGGCCGCGGCGGCGACACCGGTTTTCCGGCCATCATCTTGCATCCCAAAGGGTTCTGGATGTCGCACGTCTATCTTGACAACGACCGCGCCGCCGGCAGCCGGCTGCTCCTCGCCCTCCTCGCCCAGGGGGAACCGGAGCTGTGGGCCGCCGCCGCCCGCGACGCCTTGCTCCGGCTGGACACCGCCCCTCTCCCCGCCGCCGGCCGCGAGCTGCGCCGCCGCGCGGAAACCGCCTTCCAGAGGCGCGACTACCCCGCCGCCCTCGCCCTCGCCGACCAGTGCCGGAGCCGGCTCCAGGAGGCACGCCTCGCCGCCCTGCCCGCCGCCAAGGGCGAACGCCGCGGCGCCTGGTGCCACCGCCCCTACGGCATCGCCGGCTGGAGCTGGGAGGAGACGGTGGCGAACCTGAAGCGCTGCGGCTTCGACCGCCTCTACGCCAACCTCGCCTGGCCCGCCGCCGCCAGCTATCCGAGCCACGTCCTGCCCGCCGCGCCGGAGGTGCGCACCAAGGGCGACCTGCTGGCCCAGGCCGCCGCCGCCTGCCGCAAGCATGACGTCGAACTCCACGTCTGGATCTCCTGCCTGAACCTAGGGGAAAGTGTGACCCCCGCCCAACTCGCGGCGCTGCAACGGGCCGGCCGGCTGCAAGTCCGGCGCGACGGCTCGGTCAATCCGCGCTGGCTCTGCCCGACCCAGGCGGCCAACCGCCGGCTCATCGTCGCCGCCGCCCAGGAACTGGCCGAGCGGGGCGGCATCGCCGGCATCCACCTGGACTTCATCCGCTACCCCGACGGCGACCATTGCTTCTGCCCGGCCTGCCGCCAGGCGTTCGAACGCATGACGGGGCGCCGGACGCGGAGCTGGCCACCCGCCGCCAACGACCCCGCCTGGAGCGAGTTCCGCCGCCGGCAGATCGGCAGCCTGGTCGCGGAAATCCACGCCGCCGTGCGCCGGGAGGACAAGCGGCTCGCCCTTTCCGCCGCCGTCTTCGACCACCCCCAGAACGCCCGCGCCGCCCTCGGCCAGGACTGGGCCGACTGGTGCCGCCAAGGCTGGCTGGACTGGGTCTGCCCGATGAACTACACCGCCAACCCCCGCCACTTCGCCGAGATGGTGCGCCGCCAGCAGGCGGCAATCGCCGGCTCGAAGGCGCACGTCTACCCCGGCATCGGCGTCCGTGCCCTGCGGCTGAGCCCGCTCCAGGCCGCGGAGCAGATCCTGGTCACCCGCGAACTCCGCACCGGTGGCTTCACCATCTTCGAGTACAATGCCGACGAAGCCCGGAGCGTCTTCCCCGAACTCGCCAAGGGGCTGACCCGGCCGCCGTGAGTCGCCGCCCGCCTCCGCCCAGCCCCTCCCCCACTTTTTTGCACCGAAAGCATCGCCCCATGCCCCCGCCGCCACCTCCAGACCTCTCCATCCCCAAAATGCTCGCCCAGACCAAGGCGGTGGCCGAGACGCTGACGCTGCTGCTCTGGCAGGTGCTGGTCAACCGCAAGCCGGCCGACCGCGTGCTGGCGGCGCACCTGCGCGACCACCGCGAGTTCGGCAGCCGCGACCGCCGCCTGATCAGCGAACTGGCCTACGGCGTCTTCCGCTGGTATGGCTGGCTGGCGCCCCTGGTGCCGCTGCGCACCGCCACCCTGCTCGAAACCGCCACCGCCGCGCCCGGCGCCAACCGCCGCGACGCCGCGATGCCCGAAAACCCCATCGGCCGGCCCGAGGCCTGGATCCCCCTCCTCCTCACCGTCCTGGAGCTGGAACGGCTCGACGCCCCCGCGATCCGCGATTTCTGGCGCGACTGCTGCAAGCTCCGGCGCGACGCCATCGCCAGCTTGGCCACCCTCCCGCCGCGCGAACGGGCCGAGCACTACCTCCTCGCCTTCGAGCGCCCGCGCAAGCTCACCCCCGAGATGCTCCTGCCCGAATGGGCCAGATCCGCCATCCCGGAAACGGAACGCCCACGCTTCACCGACTGGCTCCAAACCCGCCCCCCCCTCTGGCTCCGCCTCCAGCGCGGCGAGCCCGACGCCGTGCTCGCCGAACTGGCCGAGGCCGGCCTGCGCCCGCGCCGCTCCGAACGCCTCGCCGGCGCCGTCAGCATCCACAACCCCCGGGTCAACCTCTACCTGCTCCCGGCCTACCGCGAAGGGCGCGTCGAAATCCAGGACCTCGCCTCCCAGGCCGTCGGCGCCGTCTGCGCCCCCAGCCCCGGCCAGCGCTGGTGGGACGCCTGCGCCGGCGCCGGCGGCAAGAGCCTGCTCCTCGCCCAGCTCATGCAGGGGCGGGGCACCGTCGTCGCCAGCGACGTCCGCGCCGAGAAGCTCGACGACCTCCGCAAGCGCGCCCGCCGGAGCGGCTTCTCCAACATCACCCCCCGGGTCTGGGACGGCAAGCCGCTGGCCGCGAAAAAGGCGACCTGCGACGGCGTGCTGGCCGACGCCCCCTGCACCTGCTCCGGCACCTGGCGCCGCAACCCCGCCGCCCGTTGGAGCACCGCCCCCGACGAGGCCGCGGCCTTCCCCGCGCGGCAACTGGAAATCCTGGCGGCCGCGGCCACCGCGGTCAAGCCGGGCGGCGTCCTGGTCTACGCGACCTGTTCCGTCTTCACCGCGGAGAACGAGGGGGTGGTCGCCGCCTTCCTCGCCGCGCGGCCCGAGTTCCGCCTGGAGCCCGTCCCGCATCCGCTCACCGGCCAGCCGACCGACGGCCAGGCCATGCTTTGGCCGTGGCAGGGCGACTGCGACGCGCTGTTCGCCGCCCGCTTCCGCCGCCAGGGCGGCTGACGCGGACGCGGGCGCCGCGGGGTGCCGTCACTCGCCGCGGGAGGTGCGCCGCGCCCGGCTGGCGTCGAGCGATTCGAGCAAGGCGGCGAGGAGATAGCTGGGGCAGGGGCCGCTTTCCCACGCCTCGATGATCGGCGTGCCGCAGAGGATCAGCCGCCCGCCGCTGGGCCAGGCGAACTCGGCCCAGGGCCAGCCGTCGGCTGCCGGCGGGCTGCGGAGTTCGCAGACCGGCGGCGCCCCCTCTTCCTGGCAGGCAATGCGGACGGAGACGGAGATGGGACGGATGCCACCGGCCCAGAGGCCGCTGTCGAGCCGGCGGTCCAGCTCCCGGATGAAGTCAATCTGGCGAAAGGTCAGGCGGGCGGGCCGGCTGAACTCGTTGCCGGTGGCGTCGGGCAAGGGAAAACTGCCGGCGCCAGGCGTGAGCCAAAGGATGACGCACCCCTTCATCGCCGCCTGGCGCAGGGCGGGATAAAGCTGGGGGAGATCCTCCGGGGAGCTGCCGGCGCCGACCACGATCACGCTGGCGACGTATTCCGCGAGCCCCGCCACCAGCCCTTTGTGCTCGCGGTAAGGGATGCCCGCCTTGTCGAAGCGCTGGCCGGTGGCGCCGTCGGGGTCGTAGAGGACTAGCCGCAGGCCGCGCAGCCAGTCGTCCCGTCCCCGGAACGGGTCAGGGGCGAAAGCGTTGATGACGCGGGTGGCGGTGGCGCGTTCGACATTGCCTTCGTCGAACAGCCGGACGGTCAGCGCCAGCGGCACGGCGCCCGGCCCGCGCACCGCCGGCAGGTCGGCCGTGAACCGCAAGGTCCGGGTCATGGTGGGCATCAGGCCGAGGGGCCACTCGGATCCCGAGGCCAGCAGCTCCCCCTCCCGGCGCAGCTCCCACTCCAGACGCACCGTCATCGCCTCCGGCGTCCCGGCGGCCAGGGTGAACTCGGTGGCGCGGCCGGCGAACCAGGCGTTCCAGGGCTCGCCCCAAGCCAGGGTTGGATTCTGGGCGGCGGCGGTGGCCGCCCCCGCGAGCCAGAGGCCGGCGGCCAAAACGAGCAGGTGGAAACGCATGGGGGCCCTCACAGGAAGCGGTTCAGGTTTGCGCCACTGGAGTCTGGGGCCAATGTATTGGCCCAAGCCTGGACATTGGCAAAACTCAAGCGGCGACGGCTGGGGCTCCGCCTGGCTCCCGTCGCCTCTGGCCGATGCCATGGCGAAGGAGTCGCACGAGGTCGCGGGCG
>JBAZOO010000017.1:0-74386 GCA_041648735.1 Lentisphaeria bacterium
ACGGCGGGCTTGGCGGCGACCTTGGCGGCGGGCTTGGCCGGCGTCTTCGCCGCAGCCGCCTTGGCAGGAGCCTTCTTGGCAGCGGTGGCCACCTTGGGGGCAACCTTGGCCACGGCGGGCTTGGCGGGCTTCTTGGCCACAGCCGCCTTGGCGGGGGCCTTCTTGGCCGGCGTCTTCGCCACAGCCGCCTTGGCGGGGGCCTTGGGGGCGACCGCGGCCGGCTTTTGGGGGGCGCTGCCGCTCTGCGCGGAAACGGGCTTGCGGGTGCTCTTTTTCGTGGCCATCGCTCAGTTTCTCCCGGGACCGTGTGCCGAAGTTCCGCCGGACATGACTTGTAAAACCGGCAGGTACTATAGGATTTCACCGGCTGATATCAACCGGATCCGGCAAGCGGGCGGAGCCGTTCGGCCAAGGCCCGGAGCGACTCCTCGCTGAGGCCGGGGACGGCGGCGGCGATTTCCGCCGGGACCGCCGCCCGCAGGCGGCGGAGTGAGCCAAAGGTGCGGAGCAGTTCCCGCCGGCGCTTGGGGCCGATGCCGGGGATTTCGTCCAGCACGGATTCTTGCAGGCGGCGTTGGCGGAGCAGCCGGTTGTAGGCGATGGCAAAACGGTGGGCCTCGTCGCGGATCGCCTGGACCAGCCGGAGGGCGCCGGAGTGGCGGTCCAGCAGCAGCGGTTCGCGGCGGTCGGGGAAATGGATTTCCTCCAGCCTTTTGGCCAGGCCGACGACCGGCTGGCCGGCAAACCCGGCCGCCCGCAAGGCGTCGCGGGCCGCGGCGAGCTGGCCAGCGCCGCCATCGATCACCAGCAGGTCGGGCGGCGCCCCACCCTCTTCCCGCAAGCGCGTGAAGCGGCGGCCGACCACCTCGGCAATGCAGGCCACGTCATTGCTGCCCGTGACCGTCCGGATGCGGTAGCGCCGGTACTCCTTGCGGGCGGGCACGCCGCCGCGGAAGCGGACCAGGCTGGCGACGGTGAAGGTTCCCGCGATGTTGGAAACATCAATGCACTCCAAGGTCTCCGGGGGCTGGGCCAGCCCCAATGCCACTTGCAGCTCGCGGATTTGCCCGGGGCCGGCGCCGCCGGCGGCGCGCACGGAGGGCGGCAGCAGCGGCCGGTTCAGGGCATGGGTGCGCAGTTCCTTGAGGACGCCGGCCGCGTCCCGCAACCGGGCCGCCGCCTCGAAATCGTGGCTGGCCGCCGCCTCCTTCATGCGCGCCGCCAAGTCGGCCAGCACTTCCGTCGTCCGCCCGTTGAGCACCGCCAGCAGCGCCGCGACCCGGAGTTGGTAGTCCGCCGGGGTGATGCCGCCAGTGCAGGGGGCGATGCAGCGGCCCAAGGCACGTTTGAGGCAATGGCTGGCCACCTTCGGGTTCAGGCCGTTGCCCGCGCAGGTGCGCAGGCCGAAACGTTCGGCCAAGTAGCCGGCCAGGTCGCGCAAGGCCGTGGCATGGGGGACCGGCCCCCAGTAGAGCCGCTGGTCCTGCCGGCGGAGGCGGGTCAGGCGCAGCCGGGGGAAGGGCTCCTCCGGGTTCAGGCAAAGCAGGAGGTAGCGCTTGTCGTCGCGCATCTCGATGTTGTAGCGGGGCGCGTACTGCTTGATCAGTTGCTCCTCGCGGACAAACGCCTCGCTTTCCGTCCGGAGCGGGATCATCTCATAGGCGGCAATGCTGTGGATCAGTGCCCGCAGCTTGGGATCCGCCTTGGCCCGGCGCGACGGCTGGAAGTAGCTGGCCAGGCGCTTGCGCAACGACTTCGCCTTGCCGACGTAGATCACGTCGCCCGCCAGATTGCGGAAGAGGTAGACGCCGGGGCGGTTGGGCACGTCTTGGGAATGGAAGCGGAGCATGGCAACCCAGGACTCGGGCGGGACTCGCCGTCACAGTTTGCAATATAAGTGGCGGGAACCGGAATGCCCTTGGCCGGTTCCAAGGGAACAGCAGTTGCCCCCCCGCCCCCCCCCATGCCGCCTGCCGCCGAATGGAGCCGCCGATGAACCGAGTCCTGCACATCCAAGCCTCGCCCCGGCCGGCCGACGAATCCTGGTCCGCCCGGGCCGCCCACGCTTTCCTGGACGCCTATGCGCGCCACCATCCGGACGACCGGATCACCACCCTGGAGCTGTTCCGCGCCACCCTCCCCGCCTTCGACCAGGACGCGGCGGGCGGCAAGTACAAGCTCATGCATGGCCAGCCCCTGGCGGCGGCCGAAGAGCAGGCCTGGGATTTGGTGCGCGAGCAGATCGCCCGGTTCCTTGCCGCCGACAAGCTGGTCTTCTCCGTGCCCATGTGGAACTTCTCCATCCCTTATCGCCTCAAGCAATATCTGGACATCCTGGTCCAGCCCGGCTTCACCGTCCACTTCGACCCGCAGGAGGGGTACCGCGGCCTGGTGACGGGGCGCCCCGCCCTGCTGGTCCTCGCCCGCGGTTCAACCTATGCCCCGGAGACGCCTACCGCCGCCTTCGACTTCCAGTTGCCCTACCTGAAGGCGCTGCTCGGGTTCATCGGGATCACCCAGCTCCACACCGTCGTGGTCGAGCCCACCCTCGCCGGCGGCCGGGCGGCGGCGGAGGCGGCGCTGGCCAAGGCCCGGACCGAACTGGCCGCCCTGGCGGCCGATTTCTGAGCCGCTTTGCCAGCGCCAGCCGGCCAGGGCAAGGAGGCCCGGCCGGAATCGGGGGAATGGCGGAACGCCATTGCCCCGATTCCAGGGCGTGGTTCAGCCGACTTGGGCGCGTGCGGCGCCGGCTGGGCACTGGCGCAGGCAGGTCTCGAGCACGCAGGTACGGGTCTTCATGACCGGATCCTTGTGCGCGCAGCCTTCGGCGATGTCCGCGATGGTGATCCTGCCCTGGGGCGGCGTGACCTGGGTGTCGTTGCCGATGAGGCCGGGACCTTCGTCCGCGCACAGGCTGTACTTCTTTGACCAGTCGCAGCGGTGCCGGCCGAACTTTGGCACCCGTACCGTCACGCCATCGCACTTCACCTCGAACGACTGCCTCTCAAGAGCCTGCATCGGGCAGGTTTCCTCGCAGACCGAACAGCCGGCGCAGGGGTCGGCGGCGGGAAGGCGCACGGCGTCGGCCGGGAGTTCGGCGTCGGTGACGATGACGATGCGGCGCTGGTGCGGGCCGTGCTCCGCCGTCAGCAAGGCGCCGCTGCGGCCAATGGTGCCCAAACCGGCGGCCACCGCCTCGAGGGCGTTGCTGCGGGCGTCGGGCAGCAGGCCGCGGGGGGAGTCAACCGTCGAGCCGAGTTGCAGCAGGTTGTTGCTCAGGGCCGCCTTGAACCCGCGGCGGGACAGCTCCCGGATGAGGGAGATGGCGGCGAATTGCAGCTCGTTGTTCGTCTGGTACTGCCAGAAGGCGTAGGTGCCCACCTGCTGGCTCTTGGGCAGGCCGGCGTTCGCGATGATTTCGGCGGGGAAGTGCATGCCAAGGACGATGACCGACTTCGCGCCGGGCAGGAACTCCTCGGGGCCGCGCAGCGTCACCGGCTGCTTCACGATCTCGGGGACGTAGGCGCCGTGCATGCTGGGGCTGGTGAGGTCGCGGACGGATTCGCCAAGTTCGGCCTCGTCAACGTTTGCCTTCAATTGCGGCACCAGCGCCTGGATGCGGGCCGCTGGGGCGACGCCGAAGATGGAGACGCCGGCGGCCTCCGCCAGCCGTTCCAGCCGGGTGCGCAGGGCGGCCGAGGCCAGGGGAGCGGGCCGGGCGGGGGCGACGGGCGTGCCTTTTCCCGCCGGGGTCGGATCCGGCAGCGCGTCGGTGACCACGGCGCCGAGGATGACGTTGCGGCCGAACTCGGGGGTGTTGAGGAAGCCGTCGGCGTCGCGGGTGCCCAGGCCGGCCTGTTCGGCCAGTTCCTGGATGATGCCGTCGCGGTCCGAGATGAAATGGGCGGTGCGCTTCAGCGGGTACGGCGGGCAACTGCCGGTGTAGGAGGCGGCGTGGTAGCCGCAGTCCTCGACCATCCGTGCCAGCTTGAGCAGGATGTGGTGCATGAGAGTGTGGCAGGTGCCGGCCATGGGCCCCCAAGTGCCTTCGCCAAACCGCTCCCGCTCCACCACCTCGGTGGGGATGCGCATGGCCACGGCGAGCACGCTGCGCATGCCGGGGGCCTGGCAATTGGCCACGGTGGAGGCTTCCGTCCCCTCCTTCAGTGGCCCCACGGAGACGGCGTCCACCCCCATGCGGATGGCGGCGGCACAGAGGTCGTCGCGCATCTTGCGGAGGGTCGGCATGTTCTCCGGATAGCGCTTGTTGATGCGGTTCTGGGCGATCAGCCGCGTCCGCCCGAAGGAACCCTCGCGGGTGCGCAGGTGCGGCGGGACGCAGACCTTCTGGCAGACGCCGCGCTCGTGGCCGCGGATGCCGTTACTCTCCAGCTCGGTGAGGATTTCCTTCTCGCCGATGTGCTCCCATTTCTCAAGGTTGGGGGATTTCAGGTTGAGGCTGAAGTGCTCGGCCCAGGCGCAGCGCCAGATGTTCTTGTTGGCGTATTTGAAGGTCTTGCCGCCAATGACGACCTCGTGTGGCTTCTGCAATTCCTTGCGTAGCGCGGCGGAGGGACAGTGCTTGACGCACTCCATGCACATGTCGCAGAGCTTCGGCCCGTCGTACATCGGCGTCGGCACCAATTCGGCGCTGGTGACGATGGAGATGAAGCGGCAGCGGGAGCCGAACTCCGGGGTGATGGCCAGGCCGGACCAGCCGATCTCCGCCAGACCGGCGGCGGTGGCGGCATGGATGTGGGAAAGATCCGGGGCGAACAGGCTGGGAATGCCTTCGTGTTGCCGGTACCGCCAGATGTTGGAGGAGGCGACGGGAATCGCCTTGCAGCCGGTGGCATGGAGCTGGCGGGCGACGGCGTAGGCAACGCGGTCGAGCAGCGAGTTCTGATCCTGCCAGCCGCCGGGGCTTTCATCCTGCGGCTCCGGTTCGCCGCCCATCTCCGTCCAGGTGTCGGTGATGTGGATCGCGGCGACGACCACGGTTTTCGCTTCGGGCAGGATCGCCGGCGGGCTCAGGAGATACGGCGCGTTCTTCCAGCGTTCGACGGGGGCGAAGCCGACCAGGTCCATGCCCATGCCCAGGGCGGTCGCCTTCACCTGTTCAGTCAGCAGACGGTCAACCATCTTTGCAACTCCTTACTGTTTGGGGACAACAAAACTCAATGCCGGCCAGGGAAGCTGCCGGTCAGACAGAGGAGAGGATTTCGCCCAGCCGCTCCGCTGCCTGGCAGAGTTCGCGGCGTATTTGGGCCTGTTTTTCCGCTGGGCAACGGAATTCCGGGGCGTGACAGCCCAGCGCCCCGAAGAGCCGGCCGTCGCCCCCGAGCACCGGACAGGCCACCGCGATGACGCCGCCGGCATCTGGACCGACGAAGCTGAACCCCTCGCTCCGGAGGGCGGCCAGCGCCGTCTCCAGCCCTTCCCGGGCCGATATCCCGTCCCAAAGTGCCCCGGGCAGGCCGTTCCGGGCCAAGATCGCCTCCAGCTCCTCCGGCGCCGCATTGGCCGCCAGCACCCGGCCGGTGGGGGAATCGTAGATTCGCCCTTCCTCCGCCATGGCGGCGTCAACGCGGATCGCCTGGCGGCAGTCCACCCGGGCGATCACCACGCGCTGCCCGCCGCGGAGGGTCGCCAGGACGCAGGCCTCGCCCAGCCTCTCGCCAAGCTCGCGCAGCACATGGCCGATGCGGGCGCGGACCGCCTCGTCGGCGAAGCGGTTCAGCCGGCCGATCTGGCGCAGCTTGGCCCCGGGGCGGTAGCGGCCGTCCGGCATCTGCTCGACATAGCCGCAGGCGACCATGGTCTTGAGCAGGTTGTGAGTGGAGTTGGCCGGCATCCCCATCTGCCTGGCCAGTTCCGAAAGGGGGCGGCCGCCGTCCGGCTCTTCGGCGAGGAGCAGGTCCAGCAAGTCCAGGGCTTTCTTCAGCGACTTGACGGGGATGGCGGCCATGGTTTTTCCATATAGTGGAAATCAATTCTTCAATCTGGAAGGAACTATAGCGGGAAGCGGCAAAAAGGCAAGCGACATCAACCCGAGCCGCTTTGCAATCGCCAGCACGCCGCCTATCTTCCCCTTCGCCCGCGGAATGCTTCCCGGCAGCACGGCCGGCCCGGGCGGAGGCCCATGGCGAAAAACCTGGTCATTCTCGGTTCCACCGGCTCCATCGGCCGCGCCGCGGCCTGGGTGGCCCACAACCTGGGCGACGACGTGGTGCGCGTCCTCGGCCTGATGGCCCGCTCCAACCTGGATCGGCTCGCCCAGCAGGCCCGGGAACTGGGCTGTGCCTGGGCCGCCGTCCCCAATGCGGACTCCGCACGGCGCGACCTGCAGCCGCGGCTGCCCGCCGGCTGCACCGCCATTGGCGACGAGGCGGAACTCCTCGCCCGCGTCACCGCGCCGGAGGTGGACGTCGTGCTCTGCGCCATTGTCGGCACCGCCGGGTTCAAGCCGGTCCTGGCCGCGATCCGCGCCGGCAAGACGATCGCCTTGGCCAGCAAGGAAATCCTGGTCATGGCGGGCGAAGTCGTCATGGCCGAGGCAAAACGCCACGGCGCTTGCATCCTGCCGGTGGACAGCGAGCATTCCGCGGTCTTCCAATGCCTGGAGGGTCAGCGGCGCGAGGCGCTCCGCCGCGTCCTGCTCACCGCCAGCGGCGGCCCCTTCCGCCGCCATTCCCGCGCCGAGCTGGCGGGCGTGACCCCCGCCCAGGCCCTGGCCCATCCCACCTGGAACATGGGGGCGAAAGTCACGATCGATAGCGCCACCCTGATGAACAAGGGGCTGGAAATGATCGAGGCCCGCTGGCTGTTCGACCTCGCGCCGGAACAGATCGCCGTGGTCGTGCATCCGCAATCAATCGTCCATTCGCTGGTGGAGTTCACCGACGGCAGCCTGCTCGCCCAGCTTGGCCGCCCCGACATGCGCATCCCCATCCAGTACGCCCTGACCTGGCCGGAACGCCGGCCGCTGCCCCTGGAACCGCTGGACCTGGTCCGCGCCGGCAGCCTCACCTTCGAGGCGCCCGACCCGGAGCGCTTCCCCGCCCTCGGCCTGGCCCGCCAGGCGTTGGCCGCCGGCGGCACCCTCCCCGCCGTGTTCAACGCCGCCAACGAGGCCGCCGTCAGCCGCTTCCTGCGCGGCGACCTGGATTTCCCGGGCATCAGCCACACCGTCGCCGCCACCATGGCCGCGCACCAGCTCGTCCCCCACCCCACCCTCGCCGAGATCCTGGCCGCCGACGCCTGGGCGCGGAGCCTGGCTGCCGGCCGCGGCGGTTGACCTGAGCCGCGCCCGCCGCCGCCGTCAGCCCTTGGCCGCCTTGCTGATCGCCAGAAGCTGCTTCATCACCCCGGCATGGTCGAACGTGGCGCCTTTGACCCCGAAGCTGTCGTGCAGCTCACCGTACAGCGCGTACAGCTTGTCGTAGACCTTGCGCGCCGCCGCCGCCGGCTTGTAGACCTTCTCCTTGAAGCCGCACATGGCCCGCTGCGCATCCTCCGCCTTCCGGTAGACGCCGGCGGCCACGGCGGCCATGACGGCGCCGCCGAGGGCGCAAGCCTGGGCGGAGCGGGAAACCTTCATCGGCCGCCCCAGCACGTCGGCGTAGATCTGCATGAACAGCGCATCCTTCTCCGCGATGCCGCCGCAGCAGACGACCTCCTTGACCTTGACCCCGTATTCCTCGATGCGGTCGAGGATGCGCCGGGCGCCGAAGGCCGTGGCCTCCACCAAGGCGCGGTACATCTCCGCCTGGGTCGTGTGCAAGGTCATGCCCAGCATCAGGCCGGTGAGCCGGGGATCGGCCAGGACCGTGCGGTTGCCGTTGTTCCAGTCCAGCGCCAGCAGCCCGCTTTCGCCCGGCTTCAGCGCCGCCGCCGCCGCCGTGAGCTGCTTGAAGTGCCCCTTGTCGGCCTGGCAGATCTTGGTGACGAACCACTCGAAGATGTCGCCCACCGCACTCTGCCCCGCCTCGATGCCCACCAGCCCCGGCAGGATCGAGCCCCTGACGATGCCGCAGACGCCGGGGATGTCCGGCACCTTCGCCTTCGCCGGCGCCACCAGGCAGTCGCAGGTGCTGGTGCCGATGATCTTGACCATCCGCCCCGGCGCGCAGCCGGCCCCGACCGCGCCGAGATGCGCGTCGAAGGCCCCGACCGTCACGGGGATGCCCGCCTTCAGCCCGAGCGTCTCCGCCCATTCCGCGCCGAGCTGGCCGGCCGGCTGGTCCGCCGCGTAGGCCGTGGCCGCCAGCCGGTCGCGCAGCTTGCCCAGGGCGGGATCCAGCTTCGCCAGGAACTTCCGCTCCGGATAGCCGCCCCACTCCGCGTTGAACATCGCCTTGTGCCCGGCGGCGCAAATCCCGGCCTTGAGATCCTTCGCCGCCGTCACCCCCGCCAGCACCGCCGGGATGAAGTCCGCGAACTCGATCCAGGTGTGGGCCGCCGCGAACACCGCCGGATCCACCTTCCGACAGTGCCAAATCTTGGCGAAGAACCACTCGGCGGAATAGGTGCCGCCACACTTGGCCAGGTATTCGGGATGCAGCTTCGCGGCCAGCCCGGTGATCCGCGCCGCCTCATCCATCGCGGTGTGGTCCTTCCACATCCAGGCCATGGCGTTCGGGTTCGTGGCGAACTTCTTTTGGAACGCCAGCGGCCGCAGCCTTTCATCCACGGGGATCGGCGTGGAACCGGTGGTGTCAACCCCGATGCCGACAACCTGGGCGGGCGTGAACCCCTTCACGGCCAGCGCCGCCGGCTTCAGCGCGGCGGGCACCACCGCCGCCAGGCCGTCCAGGTAATCCCGCGGGTTCTGCCGGGCCAGATGCGGATCCTTGGGGTCGCCAAGCACGCCGTTGACCCCGCTCGGATAGGGAAAGGCCGCCGAGCCCACTTCCCTGCCGTCGCGGACATCCACCACCACGCACCGCACCGACTGGCTGCCGAAATCAATCCCGAGCGTGTAGACCGCTTGTGCTCCCGCCATGATGCCTCGCTCCTCGCTGGGACAACCGTTTCACTCCAAGCCGGAACCGGGCCGGCCCCGGCACGATGATGTCCATACTATAAACATACGCGGCCGCCGCCGCCGGGGCGCGGCCGCTCCACCAGGTACTCCCAGTAGCGCCGCGGCATGCACCGGCGCTGCAACTCTGGGTTGACCCGCTCGGGGATCGCCACCGCCGCGAAAAAGCCGCGCCACAGCTCCTGGATCCGCCCTTCCTGGGCATGGTAGACGCCGCCGCCTTCGGCCACCTCGCCGGGCGGGGCCGCCGCGACCTGCCCCAGGGCGAGCTTGTGGCCATCCCACGACACCCCCACCCCCCGCCGCGTGTCATGGATCAGCCAGCGCTCGCCGTGCAGCCGGCCGCGGAAGTGGCGGGCCAGCGCCAGGCTCACGTTCGCGTCGGGCGCGACGGGCGCATAGAGCGAGCCGTCCGCCAGTTCCCGGAAGCGCAGCAGCCCGCTCAGGCGGTTGATTTCCAGCACCACCCGGCGATCCGCCGCCAGGACGGCCCGCACCGCCGGATGCGTCTGGTAGCCGTCCACCGCCATCCCGTGCCCGAACCCCAGCCGCAGGTAGTCGTACAACGGCGGAAACAGCTCCTCCCGCTCCGCCCACCACAGATGGATGACCCGCCCCGCCACGGCTTCCCCCAGCCGCCGGCGCACGTCCCCGAGGAAGGCGGCCGCCCGCTCCGGATCCGGATTGACCCGCACCGGCACCTCCCACAGCCCCCCCTGCCCCGCCCCGCCGCCGCCGCGGAACCGTGCGGACTCCGCACCTTGCGCCAGCGCCGCCGCCAGCGCCGTCAGCAGCCCCTCGAAGCTGCCGTCGAAAAGGAACACCCGTCCATCCAGATCCAGCATGGCCATCACCGTCTGGTTCACGGCTGAAAATCAGCCGGTTTTGCCGGAATGCAAGCCGGGCCGGAGGCGTTGCGCAGTCGGACTGGTCGGACTGGTCGGACCGCGCCCCGAGAAAAAATGGAGCGAGTGAAGGGACTCGAACCCTCGACAGCTACCTTGGCAAGGTAGCGCTCTACCAACTGAGCTACACTCGCAACGGAAAACGGATGATACTTTAACGGGCCGCCGCCGGAATGCAAGGGCAATTCCAGCGACGGATGCAATGACCATGAGGCCGGCCGGCCCCACTCACTCGGGGGCGGGGCAAAGTGGCCGCACCGTCACCTCGGCGGCACCTGGACCGCTATATTCCCCCCCATGCCCCCCACCACCGCCACCAGCGAATTCCTGATCCTGCGCAAGTCCGTGTTCGGGGACGCCGGGCTCGTGCTCGCCGGGCTGACCCCGGAGCACGGCCAGCTCCACGTGCTCTGGAAAGGCGCGCGCCGGCTCGGCCACCGCCACTTCCCCGCCGCCGACCTCTTCCGCCTGGTGCGCCTCGAATACCGCCCCCCCGGCCACGGCGACCTCGCCGCCTGGCGCGGCGTCGAGCCGCTGGCCGACTGGTCCGCCCTCGCCCATGACCTGGCCGCCTACCAGGCCGCCGGCCGCCTCGCCGCCTTCGCCCTGGCCAACGCCCCCGCCGGCCTGCCCGCACCCCGCCTCTTCCAAGCCCTGCGGACCGCCCTGGAACGGCTCGCCACCGCCCGGGCCGCCGCCATCCACCAAGCCACCTGCGGCGTCTTCATCCAGTTCCTGGACGAACAGGGCTGGCTGCCCGACTTCAGCGCCGACCCCGCCCGCGCCGGGCGCGTCCAAGCCCTGCTGGCCATGGCCGCCGGCGCCGCGCCGCCGCCGCCGCTGCCCCCGGAACAGTGGCCGCGCATCGAGGAGTGGCTGATGCGCCAGCTCCGCTTCCACGAGTGCCGGCTCTGAAAACGTGGCACAAGCATTCCTGTCCGCCCCAGTTTTCACTGCTGGGCGGGGGCCGTCGCCGTCGCCGCGCCGCGGTGCCCGGCCCGGCCAGTCAGCGGATGTGCAGGGTCTCGGCGCCGTAGCTGATGCCGAGGGGCAGGATCTCGACCGCCTTGCGCCCACCCTCGGCGCGGACCGTGCCGCCGCGCCAGGCGGTGTAGCCGGCCGGGCGCGCCAGTTCCAGGCAGGCGGCGGCGTGTTCGGGCGCCACGTAGACGGCGAAACCGACGCCCATGTTGAAGGTGCCGTACATCTCGGCGGCGTCGAGCCCCGCGGCCTGGGCAATGGTGGCGAAGACCGGCGGCGGCTCGGGCACGAACTCGACCCGGTAGACGAAGGGCGCGTCAAGCCGCATCAGCTTGCGCCAGCCATGCCCGGTCATGTGGGCGGCGTAGTGCAGCGGCACCCCCGCTTCCTGGCAGGCGGCGATGAACCGGACGTAGATCACCGACGGGTCGAGCAGCGCGGCGCCGTAGCTCCGGCCGTCGCCGATCGGCGTCAGATAGCCCCGCGGCAAGCGCTCGGCCAGGGCGCGGCAGAGGGTCAGGCCGTTGGTCTGGACGCCGGAACTGGCGAGGAAGATGATCACGTCGCCATCCTGCACCTGGCAGGGGATGCGGTTGGCCTTGGGGAAGATGCGGCCGAGGGCGGAGCCGCCGAGGATGCAGGTGCCGGGGGTGACCATCCCCTTCAGGGTCTGGGTCTCGCCGCCGCTCCAGACGGCGCCGGCCTGGCGCACGCCGTCGGCAAAACCTTCCGCCAGGGCGGCGGCGCGCTTGGCGTCGGCGAAGTACTCGTTGTCCCCCACCGCCGCATACATGGCCACGGAGACCGGCAGCGCGCCGCCGGCGCAGAGGTCGTTGACGATGGTGGCCACGTCATCAATGGCGACGTGGCGGTAGAAGGCGGCGTCGCCCGTGAGCTGGTACATGGCGTCGGCGACGCGGATCTTGGTGCCGAGGGCCTCCTCGACGTGGGCCAGGTACTCCGTCGGCGTCTCGAGCACATAAGCGCTTTCGCCGCGGATGGCAGGCGGCTCCTGGAAGCCATGATGGGCGAGGGCGCCGGCGGTGGCGGCGGCGGCCTGCTGGCAGGCGCGCTTGAAGGTGTCGAGGACGTCGTAGTCCACGCCGGCGGCGTGGTAGGTCAGCGGGTCGGCCATGGCGCGGCTCCTTGGCGGCGGCGGGCGGGCGGGGATTCGGGGGAAGCGGGAATATACCACCATCCCCGCCCCGCGTGCCCAGCCGCCGGCTGGCAATTGGCCGCGCCCCGCTTATTTTACCAATGGAATCATTTCATATATGAAACAAACCGTCCAGCCGCCACGAATGGTGGGTGCCGCACCCGTGCCCGGACTCGCCCGCGGGCTCGAACTGCTCCGCCACCTCGCCACCGGCGCGCCCCGCACGCTCCAGGAGCTGGCCGCGGCCACCGGCTACCCGAAGGCATCCACCCTGCGCATGCTCGAAACCTTGCGCCAGGCCGGCGTCGTCCGCCGCGAGGAGGAAACCCGCCGCTACCGCGCCACCGCCCGGCTGCTCCCCCTGCCGGAGGTGGCCCGCGGCTTCCCCGAGGAGCTGGCGGAGACGCTCTCCGCCCTGGCTGGGCGCAGCGGCTTCACGGCGGAATGGTGGGAGCCGACGGCCGAGGGGATGAAACTGGCCAGCCGCGCCGAACCGCCCGGCGGCGAGGTCGCCGTCAAGGCACGCCCCGGCTTCCTCCGGAGGTGGCAGGGGGAGCTGGATGCCGTCGCCTGCCTCGGCCAAGCCTTCGCCGCCGGGGCCCCCGCCCCGGCCGCGGAGCTGTGGAACTACGCCGCCGCCGGCCAGCGCCGCCGCCTGACGCCCAAGGCGATCCGGGAAGCCGTCCGGCGCGCCCACGCCACCGAGAGCGCCGCCGACGCCGCCTGGAATTCCAACGGCATCCGCCGCCTCGCCGCCGCCTGCCGGCCGGCCACCGGCCCCACCCTGCGCGGCGTGCTCTCCCTGGCCTTGACCTTCCGCCCGGACCTGGAAAGCCGTGGCCCCGAACTGGCGCAGGAACTGCAAAATGCCTGCCAGCGCCTCGCCGAGATTTGACACCCCCAAGCGGAGACCACCCATGCGCATCCTCTGCCTCGACCTCGACACCCTGCGTCCCGACCACCTCGGCTGCTACGGCTACCACCGCAACACCTCGCCGAACCTCGACTGGATCGCCAGCCAGGGCGTCCGCTTCGAGAACTACTACTGCTCCGACGCCCCTTGCCTCCCCTCCCGCGCCGCCCTCATGACCGGGCGCTTCGGCATCCATAGCGGCGTGGTCGGCCATGGCGGCACCGCCGCCGACCCGCGGCTGGAGGGAAGGCCCCGCGGTTTCCGCGACTCCAGCGCCACCGCCAACCTCCCCGCCCTGCTCCGCCGGTGCGGACTCCGCACCGCCAGCATCTCCCCCTTCGCCGACCGCCACTCCGCCTGGTGGTTCAACGCCGGCTTCAACGAGGTCATGGACATTGCCGCCCGGAAAGGTGAGGAATCGGCCGAGGAGATCACCCCCGTCGCCCTCGACTGGCTCGGGCGCAACGCCAAGCAGGACAACTGGTTCCTGCACATCAACTACTGGGATCCGCACACCCCCTACCGGGCGCCGGCCGCCTTCGGCAACCCCTTCGCCGCCGACCCGCTGCCCGCCTGGCTCACCGATGAGGTCTTCCAGAAGCACCTCCAGGCCGTCGGCCCGCACACCGCCCGCGAAGTCAACATGTACGACGACCGTGAGTCACCGGACTACCCGCGCCAGCCCGGCGCCCTCCACACCCTGGCCGACCTGCGCCGGCTCATTGACGGCTACGACTGCGGCATCCGCCACATGGACGACCACATCGGCCGCCTGCTCGCGGCGCTCAAGCGGCAGGGGGTGCTCGACGACCTGGCCATCATCGTCACCGCCGACCATGGCGAGAACCTGGGCGAACTCGGCATCTACGCCGAGCACGCCACCGCCGACCATGCCACCTGCCGCATCCCGATGATCATCCGCTGGCCGGGCATGAAGCAAGGGCACGTGGACCGCGGCCTCCATTACAACCTCGACCTGCTCCCCACCCTCGCCGAACAGTTCGCCACCCCCCCAAACCGGCTCTGGGACGGCCAAAGCTACCTCCCCGCGCTGCGGACCGGCGCCGACTGCGGCCGCGGGCAGCTCGTGCTCAGCCAATGCGCCCACGTCTGCCAGCGCGCCGTCCGCTTCGGCGACTGGCTCTACCTGCGCACCATCCACGACGGCTACCACCTCTTCCCCCAGGAAATGCTCTTCAACCTCGCCACCGACCCGCATGAACAGCACGACTTGGCCGCGGCGCGCCCCGCGGTCTGCGCCGACGCGGCCCGCCGGCTGCTCAACTGGCATGACGAGATGATGCGGACCATGCCCTTCGGCTACGAGGCCGATCCGCTGTGGACCGTGATCCGCGAGGGCGGGCCGGAACATGCCCGCGGCCGGTTGCCAGCCTACTGCCAGCGGCTGGCGGCCACCGGCCGCGGCTGGGCCGTGGCCGAACTCAAGCGCCGGCATCCCGACGAGTTCGCCCGCGGCTGACGTGAAGCCGCCGCCGGCGCCGGCCGGAATGGCCCGGCAAGGCCGCGGCAGCCGGGGCCAGCCCTTCCCCGGCCCGGGGGCCTACCAGGCCACGGCGGCCTTTTCGCCGCTCTTGAGCGACTTCGTGACTGCGTCGAGCACCCGCAGGTCGGCCAGGGCGGCGCGCAGGGGATAGGCGGGATCCTCGTCGCTCTCCAGGCAGCGGATAAAGTCGTCGTACATCCGGTCATGGGCGCAGGCCACGGGCACATCGACCTGGAAGACCTCGCCGGTCTTGCGTTCGACGATGAGCTGGCAGTTCTCGACCGCAAGCGTCCCTTGCGTGCCGCGGATGGTGAAGGGGTTGCGCTTGCCGCCCAGGTAGCTGGAGAAGCTGAAGAACCCCTTGAATTCATGGCCGTAGTCGAAGAGCATGGAGAGTTCGGAATAGTCGCCGTAGTCCTTGCGGCCGCGGCTGCCGAGGGCATAGACGCCGGCCGGCGACCCGAAGAGGGTGGAGAGGATCGCCAGGTCATGCATGCCGCCGTCGAAGATCGCGCCGAGGGGATATTCGGGATGGATGCGCCAGGGGGTCGCGCCGAAGCCGCTGAGGCTGTGCTCGCCGGCATCCATCAGGAAATGGTTGATCCGCTCAAAGAGCACGACGTCGCCCAGCACCCCGCTCTGGAGGATCTCCTTGGCCTTCCCCCACAGCGGATCATAGGCGACCTGCTCCAGGACGAAGACGCGCCGGCCGCTGACGGCCTCGAGTTCCAGCAGCGACTCCGCATCCCGCAGCTCGGTGGCCACCGGCTTCTCGACGAAGACATGCTTGCCCGCCTCGAGGGCGGCGAGGGCGACCTTGCCGTTCAGGTGGATCGGGGTGAGCACCAGAACTGCGTCCAGCTCCGGCATCGCCACCAGCTCATGCCAATCGCTGACGAACGGGACGTTGGGGAACTCGGCGGCCGCCCTCTCCCGGCTCTTCGCGCTGCTGCCGCAGATGGCCGCCACCTGGAACGCCCGCGGCCGCTTCGCCAGCATCCCCTTGTGCACCATCTCCCAAAACAGGCCAGGACCGACCACTCCCACGCGCAATGGCTTATCCATGGATCCACCTCCTGTGCTTGCGCTCTCGCGGCCACCCGCGGAAGGCGGCGGCCGCTCCTGTCCGCACTGTAGCCGCGCCGCCGGCGCCTGGCAAGAGCCGGCGCCGAAAAAGAATGATGCGTCGCCGCGTCGCGCCCTTTTTTTTTGCCGCCGGCGCTTGACTTCGCCCGTGGGCGGAGTAATATATGGGTAGGAAGTGGAAGTTGATCCTCTGAACAAGTACATCATCAAGGCTGCATAGCCTTACATTACTGAGTAGCGGAGAGCACTCCTTCCACTTCCGATTCCTTCTGGAGACCGCGGTGCGGAAATGCACCGCGGTTTCTTTTTAGGCCCCGGCTTTTGCCTTGGCCGCTCTCCCCCACCGTGCGCAAACTGGCATCCCTTCCCCGACCCGCGGAACCCTGCGTATGACCAACCTGCCTGTTGTCGCCATTGTCGGCCGGCCGAACGTCGGCAAGTCCGCCATTTTCAACCGCTTCCTCGGCCGCCGCCGGGCGATCGTCCACGAACAGGCCGGCGTCACCCGGGACCGGGTCGTCGCCGCCTGTGACTATGACGGCCGCCATTTCCTGCTGGTGGACACGGGCGGGCTGGGGGTCTTTCCGGGCGAGCGGAAGGGAGTGGAAAGCTTCGACACCCTGATCCGGGAACAGGTGGAGGCGGTGCTGAAGGAGGCGGCCGCCGTCATCTTCGTCACCGACAGCCAGGCCGGCCTGACGCCGCTGGACGGCGAAATCGCCGCGTTCCTCCGCCGCCAGGGAGTCCGGGTGGTCGTCGCCGGCAACAAGACCGACGCCCCGGAGAAGATCCCCGCCGCGGTGGCGGCCTTCACCCCCCTCGGCTTCCATGTGGAGGCGGTCTCCGCCGTGCATGGGCTCGGCATCGGCGACCTGCTGCTCGAAGCCACCCGCGACCTGCCGCGCAACGAGGCGGAGCTGCGGGCCGCCGCCGAAACCGCACCCCTGCGCCTGGCCGTGGTGGGGCGCCCCAACGCCGGCAAGTCCTCCCTGGTCAACTGCCTCGCCGGCCACCGCCGGATGATCGTCTCCGAAATCCCCGGCACGACCCGCGACGCCGTGGACGTGCCCGTCGAGCTCACCACCCCCGCCGGCGCCCCCCTGCCCGCCGTGATCGTCGACACCGCCGGCCTCCGCCCCCGCCACAAGGTCGATTCGCTGGTGGAAAAGTTCAGCGTCATGCGCGCCGAACACGCCATCCGCCATGCCGACATCATCCTCTTCCTGGTCGATGCCTCCGCACCCCCCACCGCCCAGGACCGGCGCATCGCCAACCTCATCGGCGAAGCCCGCAAACCCTGCCTCCTCGTCGCCAACAAGAGCGACCTCCTGCCGAAGGGCACCAAGCCGGCCGCCCTGGAACGCGGCCTGCGCCAGGAAATGCCGTTCATGGACTACGTGCCGCTGGTCGCCATCTCCGCCAAGACCGGGCGTGGCCTGGAGGAGCTGCGCGGCCGCATCGCCCGGCTCCAAGAAAAGTTGCAGACCACCATCCCCACGGCCATCCTCAACCAATTCCTCCGCGACCTGGTCGCCCGCACCCCGCCGCCCGCCGTCAAGGGGCGGCACCTCAAGCTCTTCTATTGCACCATGGTCAGCACGCCACCGCCGCACCTGGTCATGTTCGTGAACCACAAGGAGCTGGGCTCCCGCGCCTACACCCTCTTCCTCGAAAGCCGCGCCCGCGACGCCTTCTTCCCCGAAGGCGGCATGCCGGTGACCGTCGAGATGCGCAACCGCTCCCAGAAGGCACCGGCGGAACGTGCCGGCGCCGGCGCCGGCAACGCCCAAGAGCAGACGCCGAACCCCGAACTCTCCCCTGGCGAACGCCGCCGCCGCCGCGCCGCGGCCACCCCGCCGCGCCGCCGGCGCGAATTCCGCGGCCGCGGCCGCTGACGCTCCCCAGCCCGCGCTGGCCCGGCTTCAGCCAGCCGCCACCTCCATCGCCACCGTTTTCGTGCGGCCCATCCACTCCAGCGGGATTTGCCGGCCGAACTGCTCCCGGAAGAGACGGTAGTAGAACAGTTCCTCCTTGGAGGCGAGGCTCCAGCCGTTGGGCAAAAGCCGCTCCCGCTGGAACTCCCCGTCCGGAATTGCGGACTCCGCAACTTCCGCCAGCAGGCCGGAAACGCCCGCGCCTTCCCAGAATTTGGCTTTCGGCCGCGCCAGGATGCGTTCGGGCAGGGCCCCGGCCAGGGCCTGGCGCAGGATCCACTTCTCCACGCCGTTCCGGAGCTTCAGCTCCACCGGAATGCGCAAGGCATAATCTACGACCGCCGGCGCCAGAAAACAGAGATGCGCCACCAGCCCGTGGGCCGCCGCCGAACGGTCCACCCGCTGCAAGGCGGTGTTGTGGAGCGCCCCCAGGAGGTTGCGCAGCTCCGCGGCCAGCGCCGTGGGGGGAAGCGCCTTCAGATAGTGATAGCCGGCGAACAACTCGTCGCCACCCTCGCCGGAAAGGGTGTCCGGAACGTATTCCGCCGCCGCTTGGGCGACCAGGTAATTGGTGACGCTGGAGCGCACCAGCAGGGCGTCGAAGGACTCCAGGCTCCGGATCACCACCGGCAGGAAGCGCTGCATCTGGGGGAGCGTGACCACGACCTCGTGGTGCTCGGTGCGCAGGAAGCGCGCCACCTCCCGGGCGTGCTCCAAGTCCGGCGCCCCCGCGACTCCCGCCGCGAAGGTGTGGAGCGTCCGCACCAGCGGCCGGGCTAAGGCCGCCAGGACGCTGGAATCCAGGCCGCCAGAAAGCCAGCTCCCCATGACCTCTCCGCCCCGGACGGCCTCCTGGACCGCCCGCGCCAGCCGTTCCCGCAGGGTCCGGGCGATGGCGGCCGGCGAATCCGCAAGCAGGGGCGGCGCCGGGAGGACGGACACCGCCGCCGGCCGCCCGCCGGCGCGCAGCCGGTGGCCGGGCGGCAGTTCCTGGATGTCGGCGGTGACGCCAAGGAGCGCCTTCACCTCGGAGGCAAACGCCAGGGTGCCTTCGGCGGTGTGCCCGTAGTAGAGGGGCGCCACGCCGAGCGGATCGCGTTCCAGCAGCAGCCGGCCGGCGGCCAGGGTGGCGCGGGCGCAGTGCCCCGCCCCGGTGCCGTCCTGGACTCCCGCCGGCAGGCAGGGCGGCAGGATCCGCAATGACGCGTTCCAGACCGCGCCCAGCGTGGCGCCCGCCAGTTCCAGGATGCGGCGGCCAGCCCCGCCGCGATGTTGCACCGCGGCCAACATCTGGCTGACCACTGCCGCCTTTCCGCCCGCGGCAATTCCGGCAATTCCTGGCATCTTCTTCTCCTTCTCCTTCTGCCTCTTGGCTGGAGCCGCCTCAAGCGGTTTGTCCCCCGCTTCCGGCCCGGGAAAGGGCGGCGATCGCCGCCAGCCGCTGGGCGGCCGGCAGCGGCACGCCCTGGCCGTCCACGACCTTCACGGCACCGCGGACCAGCCGGGTCGGCCAAGCCGTCGCCCGGGCGAACTCCTCGCGGCAGGCCCAGAGGTAGGGGACGGGGAGGTAGCCATCCCGCAGCACGCGGTAGAGCCCCGCCGCCGAATAGGGTTCGGGAATGTCCCTCTCGATGACGCGGATGATTGCCCGGGCCTCGGCCAGCAGCTCCGCCGTCCGGGCCGTGACCTCCGGGTGGTCGGTCATGTCATCAACCAGGCCGCGGGCGCGCAGCCGGCGGTACTCGGCCAGGGCGTGGCGCGTGATCTGGATGCTTTCGTCCACGACCGCCGGAGTCGCCAGGGCCGAACCTTCCGAATAGCTGACGACATGGATGATCGGAGGGCTGAGCGGGTCGCGGGGCGCCACGTCGTCCATCAGCGCCGTCACCGCCGCCAACTGGGCCTTGGCCTTCTCCGGCTCCGGCGAGAAGTAGTCCAGCCCGCCCCGGGGCTGGAAGACGACCCGGAAGCGCCCGTCCTGGATTTCCCGGACCAGCTCCAGGGTGGCCCGGGCCTTGGCCAGGTCCTGGACGCCCCAGAGGCTCTTCGGCGTGTTGAGCATGACTTGGAGGATCAGGCAGCCGATCCCCTGCCCCTTCGCGGCGCGGGCGGCGAGGTAGGCCGAGACCACGGCGGTCACGTCGTCGGCGCCCCGGAAGGCGAAGTGATGGGCCACGTTCGGCTCGTAGGGCGTGCCGCGGCGGGCAATGAAGCGCAGCGTCTCCAGGTGTTCCTGGAGGTTCGCCAGGACCGGGTTGGGGCCGCGGCCGTCAATCTGGCAGAACCACCAAAGGGAGAGGGCGTGCCAGGCCATGTGGATCGTCCGCTCGTACATTGCCGCCAAATCCCGGATGCGGTTGGTGCCGGCATAGGAGCGCACCAGCATGGGGCGGGCGGCCTGCCAGACGGCGGCGAACTCCGCCTCGCTGTTCAGGGGGACGCCGCCGCCGTTGGGTGCGTCGCCCCACTCCTCGCCAAAGCGGGCTTGGGTGAGCTGGGAGGTGCCGATGGAGAGGATGTCCAGATGGCCGCTGGCGGCCAACTGCCGCGTCCAGTCCAGGAAAAGCTTGACCGCCGCCGCCCGCTCCGGCAGGTAGGGGCCGACATGGGCCCGCATCAGCGGCGGCAGCCCCGCCCGGCGATGATGTTCCAGCCGGGCGGCCAGGGTGTCGCGGGGGCCGCCGAACTCCGGATAGTCCCGCCGGCCGGGTGGCCGCACGCCGAAATAGTCGCCCTTGCGGACCAGTCCGGCCCCGAACGCCAGGCGGTCCTGGTCATAGCGGATCCCGTCGTTGAGCGCGCGGGGGATCGCGGCGGCCGGCAGCCCCAGCTTCTCCAGGACCTCGCCCGGCGTCTCGTCCCCCTGGAAGACCGCCGCCACCGCCGGATGCCGCGCACGCACCCGCTCGCAGGTCTCGGGGAGGCCGGCGAAGTAGACTGCCCGCAGGGGGCCGCCCTGCCCCTGGAACAGCCGCCGCTCCTCCAGCCGGTGCAGGATCCGGCCGAGCAGCTCGGCGCCTTCCCGCGGATCCAGGCGGTAGCTGAACCCCAGGGCGGTGATGCGGTTGTCGCGGAGCCAACGTTCGATCCCGCTGGCCGCCTCGGGCGCATCCGGGTCGCCGAAGATCGCGCATACCGGCGGATCCGCGACCACCGTCGCGATCCCGCACTCCGCCAGCAGTTGCGCCACCGCCATGATCCCAAGGGTATGGGCGTCCACCGCGGCGTGGACCAGGCCGAACCGTTCAGGCAACAGGTTTGCGCCCATCTTCTGCCACCTTCCTGCCGGAATCCGGCGATCCTATGGCTCCTCCCCCATGGTGTCGGCGGGCAGGGGCGCCGGGGCCTCGCGCCGCGGCAGATCCGCCCCGACCACCAGGAAGCGGATCTCCTGGACGGACAACCCCTGGATGCCCAACTGCTCCACCGTGCGCCCCAGCCGCCAATAGTCGGCGTCATGCATCTCGGACGCGAGCTGGATGATCGCCCGCATGTTCGGCGTCGGCACCCCCAGCATCTCGCCGATTGAGGCGATCGGCACCAAGCTGCACGGGACATCCTCGGTGATGTAGCGGTGCAGGGCCGTGTTCGGCGCCTTGATCCCGCCATACCCCTTGTTTGCCTGGATCGCTTCGAGCAGGGTGCGCCCGGCGGCGTCGTAGGCCAGGTAGAGCCACTCCCGCGCCGTGTTCGCCCGGATGCCCAGGGCCGCCGCCACCGCCACCCGCTCCTGGTCGATGCCCTCGAGGATCCGCGCCACCGCGGGGGTGACGCCGGCGTGGTAGAACTCGAAGTCGCCATGGGTGTCCTCGATCCGCCCGGCATTGAGGAGGGTGATGGCGGGATGGAACACGGCGCCGATGTTGTCGAAACTGGTCTTCAGGACGTTGTCGCCCGGCACAAACTGCGGCAGCGCCCGGCGGATGACCGGCAAAATGTCCGGAGTCTGATAGGCCGGCAGCGACGCCAGCGGCACCGAGTTCTTGATCGCGAAGATGCGCACCTGCCCCGGGTTCGTGACCCGGGAGGCGTAGAGCAGCGTCTGCGCCTCGGCCACGAAGGGATGCGCGGCCGGGTTCAGCTCGCGCAGGATCCGCGCCACCTCCAGCGCCCCGCCGGTGCGCCCCGGATTCAGGATCACGATCTGCCCGTCCTTCACATGCGGCGCGATCATGCGGGCGATGTCGCGGTGGGCCGTGGCGGGCACCACCACCATGAGCACCTCCGCGCCGCGGACGGCCTCCCCGGGTTCCGTGGTCATCAGGTTCAAGGTGGCGAACCCTTCGACCTCGCCGGTGACATCCAGCCCGCCCCGCCCCCGGATCGCCTCCAGCCGCGGCTCGCCGCGGTTGAACAGGTTCACCCGGCAGCCCAGCAGCGCCAAGTGCCCGGCCATCGCCATGCCGCCATTGCCGGCCCCGAGGACGCAGAAGGTTGGCATCCCCTCGGCGGCGGCAAAGGGCTCAAGCCCCTCCTCGGCGCCAGCCACGGCCCGCGCCAAGTCGGCGGGCGTCGCCGCGGCCAGCAGCGCCTCGACAAAGCCGGCGGTGTCGCAGAGGCGGGCAATCCGGCTGAGGGCCAACAGATAGAGGGCGTGGGTCTCCGCTGGCCCGACAACCAGGAACACCAGGTTGGCCCGCTGCCCCGGCTCCACCCCCCAAGGAATCCCCGGCCGCGAAGTGGCGACCGCCACCATGAGCTGCCGGCAGCCCGGCGCGATCGCATGCGGGATCGCCACATACCCCTCACCATGGACAATGAGCGTGGAGCCGAGCTGCTCCCGCTGTTCCACCGCCCGTTGGACGGCCGCCTGGTCAACCCCCCGCTGCTGGGCCAGGGCGCCGACCATCTGGGCAATCGCCCCTTCGCGGCCAGCGGCCTGAAGGCCGGCCAGCCCCGCCTCCACAACCAGCATGTTGCCCAGATTCATGGTCGGCACCCCTCTCCGCTGCTTGGGCCTGGATTCCGGGGTTCGTGCCGGGATGCAGGCTTTCCGGAATTCCGGTTGAATGATTGGCCTGTCACGCAGGGTTGGAAAACCGCCCCGGCCATCTTCCCCAAAAAAACGGCCATGCGAAAGATCCGGCGGCGGCGCCCCGGAAGAAGTCTATCATGGTTCCCCGGATTCGTCAATGGTTGCCTGGATTTCCTTGGGGATGAGATGGCCGTGCGAATTTAACGGAAACGCTGCGGCCGCGGGTTGAACTGGGCGGTGTCCACCTGCATGTTATGGAGTGGATTCCGCGGGCACGGGATGTGTGGTGGAGGCAAAGGCGCGATGCGGAAGTGGCTCATCTGGCTTGGTCTGGCGGTTGTGGCCGTGGCGGCCCTCCTGGCGCTGGCATGGTGGCTCCGGCGTGGGCTTGTGCCGGCCGATGCCCTGGCCCGGAGCCGCCGGGACGGGGTGATCCGGATCGGCTACGCCGTGGAGGCGCCGTATGCGTTTGCCTTGGCGGATGGGACGGTCACGGGGGAGTCGCCGGCGGTGGCCAGCCGGATCGTCGCGCGGCTGGGCATTCCCCGCATCGCCTGGATCCAGACCGAGTTCGGTTCGCTGATCCCGGAACTGGAGGCGGGGCGTTTCGAGGTCGTCGCGGCCGGGCTGTTCATCACCCGTGGGCGGGCGGCGCGGGTCAGCTTCTCCGAGCCGAGCTTCCGGGTGCGGCAGGCGCTGCTGGTGCGGCGGGGCAATCCGTTGCGGCTCCATTCCTATGCGGCCGCCGCCCGGCATCCGGCGGCGCGGGTGGCCGTGCTGCAGGGGGCGGTGGAGGGGGAGCTGCTCCGGCGGCTGGGAATGCCGGCGGCGCGGCTGGTCGCCGTGCCGGACGCGCTGGCGGGCCGGGTCGCGGTGGAGGCGGGGCTGGCGGACGCGCTGGCGTTGTCGTCGCCGACCGTCCAGCTCATGGCGCGGCGGCAGCAACTGGGGCTGACCGAGGGTGCCGAGCCGTTTGAGCAGTTGCCGGAGGGCACCGTTCGGCACGGCTACGGCGGGTTCGCCTTCCGCAAGGCGGACCGGGAATTGCTGGCCGCCTGGAACCGCGAACTCAAGCGGTTCATCGGCAGCGAGGAGCATCGGGATCTGGTTGCCCCTTTCGGGTTTGGCGCGGCGGAACTGCCGGGGGCGGCCACCACCGCGGAGATATTGGCTGAGGCTCCACCATGAGTTCCATTGTGTCCATTTCCAAGCGGCTGGCGGCCAGGTTCGGCGCCAGCGCCCTGGCCTGGTCCTGGATCACCGTGCTTGCCGCCACCTTGGTCTGTGGCGCCCTGGCCTGGATCCAGCACCGCCAGCGGCAGTTTGACACACGTTTTTCCCGCGAGCTGGGGCACCTGCGGGGGGCACGCATCGACTTGGCCAAGGGCTATGTGCATGTCGTCCTGGCCGGCGCGCCCCAGGCGCCGTATGACCGGGCCCAGGGGTTGGCGCTCTTGGACCAGGCGGTTTTGGCGTTCGACCAGGCCCTGCGGGAACGGCGGTTGGCGGCGGCGGCCGAGCCGTTGCCGACCTTGGCGGAGTTCGCCGGCGCCATGCGCCGGTTCCGTGGCCGGCTGGCGGGGCTGCGCGCCGCACCGGCGGGCGACCCCTTGGCGGAAGCCGAGCTGCGCCGCGCCTTCGATGCCTTGGAGCGGCAGGCCGATGCGATGGACAGCTTGATCCGCGGCGAACTCGCCATTCGCTCCCGGCGGCACGACGCGGCATTTGCCGGCATCTTGGGTGGCGCCATCCTCCTTTTTGCCGGCATTTCCGGGGCGGTGTACGCCAACGGCCGTGCCCGCGAGGCGGCCGAACGGGCGCGGCGGGCGCATGAGGCCGAAGTCGAGCGGCTGAGCCGGCTCTACGCGGCCCTGAGCCAGGTCAACCAGGCGGTGATCCGCACCGCTGGCAAGGCGGAATTGCTGCCCAAGGTCTGCCAGGCGATGGTGGAGTTTGGCGGGTTCCCCCTGGCGTGGATTGGCGAGTTCGACGCGGCGGCGGGCGTGGTCAACCCGGTCGCCAGCCATGGCGAAGGCGGGGCGGCGCTGCCGCCATTCCCCTTCGACTTCCCCGCGGAAAGCGGGATGGGCGCGGCCGATCCGATCCGGGAAGGCCACGGCCTTGTCCTCTGCCTCGACCTCCTGGGGGAGGCGCGCCTTGCCCCGCTCCATGAGCATGCCCTCTGCCACGGCTTCCGGGCGCTTGCCGCCATGCCCATCCGCCCCCGCGGCCACGCCCCCCTGCTGCTCGGGGTCGAGGTGCATGAGGCGATGGTCCTGCGGGATCGGGAGAAGGCGCTGCTGGCGGAGACGGCGGCGGATGTGGCGTTCGCCCTGGAGAAGCTGGACGACCTGGCGGAGCGGCGGCGGGCGGAAGCCGCGGTGCGCCAGGCCAATGCCGAGCTGGAAAGCCGGGTCGCCGCCCGCACCGCCCAATTGGAGGCGGCCAACAAGGAGCTGGAGGCCTTTTCCTACTCGGTCTCGCACGACCTGCGGGCGCCGCTCCGGGCCATTGACGGCTTTGTCCAAATCCTGGAGGAGGACTTCGCCCCGCAGCTTTCCGGGGAGGCCCGGCGCTGCCTGGGGGTGGTGCAAGGCAATGCCCGGAAAATGGGGCGGCTGATTGAAGATTTGCTCAAGTTTTCCCGGCTCGGCCGGCAGCCGCTGGTCAAACGGGAGGTTGATGTCAATGAATTGGTGCGGGCGGCGTTGGAGGATTTGCGGCTGGAGCAGGAGGGGCGTTCCCTTGACCTGCGGCTGGGCGGGCTGCCCCCCTGCCAAGGCGATCCAGCGCTGCTCAAGCAGGTCTGGCTGAACCTGCTCGGCAATGCCTTCAAGTACACGCGGCGGCGGGAGCGGGCGCTGGTCGAGGTCGGCGGCCGGCGCGAGGCTGGCGAGGTGGAGTATTGGGTCAAGGACAACGGCGCCGGCTTCGACATGGCCTATGCCGGCAAGCTGTTCGGCGTCTTCCAGCGGCTGCACGGGGAGAGCGAATTCGAGGGGACCGGCATCGGCCTGGCCATTGTCAAGCGGATTGTTCTCCGCCATGGCGGCCGGGTCTGGGCCGAAGGGCAGCCGGAGGTTGGGGCGACTTTCCATTTTGCCTTGGAGGGTTCATCATGAGCGACAACAGCGTCCGCGTCCTGCTGGTCGAGGACAACCCGAACGACGTGGAGCTGACCTTGCGGGCGTTCCGCAAGCACAACTTCACCAACCAGATCCAGGTGGCGGGCGATGGCGCCGAGGCGCTGGAGTTCATCTTCGGCACGGGGCGGCATGCGGGGCGCGACCTTGGCACCGGGCCGAGCGTCATCCTCCTCGACCTCAAGCTGCCCAAGGTCAACGGCATCGAAGTGCTGAAGCGGATCAAGGACGATCCACGCACCCGGAGCATCCCCGTGGTCATGCTCACCTCCTCCCGCGAGGACAGCGACATCCAGGAATGCTACCGGCTGGGGGTGAACAGCTACATCGTCAAGCCGGTGGACTTCGAGAACTTCACGGCCGCGGTGCGCACGCTCGGCTTCTATTGGCTGCTGCTCAACCAGCCGCCGAAGCCGGGCTGAGCGCGCCGCGCCGCCGTCAGCCAGCGCCTTGGGGGGCCGCCGCCGCCCCGGCGCGGCGCAGCGCCGCCAGCTCCCGGTCGGTCAGCGGGCGCCAGGCGCCGGCGGCCAAGGCACCGAGCGCCACGGGGCCGAAGCGCAGCCGTTGCAGGCGCAGCACGAAGAGGTGCTGGAGGCTGCACAGCCGGCGGATTTCCCGCTTCCGCCCCTCCAGGAGGACGATTTCCAGCTCCGTGGTGCCCGGCTCCGGGCCGGGCCCGAGGATGCGCGCTTCGGCGGCTTTCAGGAACTCGCCGTCGTGCTCCAGGCCGTTCTGGAAGGCCGCGCAGGTCTGGCGCGTCACCCGGCCGCGGGCCAGGAGGCGGTAGGTCTTGGGGATGCCGAAGCGCGGATGGGTCAGCCGGTTGGCAAGGTCGCCGTCATTGGTGAAGAGGAGCAGCCCCTCGCTGTCGCGGTCCAGGCGGCCCACGGAGAAGAGGCGTCCGGCCTCCTTGGGCAGCAGGTCGAGCGCCAGCTTTGCCGCATGTGGGTCGTGGGCGGAGCAGGTGTAGCCGGCGGGCTTGTGGAGCATGAGCACGGTGGTCGTCGGCCGGAGCGTCACCGGCTGGCCGTCGCAGGTGACCCGGTCGTGGGCGGGCTCGACGGTGCAGGCGGGGGTGGCCACGACCTGGCCGTTGACGGCCACGCGCCCGGCGGTGATCAGCCCCTCGGCGGCGCGGCGGGAGGCGAGGCCGGCGGCGGCCAGGAACTTGGCCAGCCGCAGGCGCGGTTCCGGTTCCGCGGCCGCGGCCGCGGCAGTGGCGGCGGGCGGCGCCGGCAAGGGGCGGTGGCTCGGGCGGGGGTGGGAGGGGGAAGGCATGGGAATCAGCGGCGGGCGCGGGGTTCGGGGCCGGTGAACAGCGCCTCGATGACTGGGGTGGCGCGGAGGAAGGCATCGTCCCTGGCGGCGTCGAACTGCCAGCGGGCGGAATTGCCGCGGATTTCGGCGCCGGCCGCCTCCTGGATCCGGCCCGGCACGTGGATGGTGAAAGTGACGGCGAGACCCTTGAGCTTCTCCCGGAGCCGGGCGGCCGCCGCGGCGTCCAGCGGCTGGCCGGGCTCGGGCAGCAGCAGGCGCAGGCGGTAGGTTCCGTCCTCGCGGCGGACGTAGACGATGTCGCCAAACTTGCCCGAAGCCAAGGCCCGCTGCATGTCGGTCACGGCGCAGAAGATGCGGACGTTGCGCTTCCCCTGCCGCTGGTAGCTGGCAAACTCCTTGAGGGTGATGCCGTCGCCGCTGAACTGCTTGCGGGCGAGCCCCTCGTCGGTGAAGATGCCGGTTTCCTGCCCCTCGCCGGCGATGGCGGCCAGGCCGGCGGTGAAGGCGGGCAGTTGCGCCTCGTCCATCCGGTAGACGAGCTGGACGCTGCCGGAGCCGTCGCGGTGGAAGACCAAAGTCTCTTCGAGGGTGAGGCAGCCGGTGGCCAGCAGCGGCAGGAGCAGCAGGAGGAGGAAGCGGCAGAGGCGTGGCATGAGGGGGGATCCCGGCGCGGCGAGTGGCGGTTGGGCTTGGCGCGGCCAGGCCCGGCCAGGCCAGCGACGGTGGTACTATACCGCTGCGCCCCGCCGGGCGGCGGCCGGTGGCTTGGTGTGTGTCCGGGGTGCCCAGCGGGGCAGAAGTTGCGCCAGAAGAAGGGCGTGGAAGGCGGGACAGATGCCGCGGGCGTGTCAGAGGAGGGGAGCGGCGGCGAGCAGGGCCAGCCATGCGGCGAACTGCACGCGCTCCAAGGGAATGGCGGGCGGCACCCCCGCGGCATCCGCACGGCGGGGCGGCTCGGGTTGGAGTTCACGCTTCAGCGTGGGCTGTTTGGTGGCGGTGGCGTTTCCTCTGGACGGCCCACCTTCCGCCCTGCGAGTTTTTTGGCTGGACGGCAGGTCCCACGCTTCAGCGGGCGGCGCTGTGGTGATCCGACCGCGCCGACCGAGCCGCGGCGGCGGAAGTTGACTTGGGGCGGGCGGCCGCTATACTTGCCTGGCCATGGCCCAACTGGTCAACGAACTGAGCTGGTCCGCCTCCCGCCACAAGCTGTTCAGCGAGTGCCGGCGGGCCTATTTCTACACCTACTACGGCGCCTGGAATGGCTGGGACGCCGCCGCGCCGGAGCGGACGCGGCGCCTCTACCGGCTGAAGAACCTGCGCACCCTGGACATGTGGGCCGGCGGCATCGTCCATGAGACGATTGCCGAGGCGCTGCGGCGATCCATGATGAAGGGGACGCCGGTCACCGCGGGGGAATTGCAGGCCCATGCCCGGCTCAAGCTGCGCTCGGGCTGGGTCGAGGCCGTGGGGCGCGAGTGGGAGCGGTATCCGAAGCGGACGAACCTCTTCGAGCTGTACTACGGCAACGGCCGCACCCTGCCGCCGGAGCAGACGGAGCGGATCCGCCGCAAGGTCAACGATGGCTTGCAGGCGTTTGCGGAGTCCGCAACGCTCAAGGAGCTGCTGGCCGTCTCGCATTTGAACTGGAAGCCGGTGGACCAGCTCGACACCTTCGCCTTGGACGGGCTCAAGGTCTGGTGCGCCGTGGATTTCGCCTACACCGATCCGGCGGGGATTCTGCGCATCCTGGATTGGAAGACGGGGGCGGAGGACGCGGCGGCGCTGCGGCTGCAACTGGCCTGCTACACCTTCTTCGCCGCCGAGAAATGGGGGGTGGCGCCGGAGCGGGTGAAGGTGTACGGGGTGTTCCTGCGGGAGCAGGCGCTGGTGCGGGAGTACCCTTCCGACCCGGCCATGCTGGTTGACGCCCGCGACCAGATCCTGACCAGCGCCGCGGCGATGCGCGCCCTGGTGGCGGATCCGGTGGCCAACGAGCCGCTGCCGGAGGAAAGCTTCCCCCTGGCGGAAAGCGACCGTCCCTGCCGCTGGTGCAACTACCGCGAGGCCTGCCCGCGGTTGGCCGCCGCGCCCGCCGCACCCGCCGCACCGCTGGGGTGAATTCCGGACTCCCGCCGCCAAGCCGACCACCGGCCCGCGCCGGAACCCGCCATGCCCCAGCCCTGGCCCACGCTCCAGATGGGTCAGAGGCGACGCTTGCCGCGCCTTCAGCGCTCCAGCTCAGCCCGAATCAATGTTGCGGCGACGGTAACGGCCGAGCGCGGCGGTTCACCGGCGCGCGGTAGCGCGTCCGTGTGCAGCGGTTGGTTCGGTCGGCGATTGCCGTTGGATGATGGCGATCAGAGAACGAAGGGAGTCGTTGACCGCCTTGTGGTCCGGGAAATACCGGGCAACATCCGGATCCAGGACGACCACATTGGTTCCTTCCGCGTAACGCTTGGCGTATTTTCCGCGGACACCTTTGCTGAAATCGTATTCTTCCAGCATATCAGGATCGTCAGGCATTTTCTTCATAGGTGCGTCTTTCTCCGGCGGTGGCCTCTCGGGCACTGATGATTCGAATTCGGTCGCCGCGTTCGGTGTGGACCACTACCAGTAGGCGGCTCTTGTGCGAGTGGCCTACCAGCACACGGATCGGTCTTCTCCGTCAGAGTGCAGAGGATCGCCAATCGTGACCGAGAGAGTGTCCGGAAATACTGTGCTCGCCTCGTCGAAAGTCACACCATGCTTGGCGACATTGGCACTCGCTTTGCGTGCATTCCATCGAAGAGCAAAGCCATTCGTGCTCATTCCTTTGTCATTGTTTCAAGAACCGAACGCTCACTGCTCTCCATTTCTCAAAACCGCCGCGGTTTTGCGAATCTGTGAGCAGCGTTTTGTTCGAAGCTCTTCAGATTAGTTCCTGCCAGCGTTTCGGATTTTGTTTGGCATGAAATACCGAAAGGACGACGACACGTTCGTCATCCTCGGCAAGGATGATCTCGTAGGGGAAACGGCGCGACAAGGCACGCCGTGCAGTCTTGTGCACACGAGGGTATTGTTGTGGCGTGCGCTGAATGGCGCTGAAAACGGCATCCACGCACAGAAGAAACTCTGAGCCAAGACCGGGGACACGATCCTCGTACCAGTCGAACGCCTCAGTCATCTCCGCTTCGGCTTCCGGGCGGACAATGAGCCGTCGCCTCATCCTCTGCTCCTGATCCGTTCACGCACCATCCCCCACGGAGCCCCCTCGTCTGGATTCTGATGATACGCATCCAGCCGGCGGTCAATTTCCGCCTTCTGCTCGTCGGTCAGTCCGACTTCTTCCGGCACTTCAGCCACCGTGTCCCATATATCCTCGACGAGCTGGATGCGCTCGGGAACGCTCAGGCTCAACACGTTTGCTTTTGTTAATGTACTCATAAGGCTTCCACACTACCATTGCCGTTGGTTTGTTTCAATCTTATGCTTCGAACGCTACGGCTCAGCGGGCGGCGGAACGCCGTCCGCTGAAGCCGATGGTTGGGACTTCTTGATGTCCCAGATAATGGTATCCGAACTAAAATCTTGTTCATTCGGCCACATAATTCCGTGGTGCGCAGGCCGCACCAACCGAAAATAAGCTTGATCCGCAAGTTCTTTGAATGCCGAACCTTTCAGGTATGGCTTGACATCAAAGACACCCGAAATGCCACTGCTGGTAAGAATGTCAATTCGGTAATCGTCCAACGGAATCGCTTTGGTAATGGTGTCCATGGCGACTATCCTTCTATCTCAAGGGTTCAATTTTGAACACTGGCTCACCCGCAACCGCCAGCTTCCAGTCGGCCAGTAGGTCCTCTTTGTGTATTTCGACCCAAGCCTGAACCAGCTTCATCTTGGCAGTGGGCAGACTTCCAGCCAATATGGAGCCATCCTCGATGCCAACCGTCACCTGGGCTCGCCGTATTCAGCGTGCAGGTGGGGACATTGGTGCTTCTTGTTGTCGTAAAAATACATCTGTATCAAAATGCCATAAAACATCGAGATTGTTGGCATTGTGGTTCTCCTTTTCCGTTTGGCCCAACTTGTTATTCAACGGTTTTTCCGGGTTTGCCGGCCGAATCGGACGGGGCGGCGGTTCCCGCCGCGGCGGGCCGACGGAAGGTATTCTACCCGCCAGCGGCGGGGAATGCAAGCTTTCCGGCGGGGCCGCGCCGGGTTTGCCGGGATTTCGCCGGGCTTGACGGTTTTTCGGTCCATCCCGGCATTGACGCCGCCCGACGGTTCCCGGCCGTATGGCATTGGGGAGAGGTGGCGCCGCGGGCGCGCCCTGGCCTGGAGAAAGAGAAAGTCGGCGGAGCGTCCCCGGCGCTCCGTGGCGGCAAGGGATATGGGGGCCGGGCGGTGGCTGGCACGCACCGGGGGCGGGGCGGCCAGTTTGGCCAGGGGCGTCTCCGCAGGCGTTGTTGCCGGCCGCCACGCGGCGGTTGGCGCGCGGAGTCCGCGGAAAGGCGCGGTTGCCGGCCACCACGCGGCGGTTGGCGCAGCCCTTGGGGGATGGTAGTAGCGGTTCTTGGACAACTTGGCGGCGGACGCGTATGGTAGGATTGTGAACCGGCAGCGGACTGCCATCCAGGCCCGGCGGCTTCCGGCCGGCGCGCGGAAAAGCGGAAGAGGAGCGGCCATGAGGATCACGGCAAACGGGGCGCCAGTTGCCCGCCAACCCGCCCGCCCACGGTGGCTGGCCGGGCTCGCCGCCGCCGCCCTTGGCTTCACCGCCGTCCTGGCGCAATTGACCCTGTTCCGGGAGCTGCTCGGCGCCTTTGCCGGCAACGAGCTGGTGCTGGGGGTCTTGCTGGCCAACTGGCTGTTCGCCGGCGGTGCCGGCGCCGCCGCGGCGCGGCTCCTCATCCCCCGGCTGAAGCGGCCGGCGGCGTGGCTGGCCATCGGGCTGGCCGCCGCCGCCCTGCTCCCCGCCACCCAGGCCCTGGCGCTGCGGGCGCTGCGCAACCACGTCATCCTCCCGGGAACCGCCGCCGGCGTGGGGACGGTTTTCACCCTCAGCTTGGGGGTGCTGCTGCCCTATTGCCTGCTGGACGGCTTCCTCATCCCCCTGGCCGCCGCCGTCGCCCGCGCCGGCGCCGCCGCCAGCGACGAGCCACGCGCCGCCCGCCAAATCTATGCGGCCGACTGCGCCGGCAGCGTGGCGGGCGGCCTGCTCTTCACCTTCCTGCTGGTGACCTGGCTGGAACCGCTCACTGGCCTGGCCATCCCCCTGGCGCTGGACCTGGGGGTGGCCCTGGCCGTGGGCTGGCATGGTTGCGGACTCCGCAGCCGGACAGTGGCGGCCCTCACGGCGGCCTTCGCAGTCGCGGCCGCCGTCATTTTGCCCCGGCTCGCCGCGCTTTCCACGGACTGGCTGTATCCGGGCGAAAGGGTGGTGGCCCGAATCCCGTCGGCCTATGAAAGCCTGGTCGTCACCCAGGCGGCCGGCCGCCATGCCGTGTATGGCAACGGCATCGCCCTCTATGCCACGGACTTCCCCGAGGCGGCCGAAGAGACGGCGCACCTGCCGTTGGCGCAGCGGCTGGATGCGCAAGCGGTCCTCCTGGTCGGCGGCGGCGTGGAGGGGGTTGACCGGGAACTGCTCAAGCACCAGCTCCGTTCCCTGGATTGCCTGGAGGTGGATCCGGCCCTCGTCGGGCTGGCGGACCGTTTCATCTCCGGCCCCGCCGCCGACCCCCGCCGCCGGCGGCTCCTGGTGGACGGGCGGCTCTGGCTGAACCAGGGCGCGGCCGGCCGGCGCTACGACGTGGTCATTTTTGACCTGCCGCCGCCCGACACGTTGCAGAGCAACCGCTTCTACACGGCCGAAGCCTTCGCCGCGGCCAAGGCGGTGCTCACCCCTGGCGGCGTGCTCGCCCTGCCCATCGGCGAATACTACAACTACATCGGCCCCGATCTCGCCGCGCTCCTCGCCTGCGGCCGCGCCACGGCGCAGACGGCCTTCCGCAACGTCCGGCTGCTGCCCGCCGGCCAGATCCTGCTCCTGGCGTCGGACGGCGAACTCACGGCGGAGATTGGTGGCCGGCTGGCGCAGGCGCGGATTCCAGTCCGCCTCCTCACCCGCCATTATCTCGACACCATGCTGGCGCCGGACCGGCTGGCAGACCTGGAACGGGCCGCGGCGGCCGCCGCCCCCGTGAACCGCGATTTCCAGCCGTTCCTCTTCCGCCTGCACCTGCGCCACTGGCTCGGCCGCGCCGGCGGCGGGCGCGCGCTGCTGCTCCCCGCCGGGCTGGCGGCGGTCCTCTGCCTGGCCTGCCTGTTCTGGCAACGGCCGGCGGGGCGGCTGATCTTCGCCACCGGCTTCACCGCCTCCAGCCTTTCCGTGGTGCTGCTCCTGGGGTTGCAGACGCTCTTCGGCGCCTTGTATCGCCAAGTCGGCCTGGTGGTGACCCTGTTCATGGCGGGGCTGGCCGCCGGCGCCTGGGCCGTGGAGCGGGGGGCGGCCGGCAAACGCCGGGAGTGGCTCCTCCTGCCGGGCGCCGGCATCGCCCTGGCGCTGGCGGCGGCGGCCCTGCCATGGGGCTTGCGGGCCAGTGCCGCCCTGGGCGGCTTGGCCACCGCTGGCGCCTGGGCCGGCCAGGCGCTGCTGGCGCTGGCGGCCTTTGCTCTGGGGGGGCTGACGGGGGCGCAGTTCCCGCTGGCCGTGCGCCGGGAGGCGGAGCAAGGCGCGGGCGGCGCCACGCCGCGGCTCTACGCCGCGGACCTGCTCGGGGCCAGCCTGGGCGCCCTCCTCGCCGGCACCCTGCTCATCCCGACGCTTGGGCTGGCCGGCACCTGCCAGCTCTGCGCCGCCTTCAACCTGCTCCTGGCCCTGCCCCTGGCCTGGCCGCGGCGGCCGGCCTGAACCGGCTCAGCGGACGTCGAAGGCGAAGAGGTGCGCCAGCTCCGCGCCCCAGGTGGCCTCGGGCACGAAGCGCACGGCGGTGGCCGTCCCGGAAAGCGGAATCCGCACCAGCCGCTGATGGTTCTCCGGCTCGTGGTGGACGCTGCGCCAGGCGCCCGCCGCGTCGCGGATTTCCAGGCGGAAGGCGCGCACCAGGCTGGCCGGCGACGTCACCTCCGGCTGGTTGAGGGGATAAATGCAGCGGGTGCCATGGTATGGCTGGCGGTTGAGGTCGCTGTCGAAGACCAGCCGGGCCAGGCGCAGTTGGCGGGGGGCGGCGAACTCATAGGTGACGGTTGCGCCCAGGCGGCCGCTCCAGCCGTTGTCGGCGCCGGCGACGGGGCGGTCGCAGCCGTTGCGCAGCGGCTCCGGGTCGCCCTCGCTGGCCGTGAGCGCCGCCGTGCGTGCCAATTCCGGCACTTCCCGCGTCCGCCCGGGCAGCCAGCAGTCGTCCTCCATGAGCGTCTGTTGCAGCTCCCGCAGCCGCTGCTGCCCGACGGCCCGGGGCGTCAAGCCGTGGCGGACCGCAATGGCCGCCGCGGTGCCGACCGCCTGGCCGAGGAGGGAGCAGGTGCCCATGACCCGGGTGGAACTGATGGCGGCGTGGGTCGCGCTGATGTTGCGGCCGGCGAAGAAGAGGTTTCCGAGGTTCCGTGAATAGAGGCAGCGGTAGGGGATGCCGTAGGGGCTGGGGGCGGGATGGAAGATCGTGCCGTGGCCGGGATGGTGGAAGCCGGCGGGGTAATGGTCGTCCATGCTCCAGCCGCCATAGGCGACGAGGTCGTCGAAGCGCCCCTCGGCGCGCACGTCGTGCTGGGTGAGGATGTGGTCGCCGACGAAGCGCCGGCTTTCGCGCTTGCCCGGCAGGAAGCCGACCCATTCCAGCTCCCAGTTGGCCATGCCGTGGTCGCCCTGGTTCTTGAGATGGTCCCAGACGCCGAAGACGATCTTCAGCAGCTCGTCCCGGCACTGTTCGGTGTCGTGGATGCTGTCCTGCTCGCCGCCGACCTCGATCCACCAGTAGTTGTCGCCAATGTGGCCGTGCGGCTTGGCGTTCATTTCCTCATCGGTCCGATAGGTGTGGGCCCAGGCGGGCTTGCGGAAGGGCCGCGGCCCCGGCGCCTCCCGGAGCTGGAGCAGGCAGCTCATGCCCATGGTCTTGCGGTCGGCCTCCTCTGGGGCGATGTCCTCCCCGAATTCCCGGCGTGCCTCGCGGCCGAGGCGGAACTCGGCGCCGGCCAGCGCCCCGAGGGTGCCGTCGCCCGAACAGTCGGCGAACAGATCCGCCTCGATGAGGTGCCAGCTCTCGGTGGTGAGCTGCCAGCCCTTGACGGAGCGGAGGCGCGCCCCATCGCCCGCCGCCGCGGTGACGGTGCAGTTGAGGAACAGCTCCAGGTTTTCCTGGAAGCGGGCCTTTTCGTAGAGCACGCTGTCCCAGAGGGAATAGTTCTGGCGCGGGTTGCGGTGAAGGTTGGCGAGCTGGATCTCCTCGAGGATGCCGGTCTCGCGGTTGTTTTCGCCATGGGCGCCGCAAATCCACATCCGGATTTCGCTGGACGCATTGCCCCCGAGCACCGGCCGGTCCTGGACCAGCGCCACCTTCGCGCCGTGCCGCGCCGCCGCCAGGGCCGCACAGAGCCCGGCCATGCCGCCCCCGACCACGCAGAAATCCACCTTGTGCTTCTGTTCACGCATTGGCTGCACTCCCTCTTTCGTCCTTACTGTTGCTGGGCGCCCAGTTCCCATCCCGCCTGGATGAAGGCGAGGTAATTTTCGATCATGGCTTCGCCGGGCTCCGGGTCGTAGGGGCCGGCGGAGGGGGAGAGGATGAAGGGATGCCCCTTCGCCTCGGCCAGGACTTGGGCCACGGCCGCGCGCATCTGTTCCGGCGTCGAACTGCGGAAGTCGTCATACTGGATGTTGCCGATGAGGGTGAGGCGGTCGTGGGTGATCTGGAACGCCTCGGGCAAGGTGCAATTGCCGATGGGCGGAGCTTCGATGGTGTGGAGCGCGTCCGGCGCCATCGCCAGGATGTCCGGCAACACTTCCTTGATCTGGCCATGGTAATGGAGGATCACCTTCTTGCCGTGGGCATGGACCAAGTCAATGAGTTCCGTTTCGAACGGCACCACCCAGCGGCGGAAGGTCTCCACGCTCACCAGGGGCGGCGAGGCCAGCTCGGAGCCGACCAGGAAATAGAGGTCCGCCAAATCCCGCTCGAGGGTCAGGTGGTAGAGGTTGACGAACCGCTCCTGCAGCTTGCGCAGCACGGACTCGACCAGCTCGGGGCAGGTCAGGGACCAGATGGCGTACTCTTCGAGCTTCGAGCGCCCATAGAGGATGGTGATCGGATCCCCCAAGTCAAGCATCATCGCGCCGTGCTCGGCGGGGAATTCCGCCTTCTCCCGCAGGTACTCCGGGAGGAGCCGGTCCAGTTCCCGGCTCAAGGCCGCCCGGTCGGCGAGCACCGGCAGCGCGGCGAAGAACGCCAGGTCCTCCTCCGATTCCAGCAGCTTCTTCACCTGCGTGCCGGCGGGGCCGGAACGCTGCCAGGAGACCAGGGAGCGCCCCTGCCATTCCACGGTGAGGCGGTCCTCGACGGTGCCGTCCGGGAGCCGTGTCCGCTCCTGGCGCTCCACGACCTCCGGGGCGAAGAAGGGGATGTCGAGGTTGCGCCGGTCGAGCATGATGCAGGTGCCGCGCGAGGCGTCGAAGACGCGGCGCCACTGCGGATGGGTGCGCACGTCCACGTAACAGCCAATGGGATGGTAGGGGAAAAGCAGCCAGATGGGGACGCGGTCAACCGGCTCGCGGTTGAGGGCGGCAAAAAGGCGTTGGCGGGCATTCATTGGCGGTTCACTCCGTGCAAAGCGGCCTGCGGTCTTGATGCGCCTACCATAGCTCGGAAACCGCCGCTGTCATTTTGCCAGATTCGCTATATTGTCCATGCCTGGCGGTGGCGTGGGCTTGGGCACCGGCGGCCAGGGACGGTGGCGAATGGCTCCTCTCCCAAGGGAATCAAGCCCGTGCCAGGCCGGTCGGCAGCCTCCAGTGATTCAGACTTTTTCTCCATATCATTCCCCCTTCGCCCCCAGGAAAGGCCACGATGGACCAGCCACTTTCCAATTCGGCCTATTGCGCCTGGCTCCTCGGCCACCGGCTGCGGATCACGCTCGCCTGCCGCGTCGAGCTGCGCCGCGGAACGGTGTCGCCGTGGGGGATGGTCGCCCACCCGAAGCTGCTCCTGGTGGAAAGCGGCAACCTGGACTACCGCCTGGGCGGCCAGCGGCTGGCGCTGGGATCGGGAAGCCTGCTCTTCCGTCCGGCCCACAGCCTGGCGTCCTGGCGGGTAGATGGGCGCGACGGCGTCCGCTTCGCCTTTTGCGAGTTCGCCGCCGCCCCCGGCGGGGAGCTGCCCGCTTTCCCGCGGCCGCTCCTGCGCCTGCCGGCGGACAGTGCGGACGCCGCCAGCCTGCACCGGCTGCACCGGCTGGGGCTGGAGGGTTCCGGGGCCGCCGTCCAGATGGAGGCCGAAGGGGAACTCAAGGGGCTCCTGGCCCGTTTCCTCCGCCACGCCCGCCACGCGCCCGCCGCCCAGGCGCCGCCGCGCTCGACCTTCGCCGTGCATGCGGCCATTCGCATCCTGTGCGACGAGTACGCCCGGCCCGACCCGCTCCGCGCCCTCCCGGAACGCGTCCAGCTCAGCGCCGCCTATTTGCGTGCCTGCTTCCAACGGGAAACCGGCCAGTCGCCGCAGACGTTCCTGCGCCGCCTCCGTTTGGACGCCGCCCGCGACCTGCTGCTCCACTCCGGGCTCAGCGTCAAGGAGGCCGCCGCCGCCGTCGGCTACGCCGACCCGCTCTACTTTTCCCGGCTCTACCGCGCCCACCACCGCCGCCCGCCGTCGGCGGACCGCCTGCCCCCCATGCCGCCCCCCCGGCGCCGGTGAGGCGGCGAAAAACGGGCGCGGCCCGCCGGGAACCATCCCGTGCGGGCCGCGCCTCCGGGCCGGGGCCGGTTTCAGGCAATCCGCTTCATGCCATAGACCGCCTTGGCGCCCAGCATCTCCTCGATCCGGAGGAGCTGGTTGTACTTGGCCATGCGGTCGGAACGGCTGGCGGAGCCGGTCTTGATCTGGCCGCAGTTGGTGGCCACGGCAATGTCGGCGATGGTGCTGTCCTCGGTCTCGCCGGAACGGTGGGAGAGGACGGCGGCCAGGCCGTGGCGGTGCGCCATCTCCACGGCGTCCAGCGTCTCGGTCAGGGTGCCGATCTGGTTGACCTTGACGAGGATGGCGTTGCCGGCCTTCTCCCGGATCCCCTTCTCCAGGTACTTGACGTTGGTGACGAAGAGGTCGTCGCCGACAAGCTGGCACTTGCCGCCGAGGGCGGCGGTGAGCAGCTTCCAGCCCTCCCAGTCGCATTCGCACATGCCGTCCTCGATGGAGTCGATCGGATAGGCCTTGAGCAGCTTCCCGTAGAACTTGACCATCTCCTCCGCCGTCTTGGACTCAGCTTTCTTGCCGGCCTTGGCGGCCTTCTTGAAGACATAGAGCTTCTTCTCGCGGTCATAGAACTCGGAGGAGGCGACGTCGAGGGCGATCTTGACCTGCTTGCCCGGCGCGTAGCCGGCCTTCTCGATGGCCAGCATGATCACGTCCAGCGCGTCCTCGACGCCGGCGAGGCTGGGGGCGAAGCCGCCCTCGTCGCCGACCGCGGTGCCCAGGCCGCGGTCATGCAGCACCTTCTTCAGGGCGTGGAAGATCTCGCAGCCGGCGCGGAGGGCTTCGCGGAAGCTCGGGAAGTTGACCGGGCGGATCATGAACTCCTGGAAGTCGATCGGCGCGTCGGAATGGGCGCCGCCGTTGATGATGTTCATCATCGGCACGGGCAGCACCTTGGCGTTGGTGCCGCCGATGTAGCGGAAGAGCGGCAGCCCGAGTTCGGCGGCGGCGGCATGGGCGCAGGCCAGGGAGACGCCGAGGATGGCGTTGGCGCCGAGCTTGGACTTGGTGGGGGTGCCGTCCATCTCGAGCATCGTCCGGTCAATGCCGACCTGGTCGAACACGTCCATCCCCTCCAGTTCGGGCTGGATCGTGTCGTTGACGTTGGCGACCGCCTTGAGGACGCCCTTGCCGAGGTAGCGCTTCTTGTCGCCGTCGCGCAGCTCCAACGCCTCGTTTTCGCCGGTGGAGGCGCCGGAGGGGACGGCGGCGCGGCGGACCGTGCCGCTGTCAAGGACGACTTCGACTTCGACGGTCGGGTTGCCGCGGGAATCAAGGATTTCGCGGGCGGTGACGTCATGGATCATGCTCATGGCAGGCTCTTTCTTTCGCTCTTCGGTTCTGGGTTTCTGGGGTTCTGGGGGGGGGTGCGGATCGGTTCCATCGGACTCATCAGCCCCATGGGGCTCATCGTCCGGCGGAGTGCCTCATTCCGTCGGGGGGCCGGGGAGGCGCAGGTGGTTCTGGCGGACAATGGTCTCCAGGTTCGGGCCGGTGAAGCCTTGGACATGGCCGTCGCCAAACAGCACGATGCTGAAGTTCCGGTGGTTGCCGTCGCGGTCGGCGGCAAGGACGGTGGCGCTGTCCATGCTGTCCTCGGTTTGCCCCGCCCCGAAATAGAGGTAGGACTCGCACTGCTTGTCGGCAAACGACTCCGAATCAGTGGCCATCACGTTATTCGTGCTGGGACAGACAAAGACCTTGGGCGCTTCCAAATATTTTTCCTGCGCCAGGACGGCGAAGGACGGCGGCAGGTTGTCCCGATAATCCATGCTGTACATCTTGCAGGCCTTGCCGATCTGGGAGAGGTTGGCGACGCAGTTGATGCGCCGCGCCCTTTCCCGGGCGCCGCCGATGGCGGGGAGCATCAGCCCCGCGAGGATCGGGGCGATCAGCAGCATGGCGATGCCGATGTAGCCAGTGATCAGCCCCGTGGTGGCAAGGCCGCCGCCGCCCAAGGTGCCGTTGGACTGCCGGATCTTGCCCATGGCCAGATGCCCGCAAACGACGGCGGGAATGCCGAACAGGGGGCCGAGGACACAGGAGAGCACGCCAAGCAGCCCCAGCACCATGCTGGCAATGGCCAATCCGCATTTCGCCTGGACTGGCGGCGGCGGCGCGGCGGCGGTGGCATTGTCGCGGGCGGTGACGTCATGGATCATGCTCATGGCAGGCTCTTTCTTTCGCTCTCAGGCTGGCTCAGGCGGTGGGCTTGCGGGTGCGGATGGCGAGGTCGGGGGGGGCGACGGTGACCTTGGTGTAGGGCGGCACGCTCTCGGTGATCCAGACGTTGCCGCCGATGACCGAGTCGTGGCCGATGGTGATGTCGCCGAGCACGGTGGCGCCGGCGTAGAGGGTCACGTTGTCCTCGATGTTGGGGTGGCGCTTGGCCCCCTTGATGATCCGGCCGCAGGCGTCCTTGGGGAAGCTCAGGGCGCCAAGGGTCACCCCCTGGTAGATTTTGACGTTGTCGCCGACCACGGCGGTCTCGCCGACCACCACGCCGGTGCCGTGGTCAATGAAGAGGCTGGCGCCGAGGGTGGCGCCGGGATGGATGTCGATGCCGGTGACGGCATGGGCGTACTCGCCCATGACCCGCGGGACCAGCGGCACGCCGGCCTGGTAGAGGACGTGGGCGAGGCGGTTGATGGCGATGGCCTTGAGGCCGGGATAGGCGATGACGACCTCGTCGGGCGAATTGGTGGCGGGGTCGCCGTCCAGGGCCGCCTGCACGTCCTTCTTCAGCAGCTCGCGCAGCCGCGGCAAGGCTTCCAGGAGGGCAATGGTGGCGTCTTCGGCCTGGCGGCGGCAGTTGCCGGTGGAGCAGCAGCGCAGCCGGCAGTTGTAGGCATAGGCCCGCTCGATCTGCTCCACGAGCTGGCGGAAGATGTGGTTGACCTGGCTGCCGATGACGAACTCGACGTTGGCGCGGTCGATGGGGAAGCGGCCGGAATAGCCGGGGAAGAGCACTTCGAGGAGGTCGTGGAGGACTTGGATGACCTCCTCGCTTTGCGGCATGTTGCTGCCGTCTAGATGGTTGATGCCAGTGCCGTCCTGGTAGGTGGCCCCCAGCCCCTGGGTCAGCCCCCGGGCCAGCTCGGACGTCCAGCGGGAAACGAACTCGCGGCCGGTCAGCCGTTCACACACGGGGCCGGTTGGGGCCGCGGCAGGCGTGGAATCAGGGCTCATGCTTGCTCTCCTGGAATGGCCCCGCCGCCTCGCGCTCAAGCAGCAGGGTGACGGGGCCATGGTTCTGCAAATATACTTCCATCTCCGCGCCGAACCGCCCGGATTCCACCGGCAGCCCGGCCTTGCGGAGTTCGCGGAGGAAGGTTTCATGGAGCGGGATGGCCAGCGCCGGCGGCGCGGCCGCCGTGAAGCCGGGGCGGCGGCCGCGGCGGGCGTCGCCATAGAGGGTGAACTGGGAGATGACCAGCAGCCCGCCCCGCAGGTCGCGGACGGAACGGTTCATCTTCCCCTCCCCGTCCTCGAAGATGCGCAACTCCAGGCACTTGTCGGCCAGCCAAGCGGCCTCGGCCGGCGTGTCGCCCTGGCGGATCCCCAGGAAGACCACCAACCCCTCGCCGATCGCGCCGACGATCTCGCCGCCGATTTCGACCCGCGCCTGCTTCGCCCGTTGGATCAACGCCCGCATGCCACCGCCTCCCGCGCCCGGTGCCGCCTCCCCGACCTGGCCGGGAGAGGGGACGCACTGGTGCGCGTACTATAAGCGGCGGCGGCCCGATTTGAAAAATTGCGACAAGTGGCATATTGTACTTATGCCAGATGGAGGGCATCGGACCATGAAAAAAGCCAAGACCCAACCCGCCGCCACCACCGCCGCCGGCAAGATCCGCTACGAAGGGGCGGAGGCGGCCCCGTGGGAATTGCACGACGCCTCCGTCGCCTATGTGGTGGATCAAGTCCGGAGCGGCCTGCCGGTCACCGCCTTCACCGGCGTCCAGGCGCGGCTGGGAGTGAACCAAACCGCCTTCACCCGGCTCACCGGCATCAGCCCGCGCACGCTGATGCGCCGGCGCACCACGCACAGCGGCCGGCTGACCCCCGCGGAGTCCGCGCCAGTGATGCGCTACGCGCTCCTCTACAAGCGCGCGGTCGAGGTTTTCGGCACGGCGGAACAGGCGGAGGCCTGGCTGAAGAAGCCGCGGCCGGCCTTGGGCGGCTGCACGCCCCTGGACTACGCCAGCACGGAGTTCGGGGCGCGCGAGGTGGAGGAGCTCCTCGGCCGGCTCGAGCAGGGAGTTTTCTCCTGATGCCAACCCTCGCCGCCTGGCGCATCACCCGGCTGGAGTTCGTCGGCGCGGCCTTCACCGGCGAAGGCGCCAGCCGCTATCCCGGCCGCTGGAACCCCGCCGGGGCGCCCATGGTCTACACGGCCGGCTCCCTCTCCTTGGCAGTGCTGGAAATCCTGGCGCACCTGGACGACACGGCCGCGCTCGCCCGGTACGTCGCCATCCCGGTCGAATTTGCGGCGGACTGGTGCGAGACGCTGCCCCGGCACCGGCTGCCGGCGGACTGGCGGCGGCAGCCGGTGCCGGAGTCCACCCGCGGCGTCGGCGCGGACTGGCTGCGGGCGGGGCGCCGCGCCGTCCTGGCGGTGCCGAGCGTGGTCATCCCCCAGGAGTCCAACTACTTGCTCAACCCCAGCCACGCCCAGTTCGGCGGGATCCGGATTGGGGCGCCGCAGCCGCTGCCCTTCGACCCACGGCTGCTCCCGCGCTGAGGCCGGCCTCAGGGATTGCGGCTGGATTTCAGGCGGCGCAGGACCAGCTCGAACAGGGCGATGTGCTCCGGCGCGGTGTCGCCGTACATCAATTGGGCGCAGAGCTGGGGGGTGATGTCGGCGCGCTCATTGGCCGCCTTGTGGAAGAGGCTGCAATAATAGCGGGTGATGAACTCGTCGAGTTCATGGACGCCGCGGAACAGGCTGACGGCGCGCTGGTCCATCGGTTTTTCGCTCGTGCCCGGATCTTCCCAGAGACAGCCGCCATGGATCAGGGAGAAGAGGGTGCCGAACCATTCCTTGTCGGTCACGGTGCGGGATGGATCCACCTGCTGCCGGAGTTCGTCCAAGGTGAGGGAGCCGCTGCGCTGCTGGAGCTGCTGGAAAATGCCGTCCAGGATGTCGTGGCGCATGCGCGGTTCGCGGATGAACCAGCGGGTGTTGGTCATGTAGTCGGCAAACCGCTGCGGCGCCGCCTCGCCCGCCTCGGCGGCGGCCGCCATCGGCACGGCGGTGGGTGCCCCCGCCCCTTCCTCCTCCGCCGTGGCCGCGACCGCCGGCGCCGGTGGCGGCGCGGTGGCGGCCGGGGGTGTCGCGGCGGGGGTGGGGGCGACGCCCCCACCCTCGTTCAGGCACACCGCCTCCTCGCCGTCCTCCCGGACGAACAAGGTGACGGCCGGCTGCTGCCGGAGCAGGTCGAAGATGTTGTTGAAGCCATAGTTGCGCGGCAGGAAGTTCGGGATCTGCTCCTTGAGGAACCCATAAAGGCGGCGCACGGGCAGAGGCCCCTCGGCGGCGAGGACGCTTTGCACCGCCTGCCTGACGGGGGCGGCATCCGCCACGCTCCGTGGCCGCGGCACCACCACCCCCTTGGGCGTGCAATAGAGGAATTCGTCGCAATTCTCCACCAGCGTCGAGGCGGCCGTGCCCTGGGCGCCGAGGCCGACCACCTTGCGGCCGCTGGCCTTGAGTTTGACGACCAGCGGCAGGAACTCGCCGTCACCCGTGGCGACCACGAAGGTGTCGAGGTTCGGATAATGCTGGAGGCAGTCCATGGCCTGGATGACGAGGTGGGTGTCGATGGCGTTCTTGCCGTTGAAGCCGCTGCGCACCACGTGCTGCATCTCGACGCCCGCCCGGGTCATGTCCTGGGCGTACTTGCGGAACCTGGGATTGCTCCAGTCGGCGAAGGCCTTGCGGTAGAGCACGCCGCCGTGCTGCTGCTCCAGGAACTGGATCACGGTGGAGATCGAAAACGGCTTGTCGCTGGCCGGCTCGTTGTTTTCCAGCCCCAGGATCAGGTTCTCGAAGTCCATCAGAAAGGCCAGCTTGCCTTGCGGTTGGCGGTGGGAGGATGCCATAGGATTCATGTTTCCACAATTCTTTTTGTCGGATTTAGCGGTCGTTGCAGTTCAATACTGGGGTTTTCCCGCCGGCCGACGGGAAGGCGTGAATAGTACCGTCCGGATCGGAAAATGCAAGCACGGCCAAGCCTACGGCGGCGCCGCCGCCAGCGGCAGCGGCCGGATGGTGACCAGGGTGATCTCCGCCGTCGTGCCAAAGCGCACCGGCAATCCCCAACTCCCCGTGCCCGGCGAGACATAGAGCCTCAGCCCCTCCGGCAAGGCGTGGAGACGTCCTTCCAAATAGGGGAAAAAGGGACGGAGACAGCGGTCAAACGGGAAGACCTGCCCGCCATGCGTGTGCCCGGAAAGCTGCAAGTCCGCCCGCTCCCGGGCGGCGGCGGAGACCTCCGGCCGGTGCTTGAGCAGGATCACATAGCGGAAGCCGCGCCGCTCCGGCAGCAGCAGCGTCTCGGCGGAGACCGGGCTCGCGGCCAGCAGATCCGCCTGGGGGTCGTCCACCCCGACGACCTGCCAGGCATCGCCCACCGGCTCCACGCGGTTGCGCAGCGCCGTGAACCCCGCCAGGCGCAGCAGTTCCAGGGTTTGGTCAAGGCCGGGATAGACTTCGTGGTTGCCGACCACGGCGAACTTGCCCAGTGGCGGGTTCAGCCGGGCGAACGGCGCCACCATTTCCCGCACCGGCGGCTCGGTGGCATCCACGAAGTCGCCGGCGCAGAGGATCAAGTCCGGCTGGAGTTCCGCCAGGCGCCGCGCCACTTCCTCCGCCCGGCCGGGGAGGCTGGTCAGGCCAAGATGCAGATCCGCGACCAGCGCCAGGCGCAGCGGCGGGGCATCGAAGGACAGGCGGTCGGAGAGGACTTCCACCTCGCGCACCGCCAGCAGCCGCCCCTGCGCCAACCCGCAAAGCAGGGCGGTGACGGCCAGCAGCCAGCACAGGCCGGCCTGCACCGCCGCCGGCAGCCAGCGCCCACGCCAGGCCGGGATCAGCCCGGCCAGCGGCCGGGTCGCCAGCCACGCCAGGTCGAACCCGAGATGGAGGAAGAAGAGCCAGAAGAGGAGGAACAGCCAGCCGTCAGCCAGGTGCGCCCCGACGCGGAGCAGCGGGAAGGGCAGCCCCGCCCCGAACCGCTGCAGGGCCGGCATCAGCACGACCAGCGCCGCCACCGCGGCGGCCGCCGTCCGGAAGCGCCAGCCCGGCCCGACCGCCCGCCGGAGGTGGCAGAGGACGTAGGCCGAGAGCAGCCCCACCACCCCGAAATAAGTCAACACGAAAATCGTCACGTGGTCTCCCGCCCCACCTTGGCCAGGTGGTCGAGGTATTCCCGCCACTCCACCGGCAAGAGGTGCTTCTTCTTGCTGTTGCACGCCTTGCAGGCGGGGACCACGTTGCCCTTCGTCGAACAACCGCCGCGGATGATGGGCACCACATGGTCCATCGTCAGCTCCTTCGGCGGCACGCGGCGCCGGCAATAATGGCATTGGCCGCGGCCAAGCTGGTTCTTCCACCAGGGGGAGTTGCGCAGTTCGCGGGCACGGGCCTTCTCCCGGCGCACATGCTCCTCATCCGCCGTGTCGAAAAAAGAGAGGTCGTGGGATTCGCTGTCGATCATCCGCCAGTCCATTCCTTGGCCACAACATAATGCGCCAGCCGCCGGTGGCTTTATAGTTGCCGCCGAAACCTTCGGCATCCGCTCCAACCGGCATCCCCATGCGCATCCTGGCGGCCACCAACAACGCCCACAAGCTCACGGAGCTGCGGGCGATCCTCGCCCCGCACGGCATCACCGTCCTCGGCCTGCACGAGGCCGGCGTCACCCTGGAGGTCGAGGAGGATGGCGAAACCTTTGCCGCCAACGCCATCAAGAAGGCGCACGCCGGGGCCGCCGCCGCCGGCCTGCCGGTGCTGGCGGACGACTCCGGGCTGGAGGTCGCCGCGCTTGGCGGCGCCCCCGGCGTGCGCTCGGCACGCTATGCGGGCGGCGGCGCCGGCGGCGCCGGCGACGCCGCCAACCTGCGCAAACTGCTCACGGAGATGCGGGACGTGGCGGACCGCCGCGCCCGCTTCGTCTGCGTCATCGCCGTCGCGGCGCCCGGCGGCCGCCTCCTCGGCACCGCCGAAGGGGAAGTCCGCGGCCAGCTTTGCCGGGCGCCCCGCGGCCACGGCGGCTTCGGCTACGACCCGGCCTTCATTCCGGACGGCTTCGCCGAAACCTTCGCCGAACTCCCGGCGGCAACCAAGAACCGCCTCAGCCACCGCGCCAATGCCCTGCGCGCCGCCCTGGCCGCGGGGCTGTTCGCCACCCTGCCGCGCGGCTGACGCCGCCGGAGCCGCCGTCAGCCGCCCCGGAGACGCTTGGGCAGCCAAAGCGGGATTTCCGCTGCGGGGATGCCGGAAGCCTGGATGAGCTTGCGCTGGTAGTCCAGGTTGCCAATCTCCTCCACGGCATGGGAATCGGAGCCGACCGCCACGGGCACCCCGGCCGCCACGCACGCTTTCAGCAGCTCCAAGTCGGCGGGGATGACCATGTGGGCGTTGATCTCCAGGGCCACGCCGAACCGCCGCGCCTTTTCCACCAGGTGGCGCAGCAGCTCGTCCGTCACCGGCAGTCCGGCATTGCGGTGGAGCCAGCGGAAGGGGTGGCCGAGGATGTCGATGCCGGAGCACATGAGCGCCTCGGTGTGTTCCCACCATTTGGAAAGGATGGCGACGGGATGCAGGCCAGGCTCCTCCAGGTGCGGCAGGAAATGGACGCTGCCGATGAGCACGTCCAAGCGGCCGCGGAAGCACGGATCGAAGGTGAGCCGGCCATCGGGCAGCAGTTCGACTTCCAGGCCGGTGCATAGCCCCTGCGCCCGGCAGCCTTCAATGCGGCGCAGGTGTTCCTCGAGCCGGCGGTTGCCGAAGGCCAGATGCCGGTCGAACAGCGCGGGGTCGCGCATGTACTCCGCGGCAAACGCCTCCTCGCGGGTCGGCGAATAGATGGCGAAGCCATGGTTGGTGATGGCGATGCCGGTCAAGTCAGCGCCCCTGGCCAAGGCCGCCAGGTAGGTCGCCTCAGTGATGCCGGGCGCGCAGCAGTAGCTCAAGTCGGACGTATGGGCATGGCAATCGAACAAGCGCATGGAACCGCCGCCAGGATCCGAAACGGAACAGGCGCACCCGGTAAAGTGCGCCTGCTGAGGGAGAGTTGGGATCCCGCCGGCATCCCTGCCGCCGGAATTCCCGCGGCACCGACGCTCAGGCGCCCGCCGGCGTCAACGCCTGCAGCTTCGCGGTCAGCCGCGCCTTCTTGCGGTCCGCCTTGTTCTTGTGGATCGTGCCGCCCTTGGCCGCCCGGTCATACGCCGAGAAGCATTCACCCAGCGCCGCCTTGGCGCCCGCGGCGTCGCCGCCCGCGACCAGGGCGAGGAACTTCTTCTCTTCGGTGCGGCAGATGGACTTGCGGACGCGGTTGCGGAGGTGGCGCTTGGCGCTGCTGCGCAGGCGTTTGGCGGCGGAGCGAGTGGTCGGCATGATGATCCCTCTACGGTCGAATTGAGCCTGGGCTGCCACGCCGCCACCGGGAAGTGCCGCTCCCGCGGCCGGCGTGCAAAAGGTGGACACCAGTCAAAGAAACAAGGTGCGTAATATGATCGTGCCCGGACACAAGTCAAACGCCGCAAGGCCTCCCGCCGCCCCCTCGGCCCCGCCAACCGTAGCCACGGCGGCCAGAAAAAAAGCGCCGGTGGGAGTGGCCGGCCCGGAAGTTTGATGGTAAATTAGCGTTTCGACCGGTTTGGGATGCTGGTCTCCCCGGCCGTCCTTCCACGCTTTTGGCCAATCTTGCTTAATTGAGATGAACATGAAGCTTCCACGGTTGCCCTTGGCATCCAGTCTGTTCGCCGCCTTGTCCCTGGCCGTCGGCGCCGCCGCCATTGCGGCTCCACCGGCACCGGCCGCGCCGCCAATGCCAACAGCGGCGGCGGCAGCCGCCCGCCCCCGGATCTCCCCGGAGCTGGCCCGCCGCGGCGAAGCGGCGTTGGCGAAGGGGGCCGCCTTCCTGCTGGCCAAGCAACTGCCGAACGGCTCCTGGCTGATGAACCCAGCGACCACCGCCCTCAATTGCCTGGCGTTGAGCTTGGCGCCGACCCGGGAGACGCCGGCGGTGCAGACGGCGATCAACCGCGGCCTCGACTTCGTGGCCGCCAACGCCCAGCCGGACGGCTCGATCTACAACCGCGAGCTGGAGGAGTACCCCAACTATTCCACCGCCATCAGCACCTCCGCCCTGGTCCTGATCAACCGCCCCCAGGACGAAAAGGTGATCCGGGCCGCCCGCCAGTTCCTGCTGGGCAGCCAGTTCCAGGACGCGGCCCACGATGGCACCGCCTTTGGCGGCATCGGCTACGGCAAGGCCAAGCGCCCCGACCTCTCCAACACCCAATGGGCACTGGAGGCGTTGTACCTGACCGACCACCTGGACCGGGAGCCGCACTCCAACGACCCCGCCAAGGCCCGCCAGGCCGACCTCGCCTGGGAACGGGCCGTCCAGTTCCTTGGCCAGTGCCAGAACCTGCCCGCGGTCAACAAGCAGGCGTGGGTCGCAGCCGACCCCGACAACCGCGGCGGCTTCGTCTATCTGCCGGGTGAAAGCAAGGCCGGCAAGCTCACCAAGGCGGGCACCGCCTCGGAGGAGACCCATGCCACTGACGAGGGCGACACCCTGCGCAGCTATGGGAGCATGACCTATGCCGGGCTGAAGAGCATGATCTATGCCCGGCTGGGCCCGGACGACCCGCGCGTCAAGGCCGCCTTCGCCTGGCTGGGCCAGCGCTACAGCTTCGCGGAAAACCCCGGCATGGGCACGGCCGGCCTCTACTACTATTACCACACCGCGGCCAAGGCGCTCGCCGCCACTGGGCGGGAGACGATCACCTTGGCCGACGGCTCCACCCGCCACTGGCGCAACGACTTGGCCGAAGCCCTCCTCGCCCGCCAGAAGCCGGACGGCTCCTGGGCAAACGAGAACGCGCGCTGGTGGGAATCCCTGCCGGAGCTGACCACCGGCTACAGCCTGATCGCCCTCGGCATCACCCTCGACCGCGCCCCCCAGTTCCTGGGGGAGGCCCCCCGCTGATCCCCCGCCCCGAGACACCTTATGCTTCTTGAATTGGCCTGGTTCTGCTACGCGTCCCTCCGGCAAGTCTACACTTGGCAGGAGCACGAGCACACCCCCATGGGCTGGGCGGGGCTGTTCCTGTTCATGGGGATGCCCGTCATCCTCTTCATCCTTGGCCGCAACGCCATGCGCCGCAAGAGCCGGCAGATGCCCCGGCGCCGCAAGTGGCTGCTCGTCGGCGCCCTCCCGATCATGGCCCTGGCCGGCATGGTCTGCGTCGTCTTCGGCACCCACCTGCGGCGGCGGCCGATGGAAATCGGCATCCGGGTGCCCGGCGTGCAAATCGTGGAGGGCAAGGGGCCGCTGAAGGCATCTTATGGCCTGTTGGTGCTCATTGGCGGCTACGGCGCCGAATCGCCGATGCTGAGCGAACCGCCCCGCTTCCGGGAGGCGGACGCCAGCTCCGCCGCAACGCTCCGGGATCCGTTCCTCAGCCAGTTCCGCCATCGCCTGATCATCCATCCCCAGGGCGGCCTGGGCTGGCCCGACTGGGAACCGGCCAGCCGCATCGGCAGCGCGCTGAACGGCTACATCGAACGGCGCCGGCGGGAATTGGGGGTGGACGCCTTCCCCGCCGTCGTGGTCGCCCATTCCCGCGGCACCCAAATCGCGGAAGCCACCCCCCTCTTCCGCCAGCCGGACTGGCTCCGCATCGCCGTCTCGCCGCCCGCCGGTGTCCATGCCGTCTCCCGCCTCTTCGCCCCCTTCAGCCCGGAAATCACGGAAATCCACAACCTCGGCCAGGAAAAGCTCAAGGCCCGCCTGGCGAACCCCGTCGCCCCGGAACACTTCCCCTGGAATGCCGTCTACCAGGCGCGCGGCTGGGACTACGTCGTGGAACGCTTTCCCCTCCAAGCCGGCCTGCCCCTCCGCAACAGCTTGCCGATGGGAGGCCATGTCCTGCCGTACCGCTACGGCGGCAGCTCCCTCTGGCGCGACATCCAGCGCGAACTGGAAAACGACGCGCCCTACGGCGCCACGCCCAAAAAATGAGCACCCCCAGCCACCCCCAGCCGCCCCCCATGCGCATCCCGTGGACTGCCGTCGGGGAGACCGCCTCCCCGGAGGATCTCGCCACGCTGGTGCGCTTCCTCCTCCCCCCCGCCGCCGGCCACCAGGCCGAGTATGAGGCGGCCGCCGCCCGGCTCGAGGCCGCACTGGCGGAATTGGCGGCCCACGCGACCGCCCCCGCCCAGCTCACCCTCGGCCCCCATGTCCGCCGCCTGGAGGCGGAGGCCCGACGGCTCTTCGGTGTCCGCCACGCCTGTTTCCTGACCAATGCGACCGCCGGACTCGAAATCGCCCACCAGCTCATCGGCCTCCAGCCGGGCGACGAGGTGATCGTCCCGCCCCTGACCTTCATCGCGACCATGGCCTACCCGTTGGGCGTCGGCGCCAAGGTGGTCTTCGCCGACGTCGACCCGCACACCCTGAACCTCGATCCGGCCGACGTCGAACGCAAGCTGACCCCGCGCACCCGCGCCGTCATCCCCGTCCACCTCGGCGGTTGGCCGGTGGCGATGGCGCCGCTGATGGAGCTGTCGCGCCGGCACGGCTTCTACGTGATCGAAGACGCCGCCCACGCCATCGGCGGCCGCTACCAGGGGCGCCCCCTCGGCACCATTGGCCACTTTGGCGCCTTCAGCTTCCACCAGGTGAAGAACATCACCAGCTTCGGCGAGGGCGGACTGCTGCTCTCCAACGAGGCCGTCGCGGCCCAATTCCCCCAGGCCCGCTACCTCGGCATCGACCCCGCGCGCCAGGCCGCCGGCTGGATCTACGACGTCACCGGCGTCACCTCCCTGCGCGGCCACGCCGTCCAGCCCGGCAACCATTCCGCCACCGAGATCGCCGCCCTCGGCCTGCTCTGCCAGCTCGAACGGCTCCCCGCCATCCTCGCCCGCCGGCGGGCCATGGCCGCGCGCCTCACCCGCCGCCTCGGCGGCGTCCCCGGCCTGCGGCCGCAACGGCTGGACACGGCCGACTGCCAAGGCACCTTCATGGTCTACCAGATCCAGGTCGAACCGGACGTGCTCGGCCAGGATGTCCAGGCGCTCAAGCGCAAGCTCACGGCACGCGGCATCGCCCAGATCCCGCAATACGTGCCCCTCTACCACTACGAGATCCTGCGCCGGCTGGGCTACGATGCCGCCGCGGCGGCCGCCGCCTGCCCGGTCGCCGAAGAGGCCTACCGCCACCGCTTCACCCACCTCCCCCTCGGCGGGCTCACCGACGCCCAGCTCGACACGATGGCGGAGGCCGTGCTCGACGCCGTCGCCGAGATGAAGGCCGGACGCTGATCATTGCCGCCGGCAGGGTTGCATTCGGCGGGTGCCGGAGTACAGTATCTGCCGTTTGCGCCCGTAGCTCAGTTGGATAGAGCGTTTGCCTCCGGAGCAAAAGGCCGCTGGTTCAACTCCAGCCGGGCGCGCCACCTCTCCCCCGCACCTCCCATCCCCGCCACCACGGCTGGGATTTTTTGTTGGCTTGGAGAAGGGCGGCCACCGGGCTATGGTATCCGCCGTCCGCCCTTGGCCGCATGGCCACGGGGGAGGACGCCCCCGCCACCGCCATGCGCCCCGGATCCGCCACCGCCATGATCCCCTTCCATCCCTTGCCGCTTGCGCCCGCCGCCGCCACCACCACCGGCCCCTGGTTCCAGGAATTGATGGCCAACGGCGGCCCGATCATGTGGCTCATCCTCGGTTGCAGCCTGGCCGCCCTCTACTTGATCCTGGAACGGCTGCTGACCTACCACCGCGCCCGCATCGATGTGCCCGAGTTCCTCCTCGGCATCTTCAACACCTTGCGGCGCAACAACGCCGTCGAGGCGATCACCCTCTGCGACCATACCCCGGGGCCGGTCGCCCGCGTGCTCCGCTTCGCCATCCTCCACGCGGACCGGGACGAAGCGTCGCTGCGCCACGCCGTCGAGGAAGCCAGCCTGGGCGAAGTGCCGATCCTGGAGCGCAACCTGAAGGCGCTGGCCACCATCGCCCACCTGGCGCCCATGCTCGGGCTGCTCGGCACCGTCCTCGGCATGATCGGCGCCTTCCAGGAAATGCAGGGCGCCGGCGCCTACGTCAGCACCAGCCAGCTCGCCACCCACATCTGGAAGGCCCTCCTCACCGCCGCCGGCGGCATGGCCGTCGCCATCCCCTGCTATGCCTTCTACAACCTCCTCGTCAGCCGCGTCGAAAGCCTGACGCTGGACATGGAGAAGGCCGCCAGCGAAATGATCTACTTCCTCACCCACAACAAAATCCGGCTCGACGGCACCGCTCTCGCCCAAGCCCGGCTGGCGGATCCGTTCGCCGTCGAGGAAGAGGCCAAGGATGAAGAGGACAAGCCCGCGGCGGCGGAGAAGCCGCAATGAGGCGGATCCGACCCAATGTCCGCCCCTTCGCCGGCCGGCTCGACCTGGTGCCGTTCCTCAACGTCATGTTCCTGCTGCTGATCTTCTTCGCCATCAGCAGCTCCTTCGTGTTCCACGCCGGCGTGCCGGTCGAACTCCCCGCCGTCGTCGCCCCCGAAATGCGGGCCACCGACAAGCTCGTGGTCACCATCACCCGCGGCGAACAGCTTTTCTTCAATGACAAGCCGATCAGTTGGGAGGAGTTCGAGCGGGAGTTCCTCAACCTGGTCTATGACACCCGCAAGGAGGCCGCCATCCGCGCCGCCCGAACCGAGCCGGACCGCGCCCGGCCGGTCACCCTCCTGCTCCGGGCCGACCGCGAAGTGCCCTACAACCGGATCATGGCGGTCATCGCCGTGGCCCGCTCCCGCAACCTCAACGTCTTCCTCGCCACCGACGCCCGGCCGGCCCTCGGCGGCGGTGCCGTGCCCCCCGTCGCCCAGCCCCCCGCCGGCACCCCCGGGCCGTGACCGCCGCCGAAGCTCTTCCTCCCTTGGATTGTCATCCTCCGAGCGCTCCCATGTCCGCCTTCCTTTCACGCCCCCGCTGGTCACGCCGGCTCATTGCGGAAACGGCCCTGCTCGGCACGCTGGCACTTCATGCCGCCCTGCTGCTGGCCGTGCGCCCCCGGCATGCGACTCCGGATCCCGCCGCCCGCCGCCGGCTGCCGGCCGTGACCTCGGTCCCGCCGCCCACCGCCGGAGCGGAAACGGCCAACGCCTTCGCCTGGGCGTACGCCGCCGATCCGACCCTGCTGATCCTGGCCGACGCCCGCCGCGGCTTCAGCCGCTTCCTGGCCGACGCCCGCCCCGTCCCCTACACCCTGTCGCCGGCCAGCCCGGCTAGCCTGTGGGAAGCCACGCCGCCAAAGCCGCCCGCGCCAACCCTTGGCCCCGGCCCCACGCCATTGCCGCAAGCCTTGGGCACCGGCTGGCCGACGCGCCAGCCAGAACCGGAGGAGACCGGCGGCCCGCCGCCACTGCCGCCAGCCCTCCCCCCCAAAGGGGTCATCTGGCGCTTCGCCGACGGCGCCCCCGTCCCCACCCCCCCCGACTTCGCCCTCGACGCCCTCCGCAACGCCTTCGCCCCCGCCGCGCCCACCGCCCCGAGCCGCTTCGAACTCTGCCTGCCGCGGGAGGGCAGCCCCTTCCGCCTGCGCCTGCTGGCCGGCTCCGGCAACCCCGGGCTGGACCGCCTCGCCTACGCCGGGCTCGGCCCGCTCATCCTCGCCTGGGAGGCGCAGCCGCCCGCTGGCCGCTTCACCCCCGCCGGCGGCCGCCGCGAAATCATCGAGGTCGAATGGCGCCGCTGGCCGGAGTGAGCCGCCGCCAGTGAACCGGGCTCACTCCACTTCCTGGAACCGGTACTCGCGGCTGCCGCAGCCCAGCCCTTCCAGCGCCCGGACGACCTCGAACGGATCCTTGCGGTGGATGCGCTCGAAGAGATGCCCCGTGCCCGCCGCCAACGCCCAGCCGGCCGGCAGCGTGCCGGGGATCAGATCCTCCGTCCGGATCAGGTCCAGCGTGGCCTGTTCGACCGCCACGATGTCGCGCCCGGCGAGGATGCCGAGGTCGGGGACGAGCTTCGGCGTGGTCATCCCCCAGCAGTCGCAGAAGACCGTCACGTCCATCAGGAAGTTGATGAACAGGGCGCGGTCCGGCAGGAACGGCTTGAGGATCTCCCGCGTGGTCAGCGCCATCCCCTGCTGGAACTCCTTGTAGCGCCCCCCCACCATCTTGATGGCGTGCTCGGGGCAGATCAGGACGCAGTGCTGGCAGTACTTGCAGTTGTGGTAGAACACCTCCAGCTCGTTCCTGGCGTTCCACGACATGGCATGGCTCGGGCAGTTCTCGATGCAGGCACCGCAGCGGCTGCAGCGCCCGCCGTCCCACTCCAGGCCGCCCTCCAGGTTGTGCAGCGCCCGCCGCGTCGGCGTGGTGACCGCCCCCATCGACAGGTTCTTCGAGGCGCCGCCAAAGCCGCAGGCGCCATGCCCCTTGACGTGGGCCAGGTCAATGAGCACGTCGGCATCCATCACCTCACCCGCCAGCTCCACTTCCGCCAGCGACTGGTACGGCGGCTCGATCTTCTGGCGGTAGAAATACTTGTCGGCAGTGCCGGCCACTGGGACGATGGCGCAGCCGACGGTCTCGCTGGTGTAGCCGCGCTCCGCCGCGCCGCGCACGTCCCACGGCACATCGGTGACATACACCTCCGCGCACCCCGCCGCCTTCACCGCCTCCACCAGCTTCCGCACAAAAAAGGGATGGATCGTCGAAAAGCCGCCGCCGCCGCCCAGGTGCATCTTGATCGCGACCCGCTTCCCCTTGACCGTCGCCGCCAGCTCCAGCCGCTCCAGCAGCCGCGGCCATTTCGCGCCGATCGTGTTCTTTGGTTCCAGGTTCTTCGGTGCGAACTTCGCAAACAGCAGCTCGGACGCCATGCCCCACCTCAAGGATTGGCCATCAGTTTTCACGGTGCGCATACCATACCGCCAGGAACGCCAGACTCCATCCGTGCGGCACGCCCCGGGTGCATGACAATCGTGTCGGTTGGACTGCCTACCGGAAGAGCCAATTTTCATCTCCTGCGGGATGGCTGTGTCTTGCAAAGGACTTTCCATGGGTGTAGTTTCGGCAGCAGTCCGAAAAAAGAAAACCGCGGATCGCCACTACCCATGCCAGCACCGCAGCTCCACGACGCCCTCGCCCAAGTCCGGCGCTTCCGCGGCTATTCCGGCGAAGCCCAAATCTTCACTCGGAACTGGCGGCGGCCGAAGAGCTGCCCTTCACCGAACTCCGCGGCCCACAAGGAGTTTGTCGGCGTCAAGCCCCGGACGAGCCTTCGCCTGACCGCCACCGGCCTGAGGCAGTTCACAGCCTACCTCGACGCGCTGGAGGCGGTGCTCAAAGCCGCCCAGCAAGCGGTCGCCCCGGCCCGCGGCAAGAGCCTCGCGCCCGCCCGCCGCCTTGGCCATGCCCACCCCGCCCAAGCCTGACCCCCCAACCCTTTTTCCGTCCGTCCGTTGTCCGTCCTTCACGCCCCCACACCCCAGGAGAATCCCATGGCCACCCCGACGCCCCCGCCCCTCCCGCCAGCGCCCAGCCCGTTGTCCGGCACCGCCGCGGAACAGACCGTCTCCTGTTTCCGGCGCCTGTTCGGCACCACCTTCAAGGTCGGCCTGATCGGCCTGCTCACCTTGATCCTGCTGATTCCGCTGGCCAAGATCGAATCATTGCTGCATGAGCGGCTGGAGCGGCGCAACGCCGCCGTCGCCGAGATCACCGCCACCTGGGGCCGGGCGCAGGAACTGGTCGGCCCCGTGCTGGTCGTGCCCTACCGCAAACAGGTCAAGGTCGTGCGCCAGGAGCTGGTGGCCGGCGTCCGCCAGAACATCGAAGCCCTGGAGACGGTCACCGCCCAAGCCTGCTTCCTCCCCGCCGACCTGGCCGTGGCTGGAACGCTGGCGCCGGAGCGCCGCTACCGGGGCATCTATGAAGCCGTGGTCTACCGGGGCGACCTCACGCTGAGTGGCCATTTCACCAAGCCGGACTTCACGGAATGGAAAGTCGCCGCCGCCGACGTGTTGTGGGAGGACGCCACCATCACCCTGGCCATCACCGACCTGCGCGGCATCCAGGAGGAACTCACCCTCAAGCTGGGCGACCGCACCCTCCCCCTGCTCCCCGGCTGCCGCCTCGCCGGCTTCGGCAGCGGCGTCAGCGCCCGGCTGGGCAAGGAGGCCGGAGCGGCGGAGCGCCTGCCGTTCGAACTGGCGCTCTCGCTCAACGGCAGCAGCGGGATCCGCGTCGCCCCCCTCGGCCAGCGCACGGAAGCCAAGCTCCAGTCGCCCTGGCCCGACCCGAGCTTCACCGGCGCCTTCCTGCCCGCCACCCGGACGGTTTCGGCGAAGGGCTTCGAGGCCGCCTGGCAGGTCTTCCACTATGGCCGCGCCTTCCCGCAGCAATGGAACGACGAGAGCCGGCCCGACCGTGACCTGCTGAAACAGAGCCTGTTCGGCGTCGAGCTGATCTCGCCGGTGGACCACTACCGCCTCGTCGAACGCGCCATCAAATACGGCATCCTCTTCGTCGTCCTCGCCTTCACCGCCTTCTTCCTCTTCGAAGTCCTGACGAAACGGCGGATCCACCCGTTCCAGTACACCCTCGTCGGCGTGGCGCTGTGCCTGTTCTACCTCGCCCTCCTGGCCCTCTCCGAAGTGGTCGGCTTCGGCCCGGCCTACCTGGCCGGCGCGGCGGTGGCCACGCTGCTGGTCGGCTTCTACTGCGCCGGCTTCCTCGGGGGCGCCGGCCGCGGCCTGCTGGTCAGCGCCGGCCTGGCCGCCGTCTACGGCTTCCTCTACATCGTCCTCATGCTCCAGGACTACTCGCTGGTGGCCGGCACCGTCGGCCTCTTCGCCGTGCTCTTCCTCCTGATGCTCGCCACCCGCCGCGTTGACTGGTACGCCCGCGACCAGGAAAAGGGCTGACCCCGGCCAGCCTTGCGGAGTCCGCACATTCCCCCGCGGACTCCGCAAAGCCCAAAAAAAATCCCAGCCATCCCACAGGGGGGATGAGTTTTAAGTGGAAATGGGCCGGGCACAGCGTACGTTCTTTTTACCACAAAAGGAGGTACGTCCATGGCACCGACCCGTCATCAATTTACCGTTCTCAAGCAGTTGTGCGACCTCTACCGCCGCATTTAGTGCCGAAGTTGGCCAGGGAACATGGGGTGGAAGAGAAGAGCCGCGCGTTCACGCCTTGGAGTCACATAGTGTCTCTGATGTTCGCGCCGATTTCCCATGCCCTGAGCTTGAACGATGTCTGCGACACCCTGGAGAACCACGGCGGTGTGCTGACGACGATCCGACATGCGGCGCCGCCAAGCCGGAACGGCCTCTCCCACGCGAACCGGGAGCGCAACGCCGACATGGCCGAGGCGCTGTCCTGGGAGACGCTGGCGCATCTTCAGGGTTGCTGGCCGCAGTTTGGCATGGGCCGCAAGTATGTCGGGTTCCCCCGGCGGTTCAGGAAGCGGATCATCAATGTTGTGGACTCGACGACGACAGGATGCCAAGGAGGCTCGCGGCGTTTGTGCCGGCATCCTCGCCGGGGAGATCGTGGTCTTTGACAAGGCGGATGATGCTACGGCCTCTTCGCCTTGCTGGGACGCTATGGGACAGCCGCGCCACCGCCCCGCTGCCGCGCCGCACCGGAACAGGCTTGCCTGCCGAACTTGAACCTCTGTTGACCTGTGGGACAGCCACAGGCCAAGCCAAGGAAAATGCAAAATGGGTCGCCACCGAAAATCCCGCCACCAAGCTTTGGAACTCCGCTAACCCGAGGGGATTTTATCCCCTATGGGACGGTAGTGGAAAAACTTCGCCCGTGGTGCTCGAAGGTCACATCATCGCCGGCACTTTTTGGGGCAAGGCGTAGTGCACGCATCTGGAGTCCTTCAGCGATTATGCCAATCGACTGCCGCGCGGCCGCACCTATGTGCGAAACGGCTCCGTGCTCGATTTGCAAATTATGCCGGGACAAGTCGCTGCCCTGGTCATGGGCTCGGATCTCTACCACATCATGGTGAAGATCAAACCCTTGTCCGGCCAACGCTGGAAGCAGATCAAAACGCAGTGCGCCGGCCAGGTATCCCCCGCCCCGGGCTGATCTCCCTCGGCACGGTGGCCGCGGAGCTGATCTACTTGCGGCGATGGCAATCTCGCAGTGGGTATTGGGTTAAGGGGTATGAAACGGGGGCGGAGTCAGATGGGCGGAGGAGATCTGTCCAGGTTTGGATTGCCGTTTCGATTCGCATTGAAACGCACTGCGCCGCCGTGGTTTGCTCGAGGCAAAATCATTCCTTGTCTTCGACGATCTGGATGGCGCTGGCGCCGGTCCAGGAGCCGCCCAGGGTGCCGTTCCACTGCACCGTGATATCGCCGGCGGTGTTGCCGGTGAAGACGACCAGGTTCGAGCCACCCGAAGCTTTGGCGGCCTCGATGGTCTTGGCGTCGGACTTGATGAAGCCGCCGCCAGTCCAGTTGTAGAAGTTCGTGCCGGTCGCATCCACTTTTCCCTTGGCACCTTTGGCCGCGGTGATGGTGACGCTGCCCTGCCCCCCGTTGCTGGGGGCGCCGGCGTAAGCGTACACCTTGTAATGGGCGTAGGGGATGCCCTTGATGATGATGGTAGCCCTGCTCTCGCCTGGCCGTTCGCCGGAGAAACGCCCGCCGCGCGATGCGGGGGGGGGTTATTTGCTCGGCGGCGGGGCCCAGACGCGCACCCAGTCCACATCCATGTGGGAGTTGGCGATCAGCCCACTGAGCGGCCAGAAGCCACCGTTATTGTATTCCAAGGTCATGTACATGGGTTTCGTCAGATAGCTGGTCGGCGTGTCGAACTCCCCGACCTGTTTTCCGTCCATGTAGAAGGCGCACTTGGTCGGCGTGGCCAGGAAGCCGTAGACGTGCCAGTTCAGCCACGGCTTGGAGACAAGGGGCCAGACATTGGCGTGCCCTTCCTTGGGGCCTTTGCCCCAGTTGCCGTTGCGCATCCCGAAGCCGCCGTCTTTGTCGGCATCGTAGGCGGCGCCGTAGTGTTCGAAGATATCGACCTCTTCATTCAGGCCCTCGTTTTCCCCGCCTATGGTGGTGTACAGACACCACGACGGCCAGACCCCCACGCCGCCGGCGGGCAATTTGACCCGGGCCTCCCAATAGCCGTATTGCTGCATGAACCCCTTCCGGGTCGGATCAATCGAGAACAACGATCCGGCGTGCCAGTTGCCCCAGGCGCTTTCGTGGACGGTGATCCCCTCGGACGCGGTAACGGTCGTATCTCCGTTGTACCACTTCTCGTTGATATAGCCGTTGCGTTTTTTATCCCAGCCGACGGTTTCGGTCATCAAATAGTAGGTGTGGTTGCCCTTCAAGGTGACATTTCCCCCGACCACCGGTTCATAAACCAAGCCGGCAGGTTGGTCTTTGAATTTGACGGTCGCCTTGGCCACGTCGTCGCCGCCGTCGGCGTCAAAGATGCGAACGCTGTAGGCGCCCACGTTGCCTTCAATGTTGTAACGCCCCAACTGGCTGACAGTCAGCCCGGCTGCCGGGGTAGTGAATTTCATGCCGACCCAGCCGGAGTTATTCCATACGAAACGCTTGTCCGCTTTCTTCGCCTGGCCGACTTTGTCAACAGAAACAACCTCAGTGCCCGTGTCGGTTTTCATGCCCGCCGGGCCGCCGCAGCGGCTGCCCTGGACATCGGTCTTCATCTTGACGGAGAGCGTGTTGATCAGGATCCCATCCTTGATGACCATGGACTCCTCGTCATGGACCTGAAAGCCAATGTACTTGCCCGGAATGGAAGGTCTGGAAAACCACTTGGCCGATCCCTTGGGGCTCTTGTCCGTCCAGCTCACCGCGTCGAACTCGTCGGCGAACACCAGCTTGTAGCCCTTCAGATCAATGCCGCTGGGGGTCTGAACGGCGCCCGTACCGGCGGCCTCGAAGGCCTCGCTGGTGACTGCGGTTGCGCCTTCCATGGGCTGGGTGGTCGCCGGTTGATCGGCCGCCGGGGCCGCGGCGGCGATCAACATCAGACTGAGCGCCGTGAACAATGGGGTCGCCGATTTTTTCATGAGCCATTCCTCTTTAACGAATTTACGAATTGGAACTTGTTGGTCCGTCATACCATTGTAATCTTAAATGTGTACGGGTAATTCTTCAAGGCGTTGAATTGGCTATTTACAGTTGAACATCCGTCAGGGGAGTCCTCACGGCAATCCGATGCTTTGCCAGTTTCGAGCATAGACATATTTCAGGTGGGTGGCCGTATTGTTGCGCAACTGAGGGCCGGTCAGGCTTTCGGCGTGACCGGCGTAAAACGCCACGTTGGCGCGTCCATACCCGGTGGTTTTGATGCTGGTCCATCCCATCAACTGATAGGAATTTTGATTTCAGGGGGCGGATCGGACGGGGGGAATACGGGGGGTGAGAGGGTGAAACTGACCCCGAAATCGGCGATTCCACCGGCGTGGCGGCGACGCCGGAGAGGGTTCCGGCGGGGGAATGGGTCGGCGTGGGGCTTTGGGTGAGGTTTGGCATCTTCCCGGCCGGTTTTCGGGCGTACGGTTGCGGTTCCCACAGGTGGCAATGCATGGGGGGAACTGTATTATGCCGGAATCGGGGCGTCAAGCCCGTGACCAGAAAGTATTCACCACAGAGGTCTCAGGGGGCACGGAGGACGCCGCGGAGTGCGGTTCATGAATCGCCCAGGTCAGTCGTACTCCGGAAACGGCTGGCAGTCGTTGTCCGTGCTGGAGAAGAGGTCGGGGTGAGACCATTTTGGATTTTGGATTGGGGAAGGGGAAGGAAGGCAGGAGGGTTGCAGGGGTTGGCTTGCGCCCGCCGGTTCCCGTGGAGCGGGCGGCGGGGCGCGGGCTGGGGGTCGCGCCAGAGGCCGGTGTGGCGCAGGATCTTCTCGATGGCGGCGGCATGGGTGCGGGGGTTGAGGACGGCGATGAGTTTCATTTTTCCGCCGCATTTGGGGCAGTGGAGGCGCTTCCGGCTTTTGTGTGGGTTGAAATCATGGGGTTGATGGATATAGGTCGAGACCGCCACAATGGAAAAGGATGGCGGTGCGGAACTTCTCTTTGCTGCGGAAGCCAAAGGCATCGCGCTTGATCTTCCCGGTCTTGCTGTTGAGGCCTTCGGTGCAGGCGTTGGTGATTTTTGCCGTGATGGCGTTGGCAATGCCCCGCCAGTGGTTCTTGAGGGTGTGCGCGGCCCTGCGCATCGGCGCCAGCCGGGAATGGGTGGCCCACCAATGCCATTTCTTGAAGAAGGCAGCCGCCGCTTCCGCGGTTGGGCACCGCCAGATCTCCCGGAAGTCCTCCTTGATGGCCCAGGCCCGGCCGGTCTTGACGGCGGCCTCCTTGAGCTGCTGGAACGGCGCGGCGCGGTGGTCCGGGACGTTCTCTTCGTTGTAGAGGAGCCACATCCCGCACCTGCCCCTCCTTCAGGTCGGCAATGATGGTGAAACACTGGTGCCGCGCAAACCCGCTTTTCTCGTCAATGCCCAGCGCTTCAGGAAGTTCCGGGCGGCGGCGCGCCAGCCCGCGCTCGCCGGCCCGACCGTGACCTGCTGAAACAGAGCCTGTTCGGCGTCGAGCTGATCTCGCCGGTGGACCACTACCGCCTCGTCGAACGCGCCATCAAATACGGCATCCTCTTCGTCGTCCTCGCCTTCACCGCCTTCTTCCTCTTCGAAGTCCTGACGAAACGGCGGATCCACCCGTTCCAGTACACCCTCGTCGGCGTGGCGCTGTGCCTGTTCTACCTCGCCCTCCTGGCCCTCTCCGAAGTGGTCGGCTTCGGCCCGGCCTACCTGGCCGGCGCGGCGGTGGCCACGCTGCTGGTCGGCTTCTACTGCGCCGGCTTCCTCGGGGGCGCCGGCCGCGGCCTGCTGGTCAGCGCCGGCCTGGCCGCCGTCTACGGCTTCCTCTACATCGTCCTCATGCTCCAGGACTACTCGCTGGTGGCCGGCACCGTCGGCCTCTTCGCCGTGCTCTTCCTCCTGATGCTCGCCACCCGCCGCGTTGACTGGTACGCCCGCGACCAGGAAAAGGGCTGACCCCGGCCAGCCTTGCGGAGTCCGCACATTCCCCCGCGGACTCCGCAAAGCCCAAAAAAAATCCCAGCCCGGAAAGGGGGCTGGGATGGCGTGGGTGGAAAAATGGTGGATCTGCTCGGACTCGAACCGAGGACCCAGTGATTAAGAGTCACTTGCTCTACCAACTGAGCTACAGATCCACGCAGGTGTTCCGCTTTCGCAAAACGGTTGCTACTATGGCACGGAACCGCCGTTTTTCAACCGTTGCCGCCCGCTTTTTTTTTCGGGCCGGCGTCACCAGTGCAGGATCCGGGCGACATTGGGCACGAGCGGCGTGACCAGTTGCTTGATCGCCTGGGCGTATTCCCGGATCTCGGCCTGGGCGTGGGCGGAGTCGCGCAACTTCAGGAAATGGATGAGGTTGCCCAGGTCAACCGTGGCCCAGAAGGTCGTCATCAGGTTTTGCGGGAGCACGCCGCGGGCCTGTTCGCGGCAGACGCCCATGGCCAGGAGCCGCTCGTACAGCTCCAGCCCGGCCCGGTGGTGGTCGGCGATCAGGCGGCGGCAGCCCTCCTGGTCCAGGTCGGCGCTCACCACCGACGCCTGGCGGTTGTCCGGCGCCTGGGCCCGCAGCCGTTCCGGCGTGTAGAAGCTGATCTCCTCCTCGGTGTAGCGGCGGGAGATCTCGTTGTAGGACCAGGTCCGGTGGCGGTGCCACTGGGAGCGGACAAACAGCGGGCAATGCACGGAGAAGGTGAAGAGGACATGCTCCAACGGGCTGGTGTGCCGGTTGGCGACCAGGTACTCCAGGAGCTGCACGTCCCGTTCGTTCATGCTCTCGCGGATCTTGCCGAAGGAGACGCGCGCGGCGTTGACGGCCGTGGTCTCCGTCCCCATGTGGTCGAGCAGCCCGACCCAGCCCTGGCCGTCAAGCACCTTCACGTGGGCGGGCGGCGGGACGTTGGCGGTCTGCAGGGTGGAGGCGGGGGTGGGGGTGGCGTCCGGCATGGCGGTCATCTCCACTCGCGTTCCGGCCGGGGCCGGATCACTTGTTCGCCAGCTTGGGTTCGAGGTAGTGGATGCAACTGTTGAGGGTGGCCAACTGCGGATAGTCCGCCTCGGGGACCTCCACGCCGTAGCGCTTGCGCAGCTCCATCACGATGTCGAGGAAGTCCATGGAGTCCAGGCCGATCTGGTCACGGAGCTTCTCTTCGGGATTGAGCTTGGCGAAATTCTCGTCCGGGAGGATGTCCTGGATGATCTCGACGATGGCCTGGCCGATCTGTTCACGGGTCATGCGGCGCGCAACTCCTGGGTGGGTTGGGGACGGCTGGGCCAGCGACGGCGGCGGCCCGTTCAAAGTCAGGCAATATAGCGCCGGACGACCAGAACGGAATTGATGCCGAGCATGCCGAAGGAATTGTTCAGGATCGTCTCGACCCGGACGCCGGCGCGCGGCCGGTTCAGCACCAGGTTGGGCAGGGCGCATTCGGGGTCGAGTTCGTCCACGTTGATGGTGGGATGGACGATCCCGTCCTGGAATGACGGGAGGTTGCCGGCCAGCTCGAGGACGCCGGCGGCGCCCATGGCGTGGCCGATGTAGCTTTTGGTGTTGTTGAACCAGGTCTCCGGGCAGTCGTCGCCAAAGACCTGGTGGATGGCCTGGCATTCCTGGATGTCCCCCATCTTGGTGCCGGTGGCGTGGGTGCTGACCAGGTGGATGTCGCGCGGCGCCAGCCCGGCGCGGCGGATCGCGGCCGCGATGCACTGGGCCTGACGCTCGGGATTGGGCAGGACGAAGTCGGTGGCGTCGGACATCACCGAGTAGCCGGCGAGTTCGCCGTAGATCCGGGCGCCGCGCCGTTGGGCGTCGGCGAGCCGTTCCAGGACGAAGACGCCGCCGCCCTCGGCGATGACGATGCCGTTGCGCTTGAGGTCGAACGGCCGGCTGGCCTTGGCCGGCTCCGGATGGCTGGCGAGGGCACCCTGGCTTTTGAAGCTGGCATAGATGCCGAAGGTGCGCGTGCTCTCGGAGACGCCGCCCGCCAGGGCCACGTCCACTTCCCCCAGCAGGAGCTGCTGCAACCCCTGGATGCAGCCGAGGTTGCCGGCGGCGCAGGCGGCGCCAATGGTGTAGTGCGGGCCGGTGATCCCGAGGTTGATCGTCACCTCGCCCGCCGGATTGTTGGCGACGGTGCGCGGGTTGTGGTAGTGCGACCAGAACTTGAGGTCGTAGTTGAACTGGCCGAGCTGGTGGATCTCGTTCTCCGTCTCGACGTTGCCATGCTCGGTGATGCCGAGGTAGACGCCGACGCGGGCCTTGTCGGCCCGGGCCCAGTCGAGGCCGGCGTCGCGCACCGCCTCATTGGCGGCATAGATGGCGATGGAGCCGGCCCGGGTCCCCGTGCGCAGGTCCTTGCGCTTCTGGTAGATGAGCGGATCGAAGGCGCAGTTGCCGGCCAGCGTGTCGCCGATGTGGCGCAGATTGCAGGCGGTAACCCCCGAGACGCCGGCCAGGAGGTTCTGGCGGAACTCGCGGAGGTTGTTCCCGTTGGGCGCGGCCAGGCCGACGCCGGTGATGACGATGCGTTCCGCTGCGGTCATGGTGCCTTCTTGGATCCGGTTGGGGCGAGGCGTGTCATAGGGACTTGGATAAGGCAGATACTATAACGGCTTCCCCGCCGGATTGGAAACCGCCCCCCCCCGGCCGTCCAGCGCACCGGCAACGCGGAAACTGCGAGCAAACGCATCCTCGGCGAGCTTGCGCGGAATCCGCGGGCCGGCGTCCGCACCCGTTGAGGACGCGGCCGGAAGGCCCGGCACGCCCGCCATTCCGGGTGTATGGTATGCCACTTCCGACCCCGGCCCCGCAACCCCCTCCCCCAACCTTGGCATTGCTGCCGCTCCCCCCGCCGGGGGCGCCGCGGCAGTCGTGCCCGTTCCCTGTTGACCAATTGCGCCAAAGCGGCGCGCGTGCCCTTGTTTGCCACCAGCCACCCACAGCCATGCCTTCCGGCCTCCGCGCCTGATGACCACCCAAGGCAGCCAGCCATGACCACCCCGACGGACTCCTTCCGCACCAAGCACATCTTCGTCACCGGCGGCGTCGTCTCCTCCCTCGGCAAGGGGATCACCGCCGCCTCCCTGGCGCTGCTCCTGAAGCGGCGCGGCTACCGGGTGGCGATGCAGAAGCTCGACCCCTACCTGAATGTCGACCCCGGCACCATGTCGCCCTACCAGCACGGCGAGGTCTTCGTCACCGACGACGGCGCCGAGACCGACCTGGACCTGGGGCACTACGAGCGCTTCGCCGACATCTCCTGCTCGAAGGCCAGCAACTACACCAGCGGCCGCATCTACAGCTCCGTCCTCGCCCGCGAGCGGCGCGGGGAATATCTGGGCGGCACGGTCCAGGTGATCCCCCACATCACCGACGAGATCAAGAACGCCATCCGCTCCCTGCGCGGCCCCGACACCGACATCGTCATCACCGAAATCGGCGGCACGGTCGGCGACATCGAGTCGCTCCCCTTCCTCGAAGCCCTCCGCCAGTTCCGCCATGAGACCGGCCGCGACAACAGCCTCTTCATCCACCTCACCCTCGTCCCCTACATCCGCGCCGCCGGCGAGATGAAGACCAAGCCCTCCCAGCAGTCGGTCAGCACCCTGCGCGCCATCGGCATCATCCCCGACCTCCTCATCTGCCGCTGCGAACGGCCAATGGCGCGGGAGCACCGGGAGAAGCTGGCCCTCTTCTGCAACGTCGAGCGCGACCTGGTCTTCGAGGAGTGCGACGTCGCCAACACCATCTACGAAGTCCCCGTCGAACTCGCCCGCCAGGACGTGGACAAGTACATCCTCGAACTGCTGCGCCTGCACGTCCGCGACCTCGACCTCCGCGACTGGCACGCCCTGATTGCCCGCATCCTCCAGCCCGGCAAGCCCAAGGTCGAAATCGCCGTCGTCGGCAAGTACATCAGCCTGCGCGACGCCTACAAGAGCATCTACGAGGCGCTCAGCCACGGCGCCTACGCCAACGGCCTGGACCTGAAGCTGCGGCCGGTGGACGCCGAGGAGCTGGAGGCGGGCGACGTCGCCGGCAAGCTCGCCGGCGTCACCGGCATCCTCGTCCCCGGCGGCTTCGGCAACCGCGGCATCGAAGGCAAGATCGCCGCCATCCGCCACGCCCGCGAAAACGGCATCCCCTTCCTCGGCATCTGCCTCGGCATGCAGTGCGCCGTCATCGAATTCGCCCGCAACGTCTGCGGACTCCGCAACGCCGGCAGCGCCGAGTTCGGCGCCCCTCCGGAGGCGGCGGTGATCGCCCTCATGGAATCCCAGCGGGAAGTCACCGAAAAGGGGGGGACCATGCGCCTGGGCGCCTGGCCGTGCAAGCTCCACCCGCAAGGCAAGTCGCGGAGCCTGTATGGCGCCGAACTGGTCCACGAACGCCACCGCCACCGCTACGAAGTCAGCAACCGTTTCCGCGGCCTCCTGGAGGAAAAGGGGCTGCTGATCGCCGGCACGGCGCCGGACGACAGCCTGGTGGAAATGGTCGAGCTGCCCACCCACCCCTGGTTCGTCGCCTGCCAGTTCCATCCGGAATTCAAGTCGCGGCCGCTGGCGGCCCACCCCCTCTTCCGCGGCTTCCTCGCCGCCGCCGCCGCCGTGACCCCTTGACTCCGTGACCCCATGACCCTCAGCCCCCAATCCACCATGCAGTCCGAAAACCCCCGCGAATACTGCGGCCTGTGCGGCGTGAGTGGCACCGGCACCGCCTTGGACCTGACCTACGTCGGCATCCATTCCCTCCAGCACCGGGGCCAGGAGGCGGCCGGGATCATCGCCGTCTTCGACAACCGCTGCCACCTCTGGAAGGCACCGGGGCTGGTGGACGAGGTCTTCGGCCAGCTCCCGGCGCACTGGCGCACCGCCGCCATCAGCCACACCATCTCCCATGTGCGCTATTCCACCGCCGGCGCCTCCACCGCCGTCAACGCCCAGCCGCTCATGGCCAACGTCAACGGCGAACTGGTCGGCATCGCCCACAACGGCACCATCAGCAACGCCGAGGCCTTGCGCCGCGAACTGCAAAGCGACGGCGTCATCTTCCAGACCTCCACCGACACCGAACTGGTGCTCCACCTCGCCGCCCGCGCCCTCAAACGCTGTGGCAACCGCTTCCAGGACGCCCTGGTCGAGGCGCTCGGCCGCCTCCGCGGCGCCTACTCCCTGCTGATCATCACCCGCGACCGCCTCTTCGCCGTCCGCGACCCCCACGGCTTCCGCCCCCTCAGCATCGGCGCCTTCCCCAACGGCGGAATCATGGTCGCCAGCGAAACCATCGCCTTCGACGTGAGCGGCGCCGCCTACCGCCGCGAAGTCGAGCCCGGCGAGCTGGTCGCCTGGGATCCGGAGGGACGGGAACAGTCGCTCCGCTTCGCCAGCCGCGACCGGAAGGCCTACTGCATCTTCGAGCACGTCTACTTCGCCCGCCCCGGCAGCCGCGTCTTCGGCGACAGCGTCTACGAGACCCGCAAGGAGTTTGGCCGCCAGCTCGCCCGCGAGGCGCCGGTCGCCGCCGACGTGATCATGCCAGTCCCCGACAGCGGCATGTACGCCGCCCTCGGCTTTGCCGAAGAGTCCGGCCTCACCTTCGACCTCGGCCTCAGCCGCAACCACTATGTCGGCCGCACCTTCATCGACCCGGGGCTCACCTCCCGCCGCATCCTCGTGCAACGCAAGATGCAGCCGATCCCCGAGGCGATCCGCGGCCGGCGCATCTGCCTGATCGAGGACAGCATCGTCCGCGGCTCCACCAGCCTCGCCCGCATCCAGACGCTGCGCGACGCCGGGGCGCGGGAGGTCCACATGCGCGTCACCTGCCCGCCCCACCGCTTCGGCTGCTACTTCGGCATTGATTTCCCCGACCGCGACAAGCTCATCGCCAACAAGATCGCCCTGGCCAGCCTCGCCAAGCACCTCAAGCTCGACAGCCTCGCCTACCTCTCCCAGGAAGGGATGCTCCGCTGCGTCAAGGCCCATCCCGCCAGCGACTACTGCTGTGCCTGCTTCGACGGCCACTACCCCGCCGGCGCCCTCCCCTGAGATGACGCCCCCCACCCCAGCCGACAGCGAAGAGTTCGACGTCTACGACGCCGCCGGCAACCACCGCGGCCGCCGCCCCCGCCGGGAATGCCACGGCAACCCCGCGCTGATCCACCGCACCGCCCACGTGGTGGTCTTCGCCCGCGACGGCCGCCTCCTCCTCCAGAAGCGCCCAGCCCACAAGGACATCCAGCCGGGCAAGTGGGACACCGCCGTCGGCGGCCACCTCGCCCCCGGCGAAAGCTGGGAACAGGCCGCCCGCCGCGAGCTGGCGGAGGAACTGGGCATCCCCGGCGCTGGCCTCCCCCTGGAATTCCTCTTCACCTCCCAGATCCGCAACGAGGTCGAGTCGGAGGATGTCGGCGTCTTCGCCCTCGTCCATGACGGCCCCTTCCACCCGCCCCCCGCCGAGATTGACGAACTGCGCTTCTGGTCCACCGCCGAGCTGCGCCGCGCCCGCGGCGGCGGCCTCTTCACCCCCAGCCTCGATGCCGAACTCGACCGGCTCGCCGCCAGCGGCCGGCTCCAGCTTTGAACGCCCCTCACCTTTCCCCGCCCGCCAGGGCCGCCGCGCCAGCCCGCCCGGAAATCAATCGGCCAGGCTGCCGGCGAGGACACGGAGCAGCTCCGCCATCTCGGCATCGGTGCCAATGGTGATCCGCAGCCGGTCGCCGGTGCGCGGCCCCGGGAAGTGGCGGACCAGGATGCCGCCCGCCCGCAGCGCCTGGAACACCGCGGCGGCCGGGCGCGGCGGCCGGACGAACAGGAAATTGCTCTCCGAGGGGATGACCTCGCAGCCCAGCCGCGCCAGTTCGGCGCTGGTGCGCTCGCGGGTCGCCTTCACCTTCGCCACCGTCGCCCGCAGATGGGCCTGGTCGCGCAAGGCCGCCGTGCCCAGGAGCTGGGTCAGCAGGCTGAGGTTGTAGGAATCCTTGACCTTCAGCATCTCGGCGACCAGCTCCGGCCGCGCATAGGCCAGCCCCAGCCGCAGGCCGGCGAGGGAATAGCTCTTGGAGAAGGTCCGGGAGACGACGACGTTCGGGTACTGCTTCACGAAGTCCAGGCAGTTGTCGGCCGCGAAGTCCGCATAGGCCTCGTCAATCCAGACGACGCCGCGGAAGTCGCGGCAGAGCTGGTGCATCCGTTCCCGGGGGAAGCTGTTGCCGGTGGGGGCGTTGGGACGGGCCAGGAAGAGCAGCGGCGCATCACCGGCCTGTTCCGCCAGGTCGTCCGGCAGCCCAAAGGCCGGCTCCAGCGGCACCGGCCGCGGCACCGCCCCCTGGAGGTCGGCCAGGACCGGGTAGAGGGAATAGCTCGGCTCCGTGAAGGCCAGCGCCGCCCCTTGGTCCACGAAAGTGCGGGTGCCGATGGTCAGCAGGTCGTCCGAACCATTGCCCGCCAGCACCCACTCCGGCCCCGGCAGCCCCGCCAGCGCCGCCGCCAGCGTGCGCAACTCCAGGGCGACGGGATCCGGGTAGAGCCGCAGCCGCTCCGCCGCCAGCCCCGCCAGCGCCGCCGCCACGGCCGGCGACGGCGGATAGGGGTTCTCGTTGGTGTTCAACTTGATGTAGTGGCGATCCCGCGGCTGCTCCCCGGGGACGTAGCCGGCAACGGCGCGGATCGCGGAACGGGCATAATTCGACATGGCAGTACCTTCAACTTCGGCGGCAACCCCAAAGACAACCGGAAATGTACCACCGCCTGCGGACTCCGCACGCCCCCCGCCGCCGGTGGCCGGGGGGGCTTCCATAACTAAGGGGTTCCAACTCTTCCGTTTCATGCCCGACTCCAGCTTCCCCCATTCCGCGAACCGTCCCGTGGCCGCCATCCGCCGGTTCACACGGCACCGCCGCCGGCCGGCGGCGCCCAGCCCCACCGCCGTTCAATGTCTGCCGCCGCCAGGCGCAGCTCCTCCACCAGCCGCTTCTCCTGAACGGGAGTTAACCGCGGCAGCGGCAGGGAAATCCCCAGCGCGGCGCGGACCTCGCCGGAGGCGTCCCGCACCGGCACGGCCAGCGCGGCGACATGCTCCCCGGCCTCCTCCCGGCAGATGGCGAGCCCCCGCCGGCGAATCCCGTCAAGCTGGCGCAGCAGCGTGGCGCGGTCGCACACGCTGTTCGGCCCGTGCGGCACCAGTTCAAGGCTGTTCACGAGGTGTTCGCGCTGAGTCGGCTCCAGGTACGCCAGCAGCAGCTTGCCGGTAGCCATGACGTGCAGCCGCTTCGCCCCGTATGAACCGCCCGCCCCCAGCATCAGCGTCCGCTCAGCGCGCCGCTCCGCCAGCGGCATCAACGTCCGCCCGCGCAGCTCGGCCAGCAGCACATACTCGCCCACGGTCCGGGACAAGCTCTCGACCCGCTCCTTCGCCGCCACCGCCAAGCCGTTCAGCCCCATCCACTGCTGGACGAATGAGAGCATGGCGGGACCAAGGCTGTAGGGACGGCTGCGGCCGTCCTGAAGCACCCACTGGCGGGCCTGCAGCGTGCGCACCAGGCTCTGCGCCGTCTGCGGCGGCAGCCCCAACGCCGCGGCCAGTGCCGAGAGGGTCAACCCCTCGGGGTGAGCCGCCAGCGCCTGGAGAATGTCCAACGCCCGATCAACGGACTGGATGGTGCGCATGGGGTTTTCCGCTGAACGTGTCATCGCCGCAACCGGATTCTCCTGCTGCAATCCGGTCTAATGTAATGAAGCAAACGCCGGCCGCGAGCACCGCGGCGGTGCGGCGGACTTGACGCCGCTCCCTCCGCGCGCTATACTATAATTATGTCGTACATTATACGACAATGTCGTATTTCAACCCGGAAAGAGGCACCATGAGCACCCAGGAACTCACCGCCAAGCTCCGCGAACGCGCCACCCAAGCCCGCGCCGACCTCGTCGGCATCGCCCCCAGCGACCGCTTCAACGGACTTCCCGCCGACAAGGATCCGCGCTCCATCTTCCCCGAATGCCGCTCCGTCGTCGTACTCGGCCGGCGCGTCCTCCGCGGCACCCTCCGCGGCGTCGAGGAAGGCACCAATTTCGGCAGCACCTACGGCACCTTCGGCTACCAGTGGCTCGAGGACAACTTCCTGGCCCAGACCACCTACGACGTCACCTGCCACATCGAAAACCTCGGCTATGAGGCCGTCCCCCTCTTCGGCTATGCCGAGGAAGGCATGCCCAAGGGCCGTCCCGTCGCCCCCGGCAAGCCCGCGCCCAACATCATCCTGGACGTGAACTACGCCGCGCAGGCCGCGGGCCTGGGGGAAACCGGCCTCGGCGACTTCTTCATCACCCCGCGCTTCGGCACCCGCCAGCGCTTCGCCCTCATCCTGACCGACGCCGAACTGACCCCCGATCCGGTGGCCGAAAAATCCATCTGCCGCGACTGCGGCGCCTGCATCCGCGCCTGCCCCCTCGGCGGCATCCGCGCCGACCGCCTCAAGACCGCCGGCGTACCCGGCCATGAACGGCAGGTCGTCGAACTGGACCTCGAGATCTGCAACGCCTGCCCCAACGGCGCCATGCGCAAGCCCGGCCGCGGCGCGCGTCCGGACCGCCTCGCCGCCGCCTGCGGCCGCGCCTGCGCCATCCAGCTCGAACAAGGCGGAAAGTGCGAAAACCGCTTCGCCCAGCCCTTCCGCAAGCGCACCCCCTGGGCGCTCGACCTGCTCCGCCGGCCCATCCCGGCAGACGCCGCCCCGCATCCCGCCGACACCGGGTGTGACAAAAGCTTCGACCGCATTGGCCAAGGCCGGGCATAACCGAAAGGCGCATTCCCCATGAAACTGACCTCAGCCCAAATCAAGGAAGCCGCCTTCGCCGCCGGCGCCGGCGACGTCGGCATCGCCAACATCGAGCGCTTCAAGAACGCCCCCCGCGGCATGCATCCGCTCAACATCTTCCCCGACTGCAAGTCGGTCATCACCATCGTCCAGCCGATCCCCCGCGGCAGCTACCGCGGCATCACCGAGGGGACGCACTGGGCCAACTACACCTTCTACAGCTACAACCGCCTCAACACCCTGTTCCGGCCAGCGGTGACCTACGCCACCGCCTGCTTCATCGAGGACCACGGCTGGGAAGCGGTGCCGCTCTACCCCGGCGTGCCCGAACGCCCCGGCATCCGCCCGCCCGTCGCCCCAGGACGCCCCGCGGCGGAGATCAACATCAACGTGCGCATCGCCGCCGTCGCCTGCGGCCTGGGTGAAATCGGCTGGTCCAAGGTCTTCCTGACCAAGAAGTTCGGACCGCGAGTGCGCCTGGGCACCATTCTCACCGACGCGGAACTGGAACCGGATCCGCTGCTGAAGCCGGGCACCTTCTGCAACCGCTGCCTACGCTGCGTCAAGGACTGCCCCGGCGGCGCCATTCCCAAGCCGGACGAGCGCCCGCCGATCCGCATCCAGATCGACGACCAGGTCTACGAGTGGGGCGACGTCCACATGGGCCGCTGCACCCTCACCCACCACGGCCTGAACTGGGAAGCGTCCCCGTTCCTGAAGAAGGACTTCCCCGGCCTGGACCTGGACGTGCGCCACAGCACCATGTCCGAAGAGGCGGCCTACAAGATCACCTACCCCATGGCCAGCAGCAAATGGGGCGCGTCGCCCGAGTTTCCGGCCGACTCCTGCATGACCTACTACGACCAGATCAAAAGCCACACCGACTACTTCGCCGTGTGCGGCGCGAAGGGCTGCATCCGCGCCTGCATGGATTCCCTGGAAAAACGCAAGGCCATCGCCCAGTGCGGGTTCCACACCGCCGTCTCCCCGCGGCCAGCCTGGAAACTCACCCCGCCCCGGGACGATGAGACCGGCGGCATCGCGGAAGGCAAGTTCCCCGAAACCTACAACCACCCCGATCCCAATCCGGGCTCCTGGATCTGACGCTGGCCGACGTGATCGCCCGGCCATGACACGCCCCCATTGGAGCTGACCCATGTGGCTCTTCACCACCTCCGGCTTCCGCCGCGTCCGCGTCCGCGACCGCGCCCAGTGGAACATGGTGCGAGAGGCGGGACTCGAACCCGCACGCCTTGCGGCGCTGGAACCTAAATCCAGTGCGTCTGCCAATTCCGCCACTCTCGCGCTCCTCCGGCCAGGGGCGCTGTACCATAGCCCGCCTTTGCCCGGCCGCCCCGCCCCCGCCCGCCGGCCTTCACCGGCGGTTGCCGGGGAAGGGCTGCTCGGCGCGGAAGTCGGGGAGGAAGCCGCTCCCCTCGTCGAGTTCCTGGGTGTAGACGTGCTCAAAGCCGAGGTCGGCAACCCGCTCGCGGACGGCCTCGTACTCGCCATGGCTCAGGCCGCGGGCGAGCGCGCCTTGGCCGGCGCAGGCGGGCATCGGCCGGTACTGGCTCATGACGGAAAGCGGCAGCCCCGGCCCAAACTCGCGGTGCAGCAGCTCCAGGGTTTGCAGGCTGTTTTCGACCTGCCCCGGCAGCACCAGGTGGCGGACCAGCACGCCGCCGCGGGCCGGCTGGCGGCCGGTCGGGTCGAAGGGGGTGAGGAAGCCGCGGGCCGAGACCATCCGCCGCAGCGCCGCCAGCGCAATCTCCGGATAGGCGGCGTCGCCCATGCAGAGCTTGGCCAGTGCGGAGTCCGCAAACTTGAAGTCGGGCAGGAAGATCTCCATCAGTTCCGCCACCTCCGGGATCAGTCCGGGGAGCTGGTAGCCGGAGCAGTTGTAGAGGAAGGGCAGCGTCGCCCCCTCGGCACGGAGTTGGCGGCAGGCCTGGCGGATGTGGGGCCAGAAATGGTCGGGGCTGACGAAGTTGAGGTTGTGCACCCCGCTGGCCGCCAGCCGGCGCAGTTCCGCCAACAGCTCCTCCGGGGTGACCACGAAACCCTCCGTGGTGCCGGCCGCGGAAATCTGGATGTTCTGGCAGAAGAGGCAATGGGAGGGGCAGCCGCAGAAGAAGACGGTGCCCGAGCCGTGGCTGCCGGAAAAGGCGGGCTCCTCGCCGTGATGCGCGCCGATGTAGGAGACGCGGCAGTCGGCGGTCATGCCGCAGACCCCGGTGCGGCCGGCGGTGCGGTCGACGCCGCAGCGGCGGGGGCAGAGTTGGCAATGGCGGTATTCGGGGAACATGGGGGAGGTACGCGGGGGGCTGCGGGCTGCGGGCTGCGGGCTGCGGGCTGCG
>JBAZOO010000018.1:0-72774 GCA_041648735.1 Lentisphaeria bacterium
CCTCACTGACTTTTCTTTCTTGGATCCCGCGCCGGCAAGTTGCCCGGGCCACCGCCACGCAAAAAAAAGCTGAGGCTCGCACGGAGGTCACGGAGTCCACGGAAAAAGACCATTCCCTCACCCCTCCGCGCCTTTACTGTTTTTAACCCGCCGCGCGTGAACCCCATGTTCCCGTCTCCTAAATCACGGTTTTGCCCCGCAACCTCCTGCGGCCGGCCAGGAATAATGAGTAAAAAGAGGCTCTTGGAAAACTTCGGCAGTGCGGCACCATGCCGACTCCAACGGCGGCAACCGTTTTTCAGGCCGTGCGCCGGCGCTGGTAAAAGTAGCCGCCGCGTCCCCGGTGCGTGCCGGGCCCCGGGTGTCGTCGGGCGGTTCAGTGGCCGGTGGCGGCGGTCCAGCAGAGGTCGGTGTAGAGGGTGGCGGTCCAGCCGAAGTCGAACATGACTTGGTGGTAGGGGCTCTGCTCCGGGGCGCATTTGCCCTTGCGCAGGAGTTTGGGGGGCGGGACTTCGCCGCGGTCGTCGTAATACTCGAAGAAGGTGCCGTATTTCTGGAACCAGCGTTCGATTTCGCGGCAGGTCCGCTGGCGCAGGTCGGTGGCCAGTTCGTGGTGGCCGTAGCGGTCGAGGCCCTGGGCGATGAGCCAGTTGAGGTTGATCCAAGTCGGGCCGCGCCACATGTCCTTGGCGTAATGGGTTTCGCTTTCGGCAATGCTGGGGACGGGGAAGGCGGTGCCGAAGGTCTGCGGATTCCGCAGATGGGCGGCGAGCCGTTCCGCCTGGGCGGGGGTGGGTGCGCCGCAGAGCAGGGGGAGGAATCCGGCGCTGGCGAGGACGGGTGACTGGCGCTGGTGGCGGAGGTCGTAGTCCACATAGAGGCCGATCTTCTCGTTCCAGAGCCGCTCGTTGATCAGGCGGCAGAGCTGGTCCCGGCGTTCCTTCCAGAGCCCCACGTCTTCGAGGATGCCGAGGCGCACGGCGAAGGCGGCCATGAGTTCGCATTCCCGGGCGAGGAAGGAATTGAAGTCGGTGGCGTCGAGGGGGGTGGCGGTGTCGAAGCGGGAGGAATTGTCCATGCCGCTTTCGCCGCTGCGGCAATGGATGCTCTCCTCGATGGACCATTCCGCCAGGCCGGCGCCGTCCGAGTCGCGGTTGCGCAGGTCCCATTCCAGGTAGCGGCGGAGGCGGGGATAGAGGTCGGCGAGCCAATTGGTGTCGGGCTGGGTTTCCATGAGCAGGCTGGCCCCGAGGGCGAGGACCGGCGGCTGGGTGAAGGCGGAGAGCCAGTCGGGGCGGAGCATGTGGGGGATCATGCCGTCTTCGCGCTGGCCGGCGAACACGGCGGCGAGCAATTCCCGGGCGAGTGCGGGGTCGAGGTGGCGCCAGCCAATGGCATGGAAGGCTGAATCCCAGAGCCAGAGGCAGCGGTGGGGGTAGCGGTCGGGGGTTGACCAGCGGCAGGGGATGGGCGGTTCCGGGGCATAGACCTGCGTCTTCATCAGGGAATAGGCCTTGCGCAGGGCCGTGGCGGCGCTGGCGTCGGCGGCCACGCCGGGGGGGAGCGGCTGGGAATCCAGCCAGCGGGCGCGGTCGGCGACGAGGCGGTCGAGGTCGGCGGTGAGCCATTCCGGGTTGAAATGGCTGGCGGCGCCGAGCAGGAGGCGGTTGCCTTGGCGTTCGGCGCGCAGGGCTGGCGGCAAGGTTTCGCCCAAGGTGGCGGGGCCGTCAATGAGGAGGTGCCAGGCGTCGGGGAAGGCGGCGGTGACGACCGTGGCGTCCGCCAGTTCCAGCCGGAAGAAGTCGCCGCCGAATTCGGCGCTGGTGGGTGGCGCGTCGGCGAAGGTGAGGGTTGCCCTCTCGGGGAGGAGTACGTCCAATGCGGCAGCGGTGAAGGCGCTGCGCAAGGTCAAGCCTTCCGCGAAATCGGTGGCGCCATCGACGCCCGAGAAGGCGAAGAGCTGGCCGCCGCTCCAGATGTGGCACCGGGTGGGGTTCATGGTCGAGTCCTCCAACGGTTCCGCCGTCCCTGCCTCCATGATGCCGGCCGCCTTCTTTCCGCGGGCGCGGCCGGAGCTGTTCCGTGACGCAAGCTTCCCGTCGTTGCTGGTGCGCAATTGCCCCTTGTCGTACTGTAGCCTTCAGGTGTGGCTTTTGTCCACCGTGGCCACGATGAATTGCTCGATGGTGTCCTTGTCGGGGTGGAGGGTGGTGCAGCGGGTGGGCTGGTCCAGGAGCTGGTCGAGGGCGGGGTGGTGGGCGAGGCCGTCGCGCCCCAGGGCCTGGCGGATGGCGTCGGGGAACTTGGCGGGATGGGCGGTGGCGAGGCAGAGGGTGGGGGCCTCGCGGTCGGGGAAGCGTTCCGCGACGGTGACGGCGACGGCGGTGTGGGGGTCGAGGAGGTAGCCGGCGGCGCGGTGGGTTTGGCGGATGGCGGCGAGGGTGCCGGCGGTGGTGGCGGTGCCGGCGGCGAAGAGGGGGTCGGTGCCGGCCACCGTCAGCCGCTGTTCCCGGGCGAACTGGGCCATGAGTTCGCGGACGCGGGCGGGCTCGGCGCCGCAGCGGTAGTAGAGGTAGCGTTCGAAGTTGCTGGCGACCTGGATGTCCATGGAGGGGCTGAGGGTCGGCATCACCTGGCCGAGGCGGTACTCGCCGGTGGTGAAGAAGCGGGTGAGGATGTCGTTTTCGTTGGTGGCGAGGATGAGCCGCTTGATCGGCGCGCCCATTCGCTGGGCCAGATAGCCGGCGAAGATGTCGCCGAAATTGCCGGTGGGGACGGCGACCTGGACGCGGGCGGCGCCGGTGGCCTCCTGGACGCGGAAGGCGCCCCAGAAATAGTAGACGGTCTGGGCGAGGACGCGCGCCCAGTTGACGGAGTTGACCGCGCCGAGGCGGTGGCGCTGCTTGAACGGCAGGTCGGTGAAGATCTCCTTGAGCACGCGTTGGCCGTCGTCGAAGGTGCCTTCGATGGCGATGTTGTGGACATTGGGGTCGAGGACGCAGGTCATCTGCCGTTCCTGGAGGGGGCTGACCCGGCCTTTGGGGTGCATGACGAAGATCTGGATCCCCTGCTTGCCGCGCACGCCGTGGATGGCGGCGCTGCCGGTGTCGCCGCTGGTGGCGCCGAGGATGTTCAGGGTCTCGCCGCTTTGGCGGAGATAGTGCTCGAAGAGGTTGCCGAGGAACTGGAGCGCCACGTCCTTGAAGGCCAAGGTGGGGCCATGGAAGAGTTCGGCGATGAAGAGGGGGCCCACCGGCTTCACCGGCACCACGGCGGGATCGCGGAAGGTGGCATAGCTGCGGTGGACGAGGTCGCGCAGGTCGGCTTCGGCCAGGCTCTCGCCGATGAAGGGGCGCATGACCTCGACGGCGAGTTCGGGATAGGGGAGGGAGTGCCAGCCGGCGAGGCGGTCGCGGACGTCGGGGATGGCCGCCGGCAGGAGCAGGCCGCCGTCGTCGGCGAGGCCCATCATCACGGCGTCGCGGAAGCTGATCGGGGCGATGCCGCCCCGGGTGCTGATGTAGGTGGAGGCGATCATGATCTGGAGACCTCAGGCGTTTCGGGCGAACGGCGCAATATAACTCCCTTGTCCGTGGGCGCGGGGTGCCGGGTGCAGGTGATTGGGGACAGGCGGAAAGCGCGCCCGTTGGCCAGCGAAACCGGGATCGGAAGCCAGGCCCGGCCGATAGCGATTTCGATTCCGATGCCGATTGATCACCGCCATCCATCTTCCCCGCGGCTGGCCGAGGTCAGGGTTCCGCGTCAAGGTGGAGCTGGAAGGGGAGGGCGGGGAGCCCGTCGTGATTGCTCAGGTTGCCGTCGGGATTGTCGCTCCAGGCATAGCGGATGGCGGTGGGCATGGGGATTTCAGGGATGGCGACGACGACCGCCGTGGGATCGGCGGCGGCCAGCCGGGCGGTGGCGGGGCGGAAGCGGCCGTCGGTGCCGGCGAGGCTGAAGCCTTTGAGGCGGCGGCCGGTACGGCAGGCCAGGCCGCTGCCGGCGTGGTCGAAGTGGAGGAGGACTTGGCCGTCCGCCAGCCGTTCGGCGGCGCGGCAGACGGGGCCGGCGTGGACGATTTCCCGGCGGCCATAGCCGTCGTGGAGCGCCCAGAGCGCCAGGCGCCGGCCGAGTTCCCGTTGGGCGGCCGGGCTCTGGCCGATGGCGTCGCCGAGGTCGAGGGTGGCGGCCAGCCCGCAGTGGGGGATGGTTTGGGTGACCCAGGCTTGCGCGGCGCGCAGGTCGGCCCGGCCGGAGTCGGCGGGGCTGCCTTTGGGCGGTTTGGCGGCGGCGAGCTGGACGATGGCGAAGGGGAGGGTGCCGTCGTGGATGAAGCGGCGGCGCCAGTCGGTGATGAGGGCGGGCAGGAGCTGGCGGTAGGGGTGGTCGCGCCCGAGATCCGCCTCGCCCTGGTGCCAGAGGATGCCCTTGATGGCAAAGGGTGCGAGCGGGGCGATCCGGCCATTGAACAGGACGGTGGGGCGGCCGGGGTTTCCGTCGGGGCGTTGCGGCATTGGCGGCGCTGGGGGGCCGGCCTGGTGCAGCCAAGTTCCGGCCAGGGGGATGTTGGTGCCGGCGACGGCAAGCTTGAGCTGGCCGGCGGCGCCCAGCAGGCCGCCCGGCCCGCCGGAATCCAGCACGCGGAGCAGCAGGAGGTTGGCGCCGGCCTTGAGGAGTTTGGCGGGGACTTTGTAGCGGCGCGGCTTTTGGCTGCCGTCCGTCTCGCCGAGGAGCTGGCCGTTGAGGAAGGTGCGTTCCTGGCTGCCGATGGGGCCGAGGCTGAGCGTGCCGGCTTTGCCGGCGATGGCTTCGGGCAGGTCGAACTCGCGGCGGAGCCAGACGACGCCGTCGAACGCCTCGTCCCAAGCTCCCGGCTGTTCGCTGTGCGTCCAGTCCGCGGCGTGGAAGGCGGGGTCGGCGGGGGGCGGCTCGGCGCCGGCACAGGGATCCGCCTGGCGCCACCAGTCGTCGAGGGCGGCGCGGAGGGCGCTTTCGCCCCCTTCGCGCCAGAGCTGGAGGTCGGCCTGGAGCCGTTCCAGGGCCGGTTGCCAGGCCGGGAGGTTCCGCAGCGTCTCCGCGCTGAGCCAGGCCGCGGCCGGCGCGTCGTCCTCGCCGGGGACCAGGATCAGGCCGATGGGCACGTCCAGTTCAGCGGCGAGGCGGCGGGCGAATTCCTGGCTGGCGGGGGGAAGCTGGGCAGTGCCGGGCTGCCAGGTGCTGCTGGCCAGGTCCGTGGCCGGTTCCGCGGCCAGCCGCCGGCTGACGCTGAGGCTGCGGATGGTGGGGGCCGTGGCGGGGCTGGGGGGCGCGGTGGCGGGGGCAGCATCGCCGACGCAGAGCCAGACGTCGCCGGCGAAGATGTCGGCCAGCACCGTTTCGCCTTCGGGGCTGGCGACGGCCAGGCGGTGTGGCCCGCCGGCGGGGAGTGGTGGGAGGGTGGCGAGCCAGCGGCCGTCGCTGCCGGCGATGACATAGGTCAGGCGGCCGGCAATGGTCACCACGAGTTTTGCCCCTGGGGCGGCCGTCCCCCAGACGGGTGCCGGCAGGTCCCGTTGCAGGACCATGCAGTCGGTGAAGAGGGGATGGAAGGCGGGGGTTGGCGCGTCGGCCGCCCGGCCGGTGGTGGTGGCGAGTCCGGCGAGGGCCAGGGTGGCGGAGGCGAGGATGATGCGGGGGAGCCGGCTCATGGTGGCGCCTCCGCAAGCGGTGCGGGCCGGGGCGTGAACAGGGTGGCCGGTTCCCAGTGGAGGAGGGCGGAGGGGGCCGGTGCCGGCGGCGTCCGGCCGGGGGGTGGCAGGAGGGCGATCCGGGGTTGGCGGGAGCGGGCGAAGGTGAGCCGCACTGGCGGTTCGCCGGGGCTGGCGAGCCGGAGCCGGGCGTGGCCCGTCGCGGCGTCGGTTTCCAGGTTAAGGGTTGCCGGCCCGGCCGGCAGTTCGGTGGTGAGCTGGAGGGTTGTCCGGGGGAGTTGCGAACTCCGCAAAAGTTGCCAGGCGCCGGTGTCGGCTTCGCCGGCCGCGCCGGGGTTGAGGGTGCGGAGGCGGGTGCCGCGGCTGGCCAGTTCCCGGAGCTGTTCCTGGCGCTTGGGGTTCCGGGCCGTGGCTGGGGGGTGGACCAGGGTCGGGGGTGGCTCGCCGGCGGCCAGGCCGCTGGCGGTGGCGGGGGCGAGTGGGGCGGTGGCCACGACCAGGTCTGGCGGGGCTTGGCCGTGGACGGTGAGCCAACGGAGGAGGGCGCGGGCGAGGGTTGGGCTGTCGGGCAGCAGGACCGCGGGTGGCCGCGTGGGTTCCGGGAACCAGACGATGCCAGGCGTGGCGGCGCCGTCGCCGAAGAAAATCGCGGTGCGGTGCGGGTGGCTGGCGCCGGTTCCGGCCAGCATGAGGAACGGCAGGAGGAGGAGGGTGGCGGCGGCGGCCAGCCGGCGGCGGCCGTTCCAGGCCAGGGTGGTGGCCAAGGCGAGATGGAAGAGCAGGACGAGCGGCAGGGCGGGCCGGGGCACGGGCAGGCTGAAGGGCGGTTCGCTGCCGAGTTCCGCCAGGAACTGGGTGGCGTTGGCGCAACAGGCGAGGAGGCTGGCCAGGAGGCGGTCGGGGAGGGGCCACCAGTCGGCGAGGGGGAAGGAGAGGGCGGCTTTCAGGGCGCCGATGGTCATGGTTGCCCAGGCGAAGATGCCGATGCCGAGGTTGGTCAGGATGGCGCCGGGGATGAGCCGCTGGTTGATCCAGGCGGTCAGGCCGGTGGCGGCCGTGCAGGCGAGGAGGTTGCCGAGGAGCAGTTCGAGCAGGTTTGCCGCCGCCCGACGGAGGGCGGGCGCCGGCTGGAGCCGGGCGGGGCGCCAGGCATCGTCGGCGAAGCAGGCTTGGCGGACGCGGCGGATCAGGGGCCAGCCGAGGATGAGGAAGAAGACCAGGATGAAGGAGAACTGGAAGCCGGTGCGGAAGAGGTTGAGCGGGTTCCAGGCCAGCAGCAGCAGGGCGGCGACGGCGAGGGTGTTGAGCGGCAGGGATGGCTGGAGCCAGGCGCGGGCGCCGGCCCAGACGGAAATCATGACCCAGGCGCGGCAGGCGGCCGGCTCGGCGCCGGTGGTGAGGACGTAGAGCAGCAGCAGGGGGGGCAGCAGGGCGTGGCGCCAGCGGAAAGGGAGGGCAAGGAGGCGGAGGGCGGGCAGCAGCAGCGAGGCGAGGATGGCGACGTGGAGGCCGCTGACGGAGAAGATGTGGATGGTGCCGCTGTTGACATAGGTGGCGCGGGCGTCGGGGTCGAGCCGGCCGTCGCCGCCGAAGAGGATGGCGGCGGGGAAGGCGGCGGTTTCCGGGGAGAGGTGGCGGGTGACGCGGGCGAGGATGGCGTCGCGGGTTTGCAGGAGGGGGATGAAGGCCCGCCGCCAGCCGTGGGGTGGCCCGGCCTCTTCGACGGTGGTGGCCTGGAGGGCATGGGTGATGCCGCGGGCCCGGAGCTGGGCGCGCCAGTCGAAGTCGCCGGGGAAGAGTCCCGGTTCGGGGATGAGCAGGGCGCCGGCGACGCGGAGCGTGGTGGCGTAGGGGGGCAGGGGCTGGTCAGGGGGCAGGCGGAGCCAGACCCGGCCGGAGGCGGATCGCCACTGGCCGGTGGTGGGGTCTTGGAGGCGTTCGAGCGCGAACTCCAGCCCGCTTGGCGGCGCGGGCGGCGCGGGGCTGGCCGCGGTGGCGCGGCCGGGGTGGAGGGTGACTCCTTCCACGGTCACGCCAAGGTTGGCCTGGGGTGCAATCCGGGGCAGGGTTTGCCAGGGGGCGTGGAGGAGGAAAAGGGTCCAGAGCGCGCCGGCCGGGAGCAGCCAGGCGAAGCGCCGGGAGCGGCGGTCGAGGGTCAGGGCCAGGGCCAGGCCCGCGGCCAGGGTCGCCGCCGCGGCCAGCCCTGGCGGCGTTCCGTGGATCGCGGGCAGCCCGGTGGCGAGGATGCCGGGGATCAGCCAGAGCGTGGCCGCCAGGGCGGGCAGGGTGGCGAGTCCGAGGCGGGGGCGGCGGTGGAAGCGTTCCCGCCAGCGCTGCCACATGGGGGTGATGCGGGCGGTGGCGGGCATGCGGTCTCCGCGGCGGGCGTCACGGCTGGATGGGCGAAGGGGCGAGAGCCGGTTCGTGGCGGCAGTCGGCCAGGTGGATGCCGGTTTCGCTGAAATCCTTGATTGTCCCGGAAATCGCCACCGGGCGGTTGCGGATCCGGGCCAGGGTGGCGGTGTCGGAGAAGGCGTCGAACGCCCGGCGGTCGAAGGTGCAGCGCCCCAGCTTGTCGAGGATGACCTCGGCGCTGCCGCGGTCGAAGCTCCAGTTCACGGGGACGCCGACGATGATGAGGCGCCGCCCCAGGTGGCGGAGGCGGGTGGCCTGGGGCGCGGGGGAGTCCTTGAGCCAGTTGATGGCGGTTTCGGCGGTGACTGGCACCGTTTCGGGGAGCAGCGGCACCTCGGGCAGCTTGGCTTCGGCGGCCTGGGCCGCGGTCGCCTCGGCGGCCTGGGCTTCGGTGGCGAGCCGTTCCTGCTCGGCGCGGGAGAGGAGTTCGCGGATCTTGCTGGTGGGGAGCAGGTTGACGCTTTCAATCTGTGGCTTGAGGATGCGGGCGGTGCTGGTCGGGCTCGGGCTTTCCTGCAGCGCCACGTCGCCGGAGTCATTGATTTCCAGGAGCATTCCGTAGCGCCGGGAGTGGTCGGTGAGCAGCACTTCGGTGTTGGGCACCCAGAGGCGGAAGAGCACCTTGGTTATCTTGCCGCGGGCCACTTCCGGCTGCCGCAGCTCGCGGAGGCCGGCGGGATGGGCGGCCACTACCTTGTACTTGCCTTCGGGCAGGCCGTCGAGAATGATTGCTTTTGATTCAAGGACGGTCACGGGGAGGGTGGCGCCGACCTTGTGGCTGTTGACCGTGATGTCGAGCCCTGGCGGGAAGGTGGTGATTTCAAGGGTGCCGAGCCGGCTGGCCAGCGGCACGTCGAGGGTGGCCGGCTGGAGGGGGGAGACGATCGCCTTGACGGTGGCGCGGTCGTAGCCTTCCAGGACAAGGTCAAAGCTGTGGGTGTCCGGCGGCAGGGTGGTGAGCATCAGGGGTGTCTGGCCGAGGATGCGGGGGCCCCAGTAGACGGTGGCGCCGGCGGGGGTGGAGCTGATCCGGAGCGTGCCGGCCGCCTGGCGCAGGGTGTAGGGCTTGTCCGGCAGGAGGTCGGGCACGTGGATCTGGCGGGCCAGCTCCTCATAGCCTTCGAGGGCAAAGGTCAGCAGGTGGCGGCCGGGGGCGGCTTCCGGGATGGCCACGGGTGTGCGCCCCAGCTCCTTGCCGTCGAGCTTGGCCAGGGCGCCGGCCGGTTCCGTCTGGAGCAGGAGCGGCATGGGGCGGGCCGGCGCGGCCATGGTGGCGGGCGGCGAGGGTGGTTCAACCGCGGCGACGGGCACCGGTTCCGGGGTGGGCGCGGCCTTGACCGGTGGCGGGGCGGCGGGAAGCGGTGGCAGCCCTGGCAATCCTGGGGCTGGCGGTGGGGTGGGCGTGGTGGCGGCGGGCGGTGGGGCGATGGGTGTGCTGGCGGGCGCTGGGGGCGGGGGTTTGAGGAACAGCCAATAGCCGGCGATGCCGATGCCGACGAGGGCCAGCGCCAGCAGCGCCAGCCCCATCATCCCACCCCTGCCAGGCCCGCCGCGGCGGCGTGGGGGCAGGGGCGGAAGCGGTGCCGGCAGTCCGGCCGGTGGCGGCATGGCGGGCTGCTCGGGTTCCATCACCAGCAGGATCGCCTCGCCGATGCCGATGCGGTCATCCGGCTTGAGTTCGACCTTGCCGGCCACGGCCTGGCCATTGATGCGGATGCCGTTGGTGCTGCCCAGATCCGCGATGAGGAAACTCCCGTCCACGCGGGTGATCTGGGCGTGCTTGCGGGAGATGCCCTCCATGACCAGCACCAAATCGTTGTCGCCCTCCCGGCCAATGATGAATGGATCCTTGCTGACCTCGACGATTTTGCCTTGGTTCTTCCCATTCAGGATGCGAAGCTTCATGGCATGGAATATCCCAAGTTTGGCAAGGTGGTTCGTCCAGGTGTCCGAAGAAAAGGCGGGGTGGAGGTTTACTCTCCCCGTCCGGCAAATACATTAGCCCGCCAAGAAGGAGGGGCAACTGCCGGCATCCCGTAATCATGATTGACCTTCATTGTCATAGCACCTGGTCCGACGGTTCCTGCACGCCGGCCGAGCTGCTCCGGCTGGCGCGGGAGGCGGGAGTGGTCGCCCTGGCGCTCACGGACCACGACACGGTGGGCGGCGTCCCCGAATTCCTGGCCGCGGCGGCCGGCGGCCCCGTCCGCGCCATTGGCGGAGTGGAGGTTTCGTGCAGTTGGTATGACGGGACGATGCACCTGTTGGGGCTGGGGGTTGATCCTACCGTGCCGGCGCTGCGGCAGTTGCTGGCCACGGTGCAGGCGTCGCGCGGGTGGCGCAACGAGCAGATCCTCGGGAAGCTCCGGGAGCTGGGGATGCCCTTGCCGCCGGCGACGTTGCGGGCGGCGGCGGGTGGCGGGGTGGTTGGCCGGCCGCACATTGCCCAGGCGCTGGTGGCCGCCGGCCATTGCGCCTCGCTGCAGGAGGCTTTCAACCGCTTCATCGGCCATGGGCGCAGCGCCTATGTCCGCCGCTGGCTGCCGTTGCCCGAGGCGGCGATCCGGGCCATCCACGCGGCGGGCGGCATTGCCGTCTGGGCCCATCCCACCGCCCAGATGCGCCACTCCCCCGCCAAGCTGCGCCAGACCTGCCGCACCCTGCTCCGGGCCGGGCTGGACGCGGTGGAGGCACATTATCCGGAGTACGCCCCGGGCGAGGTCGCCATGATCGTGACGGTTGCCGCCAAGCTGGGGCTGCTGGTTTCCGGCGGCAGCGATTTCCACGGCAGCAACACGCCGGAAATCCGCCTCGGCAGCGGGCGCAACGGGAAGTTGGCGGTTCCCGAGAGCCTCCTGCCCCCCTTGCTGGCGCGGATGGAGCGGATCCGGGCCGGCGGTGGCGGCGGCTGAGCCTACTTTTGCCGCCAATCGCCGGTGGCGTCCTGGAGCCAGCTTCCCGGCGGCGCTTGGGCGGCGATCTGCTGGGCTCGGGCCTTGCCCACGGCTTCGGCGGTGCTGTTGTTCTTGCGGGCGATTTTGCCGTAGACGGCCAGGCGGTCGGCATTTTCGGCGGCCACCGCCTTCTCCGCCGCCGGTTGGCGGGCCGCCCCGGCCATGAACTCCAGCAGGCCGCGGTTGTTTTCGCCGAGGATTCCCTGCGCCTTCCATTGGGTCAGCGGGGGGAGGCGCTCGGCCATGCGTTGCTTGAGAACGGCGGCTTCGGCCGGGCCTTGTTGGGCCCGGGTGGCCGGGCTGCCGGCGGCCAGCAAGAGGGCGATGGCCGCCAGGAGGAGGGGGGGGCGGATGGGGCGCATGGTCAGGGCTCCGGTTGGTTGGCGGCGGGGGCCGGGGTGCGGGGCGCGGCCTGGTCGAGGTCGCCGAAAAAGTTGTCCAAGTCACGCTGGATGCGCAGGTTCACGTCCATGGTGATGTGGATCGGCTCGGTCTTGACGCGGACGCAGCCGTTGCCGGCGGCGATTCCCGCGAGGAGGAGACCGGGGAGGAGCCAGGGTTTCATGGCGACTGCCTTTCCGTCTGCGGAAATGGAACCGGGAATTTGCGGATGAAGCCGCATTTCCATCCTTGCCGTATCCGTGGAGTCCGCGTAATCAGCGGTGAAGTTTTTTGCCGCGGATTGCGCGCTGGTGCCGACATTTACGGGCTGACAATCTTGCCGTGCCCTTGGAACGGGTAGGCGATGACGATCCGCCCCTCCTCGCAGTCGCCGATGCCGCTGTACAAATCTACCTTGCCGTCGGCCCGCATGACCAACCCGGACGTGAAGGCGCAATCCTCAAGATCCAGCCGCTTGGCCGGACCGGCCGGGTAGCATGGCCGGGTGCCGATGATGGCCAGATCGCTGGCTTCATGCGTGGCGGGATCCAGCACGAACGACATGTTCATGTACGATTGCATTGCCACGCCGTTCGGTTCCGTGGCTTTGTAGCAGATATGCCCGGCGACTCCGATCCGGCCGCTCTCCAGCAGGTAGCATTGGTTGCAGCCGCCCCACTCGTCCTTGGCGAAAAGGCCGTGGATGATCGGCGCATTCTCAATGACGTCGGCCGTCAACCCTTCCAGGTTGTCAATGACCGTGAACCCGATGACCGATTCGCTGCCGTAGCGCCGGCGGACTTCCTCGCTCCGCGGGCGGGAGAAGACTCCGATCCGCCCGTCCGCCATCCCGACCAGCCGGATGTCCTTCATGCAATCCGGACCCGTGGTGAAATAGTGCAGGTCGCCGAGGTCGGCCCCCCGGTAGAAATACCCGTAATAGGTGTCGATGGTGCCCTGTTTGTAGCGGACATGGGTGCCACCCAGAACCAGAGTGTCGCCGAGGATGCTGACATACGGATCTTCGAGCTGATAGATCATGGAATCCTTGACCAGGCTCCATTCGTCCCGGCCGCTGTTTTCAAAGAGGCGCACCCAGGAGCGCGCCCACTCCCCCCGCCGTTCCACGCGGCCGAAGAGATAGCTTTTCCCTTGCCAGGCAAAGGGAATCGAGGTGTTGTACACGTCAAACCCCTCGACGCCGTGAAAAACCAGCTTGGCGCTTTCATGAATGCGCTTGGTGGCTTCAAACTGGTGACGTTGTGCAAGCAGATTCATGTTGAACCGCCAAAATCCTGTCGGCCGGGCAAGTGGCGTAGGGGGGTCGGGAGCGCGGGGAGGGGACGGGTGAAGTGAGGGGCAATGTATTTCATGCCCGGGAGGCTGCAAGGCGAAGAGCTGCAAACCCGGGGCTGAGGCAATAGAGTATCGGCAGTTGAATTGGCGGTCGAGGAACCGTTCCACGGGAGGGTTTGCGCATGAAAAGTTTGGGCATGCGGTTGGTCCGCCTTTCCATTGACCATCCGAAGGCGGTGCTTGGGCTCACCCTCCTTTTGACGGTGCTGCTGGCGGGGGTCGCCGCCCTGCCCAATTTCTTTCCGGGCCTCCTGCCCGGCATCCCGCCGCTCCGGGTTGACACCGATCCGGAGAACATGCTCTCCGCTCAGGAGGCCGTCCGCGTCTTCCATCACCGGATGCAGGAATCCTTCGCGATGCACGACATGGTCGTGCTCGGCGTGGTCAACGAGGCGGATCCCGACGGCGTGTTCAACCCGGAGAGCCTGCGCCGGGTGTACGAGCTTGCGGAGTTCGCCAAAACGCTGCGCTGGCCGGATCCGAAGGATCCCGCGAAGACGGCCGGCGTCATTGACGTTGACATCATCGCCCCCAGCACGGTTGACCGGATCGAGCCCGGCGGCCCCGGTGAAATCCGCTTCTCCTGGCTGATGCCGGCGCCTCCCGCGACCCGGGAGGCGGCCCTGGCGGTGCGCGACCAGGCCCGGCGCATCCCCTTCCTCAATGGCACGCTGCTTTCCGCGGACGGCAAGGCGCTCTGCCTCTACCTGCCGCTGACCGCCAAGGACCAGAGCCACCGCGTCTACCAGCGGCTGCGGGAGAAGATCGCCACCTTCCACGGCGCGGAGCGCTACCACATCACCGGGCTGCCGGTGGCCGAGGACACCTTTGGCGTCGAGATGTTCAAGCAGATGGCGATCTCCGCGCCCCTGGCGATGCTGGTCATCTTCCTGCTGCTCTGGTGGTTCTTCCGCAAGTTGACGCTGATCGCCGCGCCGTTGGTGCTCGCCGTGGTCACCACCATCTGGACCATGGGGCTGCTGGTGGCCACCGGCAACACCATCCACATCATGAGTTCGATGATCCCGATCTTCATCATGCCGATGGCGGTGCTCGACTCGATCCACATCCTGTCGTTGTTCTTTGACCGCTACCAGGAGACCCGCGACCGCCGCGCCGCCATCCTGGCGGTCATGGAGACGCTGTTCATGGCCATGCTCTACACCTCGCTCACCACCGTCGCCGGCTTTGCCTCCCTGGCGACGACCCCGATCCCGCCCGTCCAGGTCTTCGGCATCTACTGCGCCCTCGGCGTCGCCCTGGCCTGGATTTTCACCATCACCCTGATTCCGGCCTTCATCGCCTGGATGCCGGAGCGCTGGCTGGCCAACTTCGGCGCCGCGCCGGCCGCGGCGGGCGAAGGGGCGGCGGCGCCAGCTTCGGCCTTTGACCGCGTGCTCCTCGCCATCGGGCGGATGACCTACCGCCGGGCGCCGTGGATCCTGGCGCTGAGCGTTGTCGCGGTCGTGGTCGCCGGCTATGGCATTTCCCGCATCCGGATCAACGACAACCCGGTCAAGTGGTTCACCCGCTCCCACCCGATCCGCGAGGCCGACGCCGTGCTCAACGCCCACTTCGGCGGCACCTACATGGCCCATCTCGTCCTCTTTGCCCCTGCCGACACGGCCGCGCCCGCCGCCGCCGCCCGCCGCCTGCGGGAGAGCCTGGCCGCCGCCGCCGGGGAGGCGGCCACCGAGCCTGTGCCCGCGGCGATTCTCGCCACGTTGGAACGCGAAGCCGTGGAGCTTGCCGCCCACAGCGCCACGCTTGCCGACTGGCAGGTGCGGTTGGCCCATCGCGCCGAGGAGCTGGCCGCCGCCGCCCCGGCCGCGGACGCCGACGGCTGGGACGCCGCCCTGCTCGCCTTGAGCCGCGACCAGCAGCGGGGGGAGCTGTTCAAGCAGCCCGCCGTGCTCCGCTACGTCGCCGCCCTCCAGGCGCAGCTCGAGCGGCATCCCAAGGTCGGCAAGGTCAATTCCCTGCCGGACATTGTCAAGACCATCCACCGCGAGCTGTTCGAAGGCGTCCCGGAGCAGTTCCGCATTCCCGACTCCGCCGCGGCCGTCGGCCAGTGCCTGCTCACCTTCCAGAACAGCCACCGCCCCCAGGATCTGGCCCACTTCGTCACCCCCGACTATCGTTCCACCTCGCTCTGGCTCCAGCTCCGCGGCGGCGACAACCGGGACATGGCCTCCGTGGTCCGCGCCGCTCACGACTACCTGGCGGCGCACCCGCCGCCGGCGCAGCTCCAGGCCGACTGGTTCGGCCTGACCTACATCAACGTGGCCTGGCAGGAGAAGATGGTCTGGGGGATGCTTGGCAGCTTCCTGGGCAGCTTCCTGGTCGTCTTCCTGATGATGACCATCCTTTTCCGCTCGGCGCTGTGGGGCATCCTCAGCATGGTGCCGCTGACCGTCACCATTGGCTTCCTCTACGGCGCGCTCGGGCTGGTCGGCAAGGACTACGACATGCCGGTCGCCGTGCTCTCCGCCCTCGCCCTCGGGTTGGCCGTGGACTTCGCCATCCATTTCCTGGAGCATGCCCGGGCGATGCGCGAAAAGCATGGCACCTGGGAGAAGGCCGCCGGCCCGGTCTTCGGCGAGCCGGCCCGCGCCATCACCCGCAACGTGATCGTCATCGCCGTCGGCTTCCTGCCGCTGCTGGCCGCGCCGCTGATGCCCTACAAGACGGTGGGGATCTTCCTCGCCGCGATCATGGGGCTCTCCGGCGTCGCCACGTTGTTGATCCTGCCTGCCCTCGTCCGCGTCTTCGAGCGGCAGCTCTTTCCCGCCACCGCCGCCGGCCGGATCATCTGCAACTGCGCGACCTGCGCCCTGGCCGGCATCACCCTCGTCCTTACCGTTGTCGCCAACTTCTACCAGCTTCTGCGCCTCGGCTGGAATGTCTGGGCCGGCTTCAGCCTGGTGGCAATCCTGCTGCTGGCCCTGCTCTGCCGGCTTGCCTCCCGGCGGGCCGCCTGTGCGCCGGCCCCGGGGCCGTAGCCGGCGCTGGGTTGAGTGAGTGGGCGTAAACCGCCATGCCATGCACCAAACGATTGGTTGCAGTTCCGGCCAGCGCCGGCGGAAACGGTTTCGGCAAGGGCAAGGTGGGGGCGATGGTGGAGAAGGCAAGCCGGCCGGGCCGGTTCGGCGCCTTGTGGGACAAGTGGTTTGCGCCGGCCGTGATCCTCATTGCCTTTGGCTGGGCGGTCGGCATGATCGTTTCCTGCGGCCGGCCGCGCGCTGGCCACCCTGCGCCTCGGCCATTGGCAGCTTGAGCCTGGGGTGCGCGCCGGCCTTGACGAGATGATGGCCGAGTACCAGAAGCTGCGTCCGAACGTGCGCATCATCCAGCAAGGCATTCCCGAGAGCGTCTACGGCCAGTGGCGCAGCACCCAGTTCATGGGCGGCACGGCCCCGGACATGGTCGAGATGGGGATGGGGCTGCCGCCGGCGATCCTGGTCAGCGACTACAACCGCCACTGCCTCCGGCTCAGCGACGTGGCCAACCGCCCCAATCCCTGCAACCGGGGCACCGAGTTCGAGAATGTCCCGCTGCGCAAGACTTACAAGGACGGGATGGTCAATGCCTACAACGGCGAACTCCAGGATTACGTCAACATCCCGCTGAGCCAGTTTGCCGTCCGCCTTTTCTACAACAAGTCGCTCTACCGTTCCCTGACCGGCCAGGAGCAGCCACCGCGCCGGCACCCGTTCCCACTGCCGCGGCTGAACGGGGAATAGATCAAGTTCTGGGGGCCGCTGATGGCCGGCTACATGATCGCCTCCTTGCCGGTGATCTTCCTCTTCCTCTTCCTCTCCTCGATGAAGCTGTTCATCAAGGGATTGACGGCGGGTGCGGTCAAGGGCTGAGGCGGCTGGTGGTGGCCCGGGCCGGCTTGCAACCCGGCCAAACTTGTTTACCTTACCCGGAGCAGACCGCGCGCCCGCCACCCCGGAAAGAGAACCCGCCATGCCCCCACTCCAGCTCCCCTTCACCATCAACCTCAGCGGCAAGGTCGCCGTCGTCACCGGTGGTGGCGGCATCCTCTGCAGCGTCATGGCCGAGGCCATCGCCGCCTGCGGCGCCAAGGTCGCCATCCTCGACCTCAAGCTGGCGGCCGCCCAGGCGGTCGCCGACCGCATCGCCGCCGCCGGCGGCACCGCCAAGGGCTACGCCGGCAACGTCCTCGACCGCCCCAGCCTGGAGGCGGCCCATGCCGAGATCCGGCGCGACTTCGGCCCCTGCGACATCCTGGTCAACGGTGCCGGCGGCAACCACCCGAAGGGCACCACCAGCAAGGAGTTCTTCCTGCCGGGCGACGAAGCCGCCCAGGAAGGGGTGACCAGCTTCTTCGACCTCGACCCCGCCGGCATCCGCTTTGTCTTCGACCTCAACTTCCTCGGCACCTTGCTGCCGACCCAGGTCTTCGCCCGCGACATGGCCCAGCGCCAGGGTGGCCAGATCCTCAACGTCTCCTCCATGAACGCCTTCCGGCCGCTGACCAAGATCCCCGCCTACAGCGCCGCCAAGGCCGCGGTCAGCAACTTCACCCAATGGCTGGCCGTCCATTTCTCCAAGGTCAACATCCGGGTCAACGCCATCGCCCCCGGCTTCTTCCTCACCGACCAGAACCGGGCGCTGCTGACCCGGGCGGACGGCTCGCCGACCCCCCGCGGCAACACCATCGTCAGCCATACGCCCATGGGGCGCTACGGCGAACCCGGCGAGCTGCTGGGCGCGCTCCTCTACCTGCTGAGCGACGGCGCCAGCTTCGTCACCGGCCAGGTCGTGGCCGTGGACGGCGGCTTCAGCGCCTTCAGCGGCGTCTGAGCCTCCCCGCCCAAACCGGGCCGGCCGGGGCCGCGAATTCCGCGAATCCACCCGGCCGCCGGCGGCCGCGGAACCGGAGCGGCCGGCGGACATTCAAAATCGGAAATCTGAAATTGCGAGGTCCCGGATCATGGTCTATGTGGTGATGGGCGTGGCGGGCTGCGGCAAGACGACGGTCGGGCAGCGGCTGGCGGCGCGGCTGGGGGTGCCGTTCCATGACGGCGATGGCTTCCACCCCCCGGCGAACGTCGCGAAAATGAAGGCCGGCGTGCCGCTCGACGACGCCGACCGGGCGCCGTGGCTGGCTCTCCTGGCGGCCAAGATCGCCGAGTGGAACCAGGCCGGCGGCGCCGTGCTGGCCTGCTCGGCCTTGAAGGAGCGCTACCGCGCCATGCTCTGCGGCGGCCAGCCCGGCCAGGTCCGCTTCGTCTACCTCAAGGGCAGCCGCGACGCGATCCGGCGGCGCATGGAGGAGCGCCAGGGGCACTTCTTCCCCGCCGCCTTGCTGGAAAGCCAGTTCGCCGCCCTGGAGGAGCCGCGCGACGCCATTGTCGTTGATGTGGCCCAGGAGCTGGACGAGAAGATCGAGGCGATTCTCCGCCAGGCCGCCGCCGCCAACGGCTGACCCCGGCTTCGCCGGCTTTACCCCCCCCACTAGTTTCCCCGACCCACCCCAGCAGGAGACACCGCGGATGGACACGCTTGCCGACATCGGCCTCATCGGCCTCGCCGTCATGGGCGAAAACCTGGTCCTCAACATGGAAAGCCATGGCTTCACCGTCGCCTGCTACAACCGCACGGCGGCGCGGGTGGACGAATTCCTCGCCGGCCGCGGCAAGGGGAAGCGGTTCATCGGCTGCCACACCCTTGAAGCGCTGGCCAGGAGCCTCAAACGCCCGCGCAAGGTCATGCTGCTGGTCAAGGCCGGCAAGCCGGTGGACGACCTCATCGGCCAGCTCCTGCCGCTGCTGGAGCCGGGCGACATCATCATTGACGGCGGCAACAGCCATTTCCCGGACAGCATCCGCCGGGCGCGGACGGTCGAGGCCCAGGGGCTGCTCTTCGTCGGCACCGGCGTCTCCGGCGGCGAGGAGGGCGCCCTGCGCGGCCCCTCCCTCATGCCCGGCGGCTCCCCCGCCGCCTGGCCGCAGGTGAAGCCAATTTTCCAGGCCGTCTGCGCCAAGAGCGAGGCCGGCGAGCCCTGCTGCGACTGGGTCGGCGAAAATGGCGCCGGCCATTTCGTCAAGATGGTCCACAACGGCATTGAATACGGTGACATGCAGCTCATCGGCGAAGCCTATCAGGTGATGCGCGACCTCCTCGGCCTCACCAATGCCGAGATGCACGACGTCTTCGCCGGCTGGAACCGCGGCGAACTGGACAGCTACCTCATCGAGATCACCCGCGACATCCTCGCCCACCGCGACTCCGCCGGGCAGGCCACCGTTGACCTGATCCTCGACGCCGCCGGCCAGAAGGGCACCGGCAAGTGGACCGCCGTCGCCGCCCTCGACGAGGGGATGCCCCTGACCCTCATCGGCGAGGCGGTCTTCGCCCGCTGCCTCTCCGCCCTCAAGGAGGAGCGCGTCGCCGCCAGCCAGGAGCTGAAGGGACAGACGCAGCCCTTCGCCGGCGACCGGAAACAACTGGTGGACGACCTGCGCCAGGCGCTCTACGCCGCCAAGATCGTCAGCTACGCCCAGGGCTACCAGCTCATGCGCGCCGCCGCCAAGACCTATGGCTGGAACCTCAACTACGGCGGCATCGCCCTGATGTGGCGCGGCGGCTGCATCATCCGCTCCGCCTTCCTCGCCAAGATCAAGGAAGCCTTCGACCACGACCCCGCCCTGGTCAACCTCCTGCTCGCCCCCTTCTTCCGCGACGCCGTGGCCAGCCGCCAGGCGGCCTGGCGCCGGGTCGTCGTCGCCGCCGTCCAGGCCGGCATCCCCGTGCCCTGCATCGGCTCGGCCCTGGCCTATTTCGACGGCTACCGCACCGCCCGCCTCCCCGCCAACCTGCTCCAGGCCCAGCGCGACTACTTCGGCGCCCACACCTACGAGCGGGTCGACCGGCCGCGCGGCGAGCACTTCCACACCAACTGGACCGGCCGCGGCGGCGCCACCACCGCCGACACCTACACGGCCTGAGCCGCGCCCGCCGTCCGCCCGGGGCGTTTTTTGCCGGAACCCGGTAAAACGCTAAAAACCGGCAGTTGAAAAACCTCTCCTGTCAACGATATTACAGCCCGGATCCCATTGCCGGTGTTGTGGCTCGGAAGGGCCGGCGACTGGACGCCCAGCTTGGCGGGAGAGGTCACTTGGATGTTTAGGGCCAGGGAAACAGCCGTGAAACGGGACATCGTGATTTCCAACAAGCTGGGGATGCATGCGCGCCCCGCGTCCCTGATCGTCCAGACGGCCAGCCGCTTCCGCTCCGATGTGCGGGTCATCAAGAACAAGCAGGAAATCGATGGGAAGAGCATCCTTGGCCTGCTGATGCTGGCCGCCGGCCAAGGGACGACCTTGACTCTGGCCGCCAGTGGGGAGGACGCCGTGGAGGCAGTCGATGCCCTTGAACAGCTTTTCAACAGCAAGTTCGGCGAAGAGTGACGCCGCCCCGGACGCGGACGCGGCCGGGCTGCTTGTCCGCGGCATCGGCGTCTCCGTTGGCATCGCCATCGGCCCGGCCCTCGTGCTCGGCGGCGACTTCCCGAAGGTCGTCGAACACGAGATCGCGCACGCCCAGGTTCCGGCCGAGATCGAACGCTTCCGCGAGGCGCTCAAGGCCTCCCGCCGCCAGCTCGAGGAGCTGAAGCAGCGGGTCATCGAGGCCCTGGGCGAGCAGGACGCCGGCATCTTCGACGCCCACATCATGATCGTCGAGGATCCGACCATCCAGGCCGAGGTGGAACGGCTGATCGCCGAGCGCCTGCGCAACAGCGACTACATCTTCCTCAACGTCCTCCGCCGCTACCTCCAGGCCCTCCAGCAGGTGGAAGACCCCTACATCCGCGACCGCCAAGCCGACATCAGCGACGTCTCCGCCCGCATCATCCGCAACATCCAGGGGGAGAAGAGGCCGGACTTGGAGCACTTGGACGCCCCCCACATCATTGTCGCCCACGACATCTCCCCCTCCGACACCGCCTTCATGCACCGCGGGGTGATCCTCGGCTTCGCCACCAGCATCGGCAGCCACACCTCCCACACCGCCATCATGGCCCGCTCCTTCGGCGTCCCCGCCGTGGTCGGCACCAGCGAAATCGGCGACCTCGTCCAGAACGACGACCTGGTCATCGTTGATGGCCAGCGCGGCGTGGTGATCGTCCGGCCGACCGCCGCCCAGCTTGCCGACTACCAAGGGCGCCTCCGTCTCCAGGCGGAATGGTTCCAGAAGGTCGCCGCTGAGGCCAACCTGCCCGTCGAGACCATTGACGGCTTCCACCTCCAGCTCGCGGCCAACATCGAGCTGCCCGACGAAGTCGCCCTGATCAAGAACACCCACGGCGTCGGCGTCGGCCTCTACCGCACCGAATACCTGTTCATCGACAAGCTGGCGCTGCCCGACGAGGAGCAGCAGTTCGAGGCCTACCGCAAGGTCGCCGAGGAGATCTACCCCCAGTCCTGCATCATCCGCACCCTCGACATTGGCGGCGACAAGTTCCTCTCCCATCTCAACCTGCCCAGCGAACTCAACCCCTTCCTCGGCGTCCGCGCCATCCGCTTCTGCCTCCAGCGCCCCGACATCTTCCTCACCCAGCTCCGCGCCATCCTCCGCGCCAGCGCCCATGGCAAGATCCGCCTGATGTTCCCGATGATCGCCTCGGTGGAGGAGCTGCGGCAGGCGCTGGAGCTGCTCAAGCAGGCCCGCGCCCAGCTCGACGAGCGCGGCGTCCCCTACAACCGCCACATGGACGTGGGGATCATGATCGAGGTGCCATCGGCGGTGATGATCGCCGACAAGCTCGCGCCCCTGGTCGATTTCTTCAGCATCGGCACCAACGACCTGATCCAGTATTCCATGGCCGCCGACCGCGCCAACTCCGCCGTCGCCTACCTCTACCAGCCCGGCCATCCGGCCGTCATCCGCATGTTGCGGATGGTCCAGGACGCCGCCTTCCGCCACGGCATTTGGGTCAGCGTCTGCGGCGAGGCCGCCAGCGAGCCGCTGCTGCTGCCGTTGCTGCTCGGCATCGGCATCCAGGAACTGAGCATGAGCCTGCCCTCCATTGGCCGCATGAAACGGCTGATCCGCGGCATGCGCATGCATGAGGCCGAAGGGCTGCTCCGCAAGGCCGAGGCCTGCAACACCGCCGCGGAAGTGATGGAGCTTTGTGAAGCCTATGTCCGCCGAATCGCCCCCGATGTCCTCGGCGGCTGAGGCCGCCGCCGCCGGCGCCGGCCCCCTCCTGACGGCTGACCCCGACCGGCTCTGGACCGCCGTGCAGGCCAAGCCGCGCTGCGAAAAGCGGATCGCCGAGTGGTGCGGACGCCTGCACCTGACCCACTACCTGCCGCTGCGCAAGCAGGTGAAGCGCTACCAGCGGCGGAACGTGACCACCTTCATCCCCCTCTTCCGCGGCTATCTCTTCGCCCAGCTCTCCCCCGAGGAGCGGCTCCAGCTCGGCCAGTTCCAGAAGGTCGCCCGCATTTTCCCCATGGACCGGGAACGCGAGGCGCCGCTCCTCGCCGAACTCCGCGCCGTCCGCATCTTCGAACTCGCCGGCCTGGCCAGCGCCCTGGAGATCCGCCCCGAATTGGCCCCGGGCACGCCGGTGACCATTGCCGGCGGGCCGTTGCGCGGCGCCTCCGGCATCGTCGAACGGCGCCAGGGCAAGGCCCGGATCACCGTCAACATCGAGCTCCTCGGCCAGTCCGTCACCGTCGAAGTGGCCGCCGCCGAGCTGGAGACGGAGTGACCGGAGCCCGCCCCCGCCGCCCGGCGGGGAGGCGGTACAGTACCGGCATGAAACGACCGGCCGCCGCCACCCCAGCTTCCGCACCCGCCGCCCCCACGCCGGAAACCATCTTCCTGCGCGCCTTGGACCTGCTCCGGGGCTGGGAGGCGGGGGGGGCCTGGCAGGAGGAGCTGCCGGCGGCGGCCGAGGGCGCCGGCCGCGGCGTCCTCCAGAACGGGCTGCTGACCCTGTTCCGCCGCCGCGCCGTGCTCGACTGGGTGCTGGCGCGTTTCTGCACCCGCCCCGTCCGCCCGCGGCTGCGGCGGCTGCTCTGGTGGGCGCTGGCCCAGCTTTTCTGGGGGCGGGCGCCGGCCCCGGTGGTGGCGGATCTGGCGGTGCAGGTCGCCCGCCGGCGGGGCAGTCCCGCCGAGGCCGGCTTTGTCAACGCGGTGCTCCGCGCCGTGGTCGCCGCGGGGCCGGAGCGGCTGTTGGCCGAAGCGGCCGCGCCCGGGGCGCCGCTCCACGTCCGGCTCAGCCTCAGTCCCGAACTGGCCGCCGCCTGGGCCGGCCGGCTGGCGCCGGCTGAGCTGGAGCGGCTGGCGGCGCTGCTGCTGACCCCGGCGCCGGTGACGGTGCGCCGCCGGCGGCGGCCGGCCGGGGCGGCAGTTGCGGACTCCGCAACGGGTGCGGAACTTGCCCCCGGCCTGGAACCCTTGCCGGCGCCGGCGTTCGCGCCGGGGGCGGAGCTGTTCCTCGCGGTGGCGCCGGAACGCTTCTTCGCCTCCGCCGCCTTCCGGGCCGGCGGCTATTACGTGCAAGACCCTTCGACCTTGCTGGCGCCGGCGCTGCTGGCGGTGCGGCCGGGGGAGGCGGTGGCGGACCTGTGCGCCGCGCCGGGCGGCAAGGCGCTGCTGCTGGCGGAGGCCCTGGCGGGGGCGGGGACGCTCTTCTGCGGCGACCGCTCGCCGGAACGGCTGCGCCGGGTGGCGGAAAACCTGCGGGAGTGGGGAAATGTGACGATCGCCGCCGCCGATGCCACCCGGCCGCCGCTGCCGCTGCCGCCAGGGAGCCGCGACGCCGTGCTGCTCGACGCGCCGTGCAGCAACACCGGCGTCATCCGCCGCCGGCCGGACGTGCGCTGGCGTTTCTCCCGGGCGGGATTGGCGGAGCTGGTGGCGCTGCAACGGGCGATCCTGGAAGGCGCGGCGCCGCTGATCCGCGCCGGCGGGCGGCTGGTCTGGAGCACGTGCAGCATCGAGCCGGAGGAGAACGGCCTCCAGGTCCGCCGCTTCCTGGCGGAGCATCCGGAATTCACCTTGGAAAGCGAATGCCAGCTCTTGCCGGCGGCGCTGCACGACGGCGCCTACGCCGCCCGCCTGCGCCGTGTATAGTGTGGCCCACGGCCGGGCTCGTGGCTTTGCCTGGCGGGAGGCTGAGTGGATGCGGATCATGCGGCTCTGGATTGCCTTGGTCTGGCTGGGGCTGGCGGCGGCCGCCGCGGCGGCGGCGGAGAACTTGGCGCCCAATGGCACGTTTGAAAAGGGTGGCGCCGCCGGGCCGGCGGGCTGGGAACGCCCCGACGGGCTGAGCGCCTTCTGGCTCGCCGGCGGCGTCGGCGGCGGCGGCAAGGCGGTCAAGCTGGACACGGACGTGGCCGTCGCCGACTGGGAGCGGAACCGCCGGGCGCCGGGGTCGGTGCCGGTGAAATCCCCCACCACGCCGCCCAAGTACGACACCATTGGCGCCCATGGCGGCGCCGGGCTGTGGAGCGCCCCGGTGCGGGTCGAGCGCGGCCAGTGGTATCTGCTGGAGATGGACGTCAAGGCCGGCTCGGCCCAGACCAGCTCCGCCCTCGGCCCGCCCATGCTTTGCCTGCGCGGCTACCGCCAGGCGACCGCCACGGAGGCGGCGGCAACCGGCACCCTCGCCTTCTTCCAGCCGCTGCCGGACGCACCCTGGTTTTCCGACCCCATTTTCGGCGTTGACCGGCGGCCCGTCCGCGAGGGTGACTGGCTCCAGGTCTTCCGCGCCAACCTCTTCTGCAAGGTGGTTCCCGCCCAGGCGGGGCGCTGGACGCGCTTCCGCCGGCCGGTGCAGATCCGCACCGGCCGCTTCGCCTGCGACGTGGTCCTGCTCCGCATCGCCGCCTTCTGGCCGCCGGCCGAGTATTGGTTCGACAATGTCGTCCTGCGCCGGATCACTCCGGAGGAGGCGCGCCTCCAGCGCCAGCAGGAGGCCGGCACGCCGGCGGAATGAGCCGCCGGACCGGCGGGCCGGGTTGAAAACCGGCGGGGGCGAGGGGGATCAGGGACAGGCGAAAGATCGGGGCAAGGCACCGGTTGCCTGTCCCCAAGGCCGTCCTGTCCCCGCCAGCAAGGTTTGACGTTTGCCGCCGGCAAGGTACAGTCTTTGCCGCGGCAAAACTTCTGCGCCGCAGCCATCAACCGGAACCGGCCAGGGAAAATGTCCTTTCCATCCCAATCCGAGACGCCGATCATGAGTTGCGCCAGCACCGCCGGGGCCACGGCAAAGGCGGAATCGCCACTTTTGGGGCAGCCTTCCCCTTCACCGGCCCCTGCCGCACTGCCAGCGCCCGCCTTCCGCGACGACGCCCACGGCATCTATCTCTTCCAAGCCGATTGCCTTGACCTGCTTGACCGCCTCGCCGCCCGCCATCCCGAGGGGCTGTTCGACGTGATCTTTGCCGATCCGCCCTACTTCCTCTCCAACGGCGGCATCACTTGCCATGCCGGCAGGATGGTTAGCGTCCACAAGGGGGAATGGGACAAAAGCCGCGGCCCCGAGCAAAACCACAACTTCAACCGCGCCTGGCTGGAGCGCTGCCAGCGCGTCCTCAAGCCCAACGGCACCATCTGGGTCACCGGCACGCACCACGTCATCTTCTCCGTCGGTTACGCCATGCAGCAGCTCGGCTTCAAGATCCTCAACGACATCGCCTGGGAGAAGCCCAACCCGCCGCCGAACCTCTCCTGCCGCTATTTCACCCACTCCACCGAGACGATCCTCTGGGCAGCCAAGACGGAAAAGAGCAAGCACCTTTTCAACTACGCCGCCATGAAGGCCGTCACCGGCAAGCAGATGAAGACCGTCTGGACGATTCCCGCGCCCAACAACGACGAGAAAATCTTTGGCAAGCACCCGACGCAGAAGCCCGTCGCCCTTGTCGAGCGCTGCCTCGCCGCCGCCACCAACGCCGGCGACCTCGTCCTTGATCCGTTCATGGGCAGCGGAGCGACGGCGGTGGCCGCGGCCAGGACGCGCCGCCGGTGTGTCGGGGTCGAGATGGATGGGCAGTGGTTGCCGACTGCTGTCAAGCGTCTGGAAAGACTCTTCGGCGGGCAAACTTGAAAAACCGGGAAGGGGGTGCGGCTATGGCAGGCAGGGCTCTTGCGGTCGAGAACGGTGCTGGCCTCACAAAAGCCGTCGTGCAACTTGGCAAGAATCTTAAGTTGGAGACCAGCGAGCAGGTGCGGGTCGCCCGCCGCATTTGGGGCGCGAAGCGCCACATCGATGTTGTGCTCACAGATCCGCAAACCCGGAAAACCCTCGGCATCGAGTGCAAATACCAAGCCGGGACTGGCACCGCCGAAGAGAAGATCCCGTCCACGATTCAGGATATCGCCGCCTGGCCGATTGAAGGATTGGTTGTTTTTGCCGGCAAAGGCTTTACGGAGAACATGAAATCGTTCCTCATCGCCACTGGCAAGGCGGTGGAGCTGGAAGAACTCGAGCCGTGGCTGCGCCTATATTTTGGGCTGCCGTTTCCCCACGCCAAACCCGCCCAGTGAACTCCAGCGGGGGCGCTTCCCTCCTGCCCCCAAGCCCACTTAACCATTTGCGGACCAAAAAGATGCTGGTGATGAAAATAAATGGCTTGCCATTTTTCCGGCAAGTGATACGGTCATATTCCAAAGCTAACAAAGCGCTGGAGCGGGACGCTCGCAACCTCGCGCCCCGCATCGTGTGGTTGGGGCGCAACTGAATGGCAACGCAGGAATGGAAGGAGCGGGCATGAAAGGATTGGCTTGGGGAGTTCTACTCGGTGGCGTGGCGGTCGCGGCCGCGGTTGGCTGGCTTTTCTGGAGCCAGAACAGCTTGCAGCAGCGGCAATTGTTGGCGCTGGAGCGGCAGGCGGCCGGCGTCGAGCGGCTCACCCGGGCGTTGGGCGTGCCGGAAAGCGGCCAGCCCGCCGACCCGGCCTCGGCGGTGGCGCGGCTCGGCACGACTTTGGAGCTGGCGCAGAACTGGTTCGCGGCGCGGGCGAAACTGGTCGCCGGCAAGCGCAACGTCAGCGCCGACGATTTGGACGCCGCCCTGCACCTGAGCTGCCACGGCGACCAGCAGATCCGCGACAGTGCCGTGCAGATCCTGGGCAAGCTGGGCGGGGCGGCGGCCGAGGCGCGGCTGCTGGAGATGGTCGAGGAGTCCAACAACGCCCTGAGCCAGCTCTACGCGCTCAACCCGGCCCAGGCCGAGAAGATTGTTGGTGACTGGCTCAAGAGCGGCGTCAACGAGCGGATGCAGGCGGCGGTCAATGCGCTCCAGTTGGGGCGCGGCCGCATTTCGAAGGAGATGGTCGGGGTCATCCTGGAGGCGATGAAGGGGATGGGGGGCGACACCTACGGCCGGAACCTGCGCCAGAGCCTGGGCTACATCTTGCAGAACATCCGCGACCCCCGGGTCTGCCCGGTGATGCTGGAGCTGCTGCAGAGCGAGACCGAGGAATACCAGGTCCGGAATTTCCTGAACATCCTGCTGGCCAACGCCGGCCGCCGCGAACTGCCGCTGGTGCTCAAGGCGATGCAGCAGATGAAGGGGCTGGAGCGCAACACGGATGTCGGCAACAACGCGTTGCAGTACTTTGGCCGGATCCGCGATCCGCGGGGCACTCCGGCCGTGATGGGCTTCCTCAAGTCCAGCAACGACTATTACCAGCGCCAGGCCATGCAGGCATTGGCCCGCATCGGCGACCCGCTGGCGGCGCCGGCCCTGGCGGAGTTGGCCGCACGCAAGCCGAACTACGTCCAGGAGCTGCTCAATCTGGTGCAGGACAGCGGCTATCCGGGGCTGAACGTGGTGGACGGCAAGCTGCAAGTGGTCGGCGAGACGGAAATGGCGAAGCTGCTGGCCGAGCGCGACGAGCTGATCCGCCGCCTGGAGGCCGAGGAGGGGAAGGCCGGGGAATCCGCGCCGTGACCGGATGGACGCTGGCCGCTCCGGCCGGCGGAAAGGCTGCATCATGGATCGGGAACGGACGGAGGGACGGGCCGCGGCCGTCGAGATCACCGACTTGGCGCTGGGCGGCGCCGGTGTCGGCCGGCTGCCGGACGGGCGGGCGGTCTTCGTGCCGTTCACGCTGCCGGGGGAACGGGCGGAGATCGCCATCACCGCCGAACACGCCCGCTTCTGCCGGGGCGAACTCCGCAACCTGCTGACGGCGTCGCCGGAGCGGGTGGCGCCAGCCTGCCCGCTCTTCGGCCGCTGCGGCGGCTGCCAGTACCAGCACGCCGCCTATCCGGCGCAACTGCGGGCGAAGCAGCGGCAGCTCCGCGAAACGCTGCTCCGGCTCGGCGGCCGGAGCGACCTGCCGGCGGAGATCCCCGCCGTCGCGGCCCCGGAGCCGTTCGGCTACCGCAACAAGCTGCGGCTGGAACCGGCCGCCCGCGGGCGCGAGTTCGGCTTCTACGCGCTGGACAACCGGACGCTGCTGCCGGTCGAAGCCTGCCCCTTGGCCATGCCCGCCCTCAACGCTTTCCTGCCGGAGGCCCGCCGGGCGGCCCTGGCGCAAATGCGGACTCCGCAACCGCTGACCCTGCGCCAGCCGGCCAGCGGCGATCCCGCCTGGTACTTGGGGCCGGGGCCGCGGGCCGGCGGCGCGCTGCTGGAGGAGCGGATCCTGGGGCGGCCGGCCCGGGTGCCCCTGGCTGGCTTCTGGCAGGTCAATCCCGGCGTCGCCAGCCGGCTGCTGGAAACCGTGCGGGGCTGGCTGGCGGCGGCCCCGGGCGGCACGCTGGTTGACGCCTATGCCGGTGCCGGTGCCTTCGCGCTCGCCCTGGGTGAGGGCGCCGCGCAGCGGGTGGTCATCGAGGCGGACGCGGCCGCCGTGGCCGCGGCGCGGCTGAACCTGGACGCCTGGGGGTTGGCGAAGGGCACGGAGTTCCTCGCCGCGCCGGCGGAGGCGGCCCTGCCGCGGACGTTGCGGAGTCCGCATCCCCGGCCGTTGACGGTGGTGCTGGATCCGCCCCGGGGCGGCTGCGACCCGCGGCTGTTCCGGGCGCTGGCGGCGGCGCATGTGGAGCGGCTGGTCTATGTCTCCTGCAATCCGGCGACGCTGGCGCGGGATCTCAAGGCCCTCGGCCCGGCCTGGCGCCTCCGGCGGCTGGCGCTCTTCGACCTGTTCCCGCAGACGGCCCATTTCGAGGCCGCCGCCGAATGCGTCCCGGCCACCCGCGGTTCGCCGGATTGACCCGAATCTCACCGCGGAGACGCAGAGGGTGCAGAGGTTTTTTGGGGGGGCGCGCCCGCGGCTTCGCCAATCGGTTTTCACCGCGGGTGTTGTTGCCGGTCGCCAAGCCAAGCTACTCGCACCCCTCTGGGGTGCAAAGGGATAAATGGTGACATCATCCCCCGGCTGAAGCCGGGGGCTTTAGGCTCCGGCCCCGCCGGGGCCGGGGGGCGCCGGTTAGGAAATGAAGGACGGCGCGGGCCGTGCTGGCGCCGCGCCGTTCCGTGGGTGGGCTGGCCGCCGCCGGGCTGGGGCCGGCGGCGGGCGGGGGCAGGGGTTGTTCAGAGGATTTCGCCGAACTTCCTGTAGAAGTCGAGGCGGGCCTTGGCGTTCTTCTCGGCTTCCTGGAAAAGCCGCTCGGCGTCGGCCGGGGCGGTGGCCTTGAGCGTCGTGTAGCGGCGCTCGCCGGCGAGGAACTTCTGGAAGTCGCCGGTCGGTTCCTTGGTTTCCCAGGCAAAGCCCTTCTCGCCCTTGAGCAGCAGCTCGGGGTTGTAGCGGTAGAGCGGGAGGTAGCCGGCTTCGACGGCCAGCTTCTGCTCTTCCTGGCTGAACATCATGTCCTTGAAGCCGTGGGCGATGCAGGGGCTGTAGGCCATGATCAGGGCCGGCCCCTTGTAGGCTTCGGCTTCGACGAACGCCTTCAGCGCCTGCGGGCGGTTGGCGCCCATCGCCACGGAGGCGGTGTAGACGTAGCCATAGCTCATGGCCATGATCCCGAGGTTCTTCTTGCCGAGCCGCTTGCCGGCCTGGGCGAACTGGGCGACCGCGCCGATCTGGGTCGCCTTGGAGGCCTGGCCGCCGGTGTTGGAGTAGACTTCGGTGTCGAGCACGAGGACGTTGACGTTGCGGCCGGAGGCGAGGACGTGGTCCAGGCCGCCGAAGCCGATGTCATAGGCCCAGCCGTCGCCGCCAATGATCCAGACCGACTTGTCGATGAAGTAGTCCTGGAGTTCGACGAGCTTGGCGAGCCGCGCCTTCTCCTCGGCGGCGGCGGCGGCATAGGCCTTGGGCAGGAGGGCCTTGACGGCGTCCTGGGCGGCGATGGCCTCGGCGCCGGTGCCGTCCCAGAGGCTGAGGGCCTTGCCGATGGCCTGCTTCAGGTCGCTGGCGACGTTGCTTTCCAGCAGCTTGTTGGCCACCATCTTGAGCTGGTCACGGTTGGCGTCGATGGCCAGGCGCATGCCCAGGCCGTACTCGGCGTTGTCCTCGAACAGGCTGTTGCCCCAGGCCGGGCCGCGCCCCTGCTTGTTCTTGCAGTAGGGGATGGTCGGGAAGGTGCCGCCGTAGATCGAGGAGCAGCCGGTGGCGTTGGCGACGACCATGCGCTCGCCGAAGAGCTGGGTGACCAGCTTGACGTAGGGGGTCTCGCCGCAGCCGGCGCAGGCGCCGGAGAACTCGAAGAGCGGGGTCTTGAACTGGCTGCCCTTGACGGTGTTCTCGGCGGCGCCGTCGAGGATGTTGTCGGGGAGGGCGTCGAAGAACTCGGCGTTCTTGTCCTCGCCGGCGGCGCGTTCCTGGCCGAGGGGGCTGAACTCCAGGGCCTTGGCGCCCTTCTTGCCGGGGCAGACCTGGAGGCAGACGCCGCAGCCGGTGCAGTCTTCGATGTAGACCTGGATCTTGTACTGGAGGCTCTTGTCGTTCTTGGTGGTGGAGGGGACGCACTTGAAGGTGGCCGGGGCGTTGGCCAGCGCCTTCGGCTCGATCTGCTTGGCGCGGATGGCGGCGTGGGGGCAGACGAAGGCGCACATGTTGCACTGGATGCAGTTCTCGTTGAGCCAGCGCGGGACCTCCGGGGCGATGCCGCGCTTCTCCAGGCAGGTGGTGCCGGCGGGGAGGGTGCCGTCGTAGCTCATCTTCGAGACCGGGATCTCGTCCCCCTTCAAGTGCATGATCGGCAGGATCACGTCCTTGGCGAAGCTGTCGGCGGTGGCGCCGAGCAAGGGGGCGGGGAGGTGGCTCTTCCTGATCTCGGCGATGGTGGCCGGGACCTTGACCTGCCGCAGGGCGGCGGCGGTGTCGTCCACGCACTGCCAGTTCTGCTTGACGATGTCCTCGCCCTTCTTGATGAAACGCTTCTTGATCGAGCCCTTGATCAGCTCGATGGCCTTGTCCTGCGGCAGGACGCCGGAGATGATGAAGAAGGCGGTCTGCATCACCGAGTTGATGCGCTTGCCGAGGCCGGCCTTCTCGGAGATGGGCAGGGCGTTGATGTTGTAGAACTTGACCTTGCGGCTGATGACCAGCTCCTGCATTTCGCGGGTGAGGTGGTCGAAGGCCTCCTCGTTGCTGAAGTCGGAGTTGAGCAGGAAGACGCCGCCCTCCTTGATGCCGGAGAGCATGTCGTAGCGGCCGATGTAGGCGGAGTTGTGGCAGGCGACGAAGTCGGCCTTGCCGATCAGGTAGGGCGCCCGGATCGGCTGCTTGCCGAAGCGCAGGTGGCTGACCGTGATGCCATAGGACTTCTTGGAGTCGTAGACGAAGTAGCCCTGGGCGTAGAGGTCGGTGTTGTCGCCGATGATCTTGATCGAGTCCTTGTTGGCGCCGACCGTGCCGTCGGAGCCGAGGCCCCAGAACATGCAGCGGACCGTGCCCGCGGGCTCGATGTCGAGGTCCGGCCCCACCGGCAGGCTGAGGCGGCTGACGTCATCCTCGATGCCGACGGTGAAGCCGTGGAAGGCGGCGCCGTCGAGGTGGGCGAAGGTGGCCTTGACCATCGCCGGGGTGAACTCCTTGGAGCTGAGGCCATAGCGGCCGCCGATGACCTTGATGCCCGTGTTGGCGAGGGCGGCGACCACGTCCAGGTAGAGCGGCTCGCCGATGGCGCCCGGCTCCTTGGTGCGGTCGAGCACGGCGATCTTCTTGACGCTCTTGGGCAGGGTGGCGGCGAAGACGGCGGCGGCGAAGGGGCGGTAGAGGCGGACCTTGACCAGGCCGAGCTTGGCGCCCTGGGCGTTGAGGAACTTCACCGTCTCCTCGATGGTCTCGCAGGCGGAGCCCATGGCGACGACCACCTTTTCGGCGTCGGCGGCCCCGACGTAGTCGAAGAGGTGGTACTGGCGGCCGGAGATGGTGGCCCACTTGTCCATCAATTCCTGCACCGTGCCGGGCAGCGCCTGGTACTGGAGGTTGGTGGTCTCGCGCCCCTGGAAATAGACGTCGGGGTTCTGGGCGGCGACGCGGATGATCGGCTTCTCGGGGCGCATGGCGCGGGCGCGGAAGCGCTCGATGTCGGCCATCTCCACGGCGGCCTTGAGCATTTCGGCGGAGACTTCCTCGACCTTGGCGACTTCGTGGGAGGTGCGGAAGCCGTCGAAGAAGTGGAGGAACGGCACGTCGGACTTGAGGGTGGCCAGGTGGGAGACGGTGGCCAGGTCGAGCGTTTCCTGGACGGAGGCGCTGGCGAGCATGGCGAAGCCGGTCTGGCGCACGGCCATCACGTCGGAATGGTCGCCGAAGATGGAGAGGGACTGGGCGGCGAGGGAGCGGGCCGAGACATGGAAGACGGTCGGCAGCATTTCGCCGGCGATCTTGTACATGTTCGGGATCATCAGCAGCAGCCCCTGGGAGGCGGTGAAGGTGGTGGTCAGGGCACCGGCGGCCAGGGAGCCATGGACGGCGCCGGCGGCGCCGGCTTCGGACTGCATTTCGACGACACTGACCGGGCGGCCGAACATGTTGACCTGCCCTTGGGCGGCCCAGGCGTCCGCCAGCTCGCCCATCACGGAGGAGGGGGTGATCGGGTAGATGGCGGCAACTTCGCTGAACGCATAGGCGACGTGCGCCGCCGCGGTATTGCCGTCGAGGGTCTTCATTTTGGCAGCCATGGCCTAGGTTCTCCTGGGGTCGGGGGGTCTGTTAATTTTTTAACAAAACGTGCTTACAATAGCCCGCCTTTCCCTAAACGCAATGGCGGCCGGGCCTTTCCCGAAGGGCGGCGTTGGCTTCAGGCGCCGGCCCCGCCAGGGGCGGGCGGCGGCGGCGGCGCGGCGGCCGTGGCCTTGGCGAGTTCGACGCCGAGCAGGCAGATGTCGTCCTCATACTCCTTGCCGCCGCGGAAGGCTTCGGCGGCCTGGAAGATGCGCGCCAGCAACTCGCCGACCGGCAGGGTGGCGCCGGCGCGGAGGGTGGCGTCGAGGCGTTCCACTCCGAATTCCTCGTTGGCGGCGTTGGTCAGTTCGGTGATGCCGTCGGTGTAGAGGAGGAGCTTGTCGCCGGGGTGGAGGGGGAGTTGGCAGGCGGCGTAGGTGGCTTCCTCGTCCAGCCCGAGGGCGGGCCCGGCCTGGGGCTGGGCGAAGGTGACGGGGGTGACTTCGCCGCCGCCGCCGTTGTGGATGAGCCGCGGCGCGGGATGGCCGGCGGTGGCGGCCGCCAGGGTGCCGCGGGCGGAATCGACCAGGCAATAGAGGGCGGTGACGAAAATGAGCTGGTCGGGCTGGTGGAGGATGGCCATGTAGGCGCGGTTGAGGCGGGTCAGCAGTTCGCCGGGGTCGTGGGCGGCCGGCTTGAGTTCCTCGAGGAGGCCGCGGAGGATGGCGGTGACCAGGGCCGAGCGCATGCCGTGCCCCATGACGTCGCAGATCAGGAGTCCGGCCGCGGTGGGGGAGGCGGGGAAGACGCTGAAGAAGTCGCCGCTGACCGTCAGGCAGGGGCGGTAGAAGCGGGCGAAGTGGAGGGCGCCCTGCCCTGGGGCGGCGGTGGGGGGGATGACTGGGAAGTGGCGGGGGATGAGGGCGAGCTGGGTTTCGCGGGCGAGCTTCAGGTCGGCGGCCAGCTCCTCGTTGCGCAGGCGCACCTCCTCGATCACCTCTTCGAGGCGATCCTTGATTTTCTTGCGTTCGATGGCATAGCGGATGGTGCGGCGGAGGAGGGGTGCGTCCAAATGCCCCTTGACCAGGTAGTCCTGGGCGCCTTCCTGGACGGCGCGCCGCCCCAGTTCGTCGTCATCCAGGCCGGTGAGGAGGATGACGGGGAGGCGGGGGAGGCGGTCGCGGACCTGGCGGATGGTCTCCCAGCCGGAGGAGTCGGGGAGGGAGAGGTCGAGCAGGATCAGGTCTGGGAGGGCGGTGGCGGCGCGTTCCAGCCCTTCGGCGAGGGTGGCGCCGCGGCTGGTTTCGAAGCGGGGGGTGCCGGGCTGGAGGAGGAGGCGGCGGGCGAGGAAGAAGTCGTCGTCGTCGTCCTCGATCAGGAGCACGTGGATCGCTTGGGGTTCGGCCATGGGATGGGGGCGCCTTCCGGCGGGGGGAGGTTCAGTCGTGCGGTGGGAGGGTGACGATTTCGAACCAGTAGCGGCCGAGGGTCATGACGACCTCGCGGAGCTTGTCGAAGGTCACCGGCTTTTGGATATAGGAGCTGACGCCGAGGTCGTAGGAGCGGAGGATGTCCTCCTCGGCGGAGGAGGTGGTGAGGACGATGACCGGGATGGAACGCAGATCGGGATCCTGCTTGATCGCCGCCAGCGCCTCGCGGCCGTCCAGGCGCGGCATGTTCAGGTCGAGGAGGATGAGGTCGGGGCGGGGTGCGTCGGTGAAGGGGGGGCGGTGGTTGAGGTAGTCGAGCAGCTCCTCGCCGTCATTGACGATGGCGAGGGTGTTGGCGAGGTGGGAGTTCTCGAACGCCTTGCGCACCAGCATCTGGTCTTCCGGGTCGTCCTCAGCCATCAGCAGGCGGATGGGGCGGATTTTCGTCGTGGCCATGGGTGGTCTCTTCTCCTTCCGTGTCGGTGGTGGGCTCTTGGCGGAGCGGCAGGGTGACGAGGAACTGGGCGCCGGCGCCGGGCTGGCCGGTCGCCGTGACCGTGCCGTGGTGGCGTTCGACGATCTTGCGGCAGACGGCGAGGCCGATGCCGGTGCCCTCGTAGGCGTCGCGGCCGTGGAGGCGCTGGAAGATGCCGAAGATCCGTTCCGCGTACTTGGGGTCGAAGCCGATGCCATTGTCGGCGACGAGGATTTGGCAGTGGCCGGCGGGCGGCTCCGGCTGGAGGCGGAGGGTGACGACGGGCGGCTGCTCCGGCTTGTGGAACTTCACGGCGTTGCCGATCAGGTTCTGGAGGAGCTGGTGCATCTGGATCGGGTCGGCGTCGAGGGTGGGCAGCGTGTCCGCCTCGACCCGGCCGCCGGTCGGCTGGAGCCGCGGCTCGAGGTCGGAGAGCACGTCGCGCAGGGTCTGGTTCAAGTCGGTGGGGGTGAAGGGCTTGGCGCGGGTGGTGACGCGGGAGAGGGAGAGCAGGTCGCTGATCAGCGCCTGCATCCGGGCGACGGCCGCCAACATGCGGGCGAGGTAGTCCTGGGCGTCGCCGGCGAGCTTGCCGCCCAGCTCCGTCGTCAGGAGGTCGCCAAAGGCGGAGAGCTTGCGCAGCGGTTCCTGCAAGTCATGGGAGGCGACGTAGGCGAACTGCTCCAGTTCGCGGTTGGAGCGTTCCAGCCGCTCGCGGGCCGCCTCCAACTGGGCGGTGCGCTCGGCCACGCGCCGCTCCAGGCCGGCGTTGAGGCTGCGGATCTCGTCCTCGGCCGCCCGCCAGTCGCTGATGTCAATCCCCGTGCTGATCAGGTGGGTGACGGCGCCGTCGGCGCCGCGGACGCCGGTGTGGATCCAGGCGATCAGCCGCCATTTGCCGGCCTTGGTGCGCCAGAGGCTTTCCTGGCGCTGAGGGAAATTGCCGGCCGCCAGCCGGGCGACGAGCGTCTGCGCCTCCTTCCCCTCCCCGGGCGGGAGGAACGGCTCCCAAAACGGCTTGCCGAGGACGTCCGCCGCCGCCCAGCCGGTGGTGGTCTCGCATTCGTGGTTGAAGCGGACGATCCGCCCTTGTCGGTCCAGCACCACGACCAGGGCGCCGATGATGTCGAGGATCGAGCTGATGAAGTCGCGCTCCTCCCGCAGGGCGTCATGGGCGGCCTGGATTTCCTCGGTGCGTTCGGCGACCTTCTGCTCCAGCTCGGCGTTGAGCCGCCGCAGCGCCTCCTGGGCGGCGTCCCGCGCCCGTTCCAAATGGGCCATCAGCCGGGCCATGGCGTAGACGACGCCGGCGATGAGGGCGATGCGCAGCATGTTGAACAGGGTCGCCCCCAGGTCCGAAGGGTACCAGCCCTGGCGCTCCCCGAAGATCCGCAGCCAGGCGAGCAGGGAGAGCAGCAGGGCGATGCCGGGGATGAGGGTGCGCATGAGGAAGCCGCCGGTGGCGTCGCTGGTCGCCAGCCGCATCCAGCCATGGGTCGGGCGGGCGGCAACGATGCCGGCGCTGGCCACCACGAAGCTGAAGGCCGTATGCACCGCCATCAAGGTGAAGCGGCCGGTGAAGCCGGTCACCGCGATCACGCCGTAGAGGAAGCCGGTGAACGCCGTGAAGCCGATGGCCAAGGGAAGCAGCGCCAGCGTCTGGGCGGGCGCCGCTCCGCGGCGGCTCCGGAGATCCAGCAGCAGCAGGCTCGTGCCGACCAGCAGGAAATTGAGCGCCGTGTTGGGCGCCATCCGGCCGGGGGCCGAAGTGGCGACGGCGCCGAGCCGCTCCGCCACCAGCAGTTGGTCGATCCCCAAGTCCCAGCCGAACAGATATTGGCTGAGGGTGAGCAAGCCGAGGGCGGCCACCAGCGCCGCCGCCGCGTGGCCGGCCAGGCTCCGCCAGCGCGGCCGCCCCTCCGCCTCCGGCAGCAGCAGGGCCAGGGCGGCGCCGGCCAGGAGGAACCCCAGCGCCGTGTTGGCCTTCATCGTGACTTGGCCGGGGAGCACGCTCTTGACCGGCGCCAGGTCGAACGCCCAGCCGGCCAGCACCAGCAGGCCGACCAGGACGTTCCATCCCGCCGCCACCGCGGCCACCCCCCGGCAGACTCTTTCGCGCCGTTGCCTGCGATCCGTCATCCCGACCTCCGGCACCGGATCCCGACTCTTGGCCCGGCCGCGGGGCGCCCCGCGGCGTGCGCATTGCCTCGCCACACCTTGCCAGAACATACGCGTCAAGGGCGGAAAACGCAAGGCCGCGGGCGGGCGGCTGGCTTCAGCGGAGGTATTTGCGGGGGGCGGCGCGAAGGTAGCGTTCGCTGAAGATGCTTTCCGGCAGGTCGAGGTCGTAGGTGACCTCGGCGTAGGTGGTGACCGTGTGGCCGCCGCCGCGGAGGTCGCTCATCTTGGCCTTGACCACCGTCGGGTGGCCTTGGACCAGCTTGGTTTCCAGGGCCTCGTAGATGCGGTAGGGCTGGCCGTTGCGGTCGAGGAAGGTGGTCTTGAGGGGCAGGAAGGTGGCCTTGTCGATCACCATGGTGAAGGCGCTGAACTCGACGGTCTCCGGCTTGAGCGGAGTGTTCTTCAGGACGTAGGCGGTGGCGGTGGTCTCGACGAGTTCGTGCTTGTCCTCGCTGAGGTTGCGGCCGGAGACGTCCTCGTAGAAGAAGTCGGAGCCGGCGAAGCTGGTGCGCTTGTCGCTGGCGGCGATGCGCTTGACCAGGTCGAGGGCGGGGAGGTAGAGCCAGCGGTCGTCGTCGCGCTCCACCTGTTTCCAGACCAGGAAGCTCATCTTGTTGACGTCGGCGGGGCGCTGGAAGTAGATGTAGAACTTCTGGTCGGCGCAGTGGGTGTCATCGCTGCCCTGGGGCTGGTCGTCGCGGCGGAGGATGGTGAACTGCCGTTCACGGGTGCGGCCCTGGGCGTCGGTGATGGTCATGGTGACCTGGGCGCGGCCGTCCTTGCCCTGGTAGTAGGCGGCGTGGTTGGCGCGCTGGACAATGGTTTCGAGCGGGAGGCTGCCGGCGGCGGCGGGGGTGGGGTTTGGTGCCGGCGCGGCCTCCTGGGCGGGGAGCGGCCTGCTGGCCGCCAGGGCGGCGAGGAGGAACAAGGCGGCGAAGGGGGGGCGGAACGGATTCATGGCAGGCTCCTTGCCGGGGGGTGCGGGAGACAATATGGCGGCCGGCCGGGGCGATGCAACCGCCGGGTCAGCATTGCGAGGTCCGCGTGGTTTTCAGCGACAGCGACGCGGCGGGCATCCGCGACTATTACAAGCCGCGCCATCCGCACGGCTATCCGCCCGGCCTGGCCAAGAAGGGCAAGGTGCCGCCCGGCCATGCCAGGAAGCTGAGCCGCGGCTGGCCGCCGGTTTCGCACCCCGGCTGGATGGCTTTAGCCGATGGCGTCCGGGCCGGTTTCGCCGGTGCGGATGCGGATGGTTTCGGCGAGCGGCAGGACGAAGATCTTGCCGTCGCCGATTTCGCCGGAGTGCGCCCCGGCCGTGATGGCCGCCACCGTCTTGGCGACGAATTCGTCGTTGACGGCGATTTCGAGCTTGACCTTCCGCAGCAGGCCGCCGGCCTCCTTGTGGCTGCGGTAGACCGTGGCGATCCCCTTCTGGCGGCCGCGGCCGACGACATTGGTGACGGTCACCAGGTGGATGTCCTGCTCGGTGAGCTTGGCGAGGACATCGTCGAGCCGGTCGGGCTGGATCATGGCAATGATGTATTTCATGTGCTGCTCCCGGATGGTTGGCGGGGTCAATCGACCACGGTGTAGCCGGCTTCGCGGTGCTGGGTGAGGTCGAGGCCGATCCGTTCGTCGCGCTCGCCGACCCGCAGCGGCAGGATGAAGTCCACGATCTTGAAGAGCGCCAGGGAGGCGGCGAAGGCCCAGGCCATGGTGATGCCCACCGCCTTGGCCTGGAGCCAGAGCTGGAGGGGGTTGCCGTGGAAGAGGCCGTCGACCCCGGCCGGGTTGACGCCCTTGGTGGCCCACAGGCCGACCGCGAGGGTGCCCCAGATGCCGCCGATGCCATGCACGCCGAAGGCGTCCAAGGTGTCGTCATACTGGTACTTGGCCTTGAAGGCGGTGACGGAGAACCAGCAGATGACGCCGGAGCCGGCCCCGATCCAGAAGGCGCCGTCAATGTCGACGAAGCCCGAAGCCGGCGTGACCGCGGCCAGGCCGGCGACGGCGCCGGTGATCATGCCGAGGGTGGTCGGCTTGCCGAACTTGAGCCAGTCCAGCAGGCACCAGGCCAGGCCGGCGACGGCGCCGGCCAGGTGCGTGGCCAGGAAGGCGTTGACGGCGACGCCGTTGGCCGCCAGGGCGCTGCCGGCGTTGAAGCCGTACCAGCCGAACCAGAGCATCCCCGCCCCGAGCGCCGCCAGCGGCAGGTTGTGCGGCGGCGAGATGGAGTCCGGGAAGCCTTGGCGCTTGCCGGTCATGACCACCGCCGCCAAGGCCGCCATGCCGGCGTTGATGTGCACCACCGCGCCGCCGGCGAAATCCACGGCGCCGAAGCCGCCATTGAGCCCCATGAACCCGCCCGCGCCCCACAGCCAGTGGGCCACCGGGCAGTAGACGACCAGCGACCAGAGGCCGGTGAAGAGGCAGAAGGCGGAGAAGCGGATGCGCTCCGCGAAGGCGCCGATGATCAGCCCCGGGGTGATGATCGCGAACATCATCTGGTAGACGGCGAACAGCCGGTGCGGAATGGTTGGCGCGTAGGCGGCCGGGGCGGTGCCGACCTGCTTGAGCCACATCCAGTCGAGGTTGCCGATCACGTGCCCCAAATCCGGGCCGAAGGCGAGGCTGTAGCCGCACACCACCCAGATCACGCTGACCAGGCAGATGCAGACGAAGCATTGCATCAGGACCGAGAGGATGTTCTTCTTGCGGACCAGGCCGCCGTAGAAGAAGGCCAGCCCCGGCGTCATGAACATGACCAGGGCGGCGGCGAGCAGGACCCAGACGGTGTCGCCCGTGTCGATGGCCGGTGGGGCCGCCGCGGCGGCGGCCTCCCGTCCCCAGGTGGTGCCGGCCAGCAGCAGGATGGGCGGCAGCGCCCGGAGGAGCCGCCATGGCCGTGATGGCCGCCAGCGCTGAATGTGCGTGTCCATGGGGGTTCCGGGTGTTCCTTCCTGGGTGTGGCGCGGTGGCGGTGCCGGTTGGGCAGGAAGGTTAAGCAAGGATCAGGCCAATGCGGCAAGAAATGCAAGCAACCATTTTGTCGGCAAACAATTATGGATGCGGCAAAAATGGCGGGGCACCGGCAAAAATGTCCGGACCGGGGGCGGTGCGCCGCCGCCGGCGGACAAAAATGTCCCTTTGGCCGCCTCAGCCCTGGCCGGCGGCCGCGAAGGCGGCGGCGACGATCGCCTGGGCTTCGGCCTGGATCTGGCGCAGGTGCGCCTCCCCCTTGAAGCTCTCGGCGTAGATCTTGTAGATGTCCTCGGTGCCGGAGGGGCGGGCGGCGAACCAGCCGTGCCCGGTGGCGACCTTGAGGCCGCCGATCGGGGCGTTGTTGCCGGGGGCGGCGGTGAGCTTGGCGGTGATCGGGTCGCCGGCGAGGGTGGTGGCGGTGACGCTCTCCGGGGTGAGCTGGGCGAGCACGGCGCGCTGGGCGGCGTTGGCCACGGCGTCGATCCGGTCGTAGACGGGGGCGCCGTACTTGGCGGTCAGCTCCGCGTAGTGCTGGCCGGGGTCGCGGCCGGTGACGGCGGTGATCTCGGCGGCGAGCAGGGCGAGGATGATGCCGTCCTTGTCGGTGCTCCAGACCGTGCCGTCCCGGCGCAGGAAGGAGGCGCCGGCGCTCTCCTCGCCGCCGAAGCCGCAGGAGCCGTCGAGCAGGCCGTCAACGAACCATTTGAAGCCGACGGGGACTTCGTGGAGGCGGCGGCCGAGGCCGGCGGCGACGCGGTCGATGATCGAGCTGCTGACCAGGGTCTTGCCGACGGCGGCGCTGGCGGGCCAGCGGGAGCGGTGGCGGAAGAGGTAGTCAATGGCGACGGCGAGGTAGTGGTTGGGGTTGAGCAGGCCGGCGCTGGGGGTGACGATGCCGTGGCGGTCGAAGTCCGGGTCGTTGCCGAAGGCGATGTCGAACTGGTCCTTGAGCGCGACCAGGCTGGCCATGGCCCAGGGGGAGGAGCAGTCCATGCGGAGCTTGCCGTCGCGGTCGAGGGTCAGGAAGCGGAAGGTGGGGTCGGGGTGGTCGTGGAAGACGGTGAGGTTGAGGCGGTGGCGGTCGGCGATGGCGCCCCAGTAGGCGAGGCCGGCGCCGCCGAGGGCGTCGGCGCCGATGCGCAGCTTGGCGCCGCGGATCGCGTCGAGGTCGAGGATGTTGGGCAGGTCGGCGACGTAGGCGGTGAGGAAGTCGTGCTCGTGGGTGGTTTCGGCCTTGAGCGCCTGGGCGTGGCTGATGCGGCGGACGTTGCGGTTGCCCAGCCGGAGATGGTCGTTGGCGCGGGCGGCGATCCATTTGGTCGCCGTCGTGTCGGCCGGGCCGCCGTGGGGCGGGTTGTACTTGATGCCGCCGTTGTCGGGCGGGTTGTGCGACGGGGTGATGACGATGCCGTCGGCCAGCGCGTCGCGCCGGCCCCGGTTGTGGGTGAGGATGGCGTGGGAGATGACGGGGGTGGGGGTGAAGCCGTTCCTGGGGGCGATGCGCACCTCGACGCCGTTGGCGGCAAGCACTTCCAAGGCAGTTACTTGGGCCGGCTCGGAGAGGGCGTGCGTGTCCTTGCCGAGGAAGAGCGGGCCGGCGATCCCCTGGGCCTTGCGGTATTCGCAGACCGCCTGGGTGATGGCGAGGATGTGGGCTTCGTTGAAGCTCTGGTTGAAGGCGGCGCCGCGATGCCCCGAGGTGCCGAACTCGACGGCGTGCCGCGGGTTGGCGGGGTCGGGTTCGCGGGTGAAATAGGCGGTGACCAGGCCGGGGATGTCGGTGAGCATGGCGGGTGGCGGCGGCTGGCCGGCGAGGGGATGGAGGGGCATGGGGGGATCTCCAGGCGGTGGGTGGAGGTTGGTGGTTGGCCGGGGAGGCGCGAGTGCCGCCGGCGGCCAGGCGGATAATGTAGCCGCGGCCACCGCTGCCGGCGACGGTCGGCCTCCGGGAGATTGGCGGAAGGCGATGAAGGCGGCTGGGGACATCCGCCCGCCACGGGAAATTCACCTTGTATGGCATAACGTCCGCCATTCCCTTGCGCGGCGGGGCGGGGCTGGCTACATTGGGCAAGTTTGCGGCGGGGCAACTCCGCACCGCCGCCCTTCAGCCCAGAGGAGAGGTATGCGCAAGCTTTTCGGCACCGACGGCATCCGTGGCCAGGCCAACAAGTATCCGATCACCCCGGAAGTCGCCCTCCGGCTGGGGCAGACCCTGGCCGCCCGCTTCCGCGCCGCCGGCAGCACCAACCTGCGGGCCCTGATCGGCAAGGACACCCGCCTTTCCGGCTACATGCTGGAGACGGCGCTCACCAGCGGCCTGGTCTCCATGGGGATGGATGTCTACCTGGTCGGGCCGCTGCCGACCCCCGCCGTCGCCCACCTCGCCAAGTCCATGGGCACCGATGCCGGGATCATGCTGACCGCGTCGCACAACCCTTTTGACGACAACGGGATCAAGATCTTCGGCGGCGACGGGTTCAAGCTCAATGACGCCCTCGAGGCCGAGATCGAGCGGGAACTGCTCGCCGCCACGGCCGACCGCGAGCACATCCCCAGCGACAAGCTTGGCAAGGCTTACCGCATTGACGACGCCAGCGGGCGCTACATCGAGTTCGCCAAGGGCTCCATCGGCAACCAGAGCCTGCGCGGCCTCAAGGTCGTCCTCGACTGCGCCAACGGCGCCGCCTACCAGGTCGCCCCCCTCATCTTCCGCGAACTCGGCGCCGAGGTCATCAAAATCAACGCGGAGCCGGACGGCTTCAACATCAACAACGGCTGCGGGGCCCTGCACCCGGAAACCGCCGGCAAGGCCGTCCGCAAGCACGGCGCCCACCTCGGCATCGCCTTCGACGGCGACGCCGACCGCGTCATTTTCACCGACGCCGACGGCGCCACCATTGACGGCGACCGCATCCTCGCCATGTGCGCCCTGGCGATGAAGGCGCAGGGCACCCTCAAGGACGACACCCTCGTCGTCACCGCCATGAGCAACCTTGGCCTCCACGACGCGATGGCCCAGGCGGGGATCCGCGTCGAAGTGACCGATGTCGGCGACCGCTACGTCATCGAACGGATGCGTGCCGGCGGCTTCAACCTGGGCGGCGAGAAGTCCGGCCACCTGATCTTCCTCGACTACGCCACCACCGGCGACGGCATCGTCAGCGCCATGCAGGTGCTGAAGCTGATGAAGCTCACCGGGAAGACGGTGGGCGAACTTGCCGCCTGCATGCGCGAGTATCCCCAGACGCTGGTCAGCCTTCCGGTCAAGGAGAAGAAGCCGCTGGAGACGCTGCCGCGGATCCAGGCGGAGCTGAAGGCTGGCCTGGCCGAACTCGGCCGCCACGGCCGCATCGTCCTGCGCTATTCCGGCACCGAACGCAAGATCCGCCTGCTCGTCGAAGCGCCCGCCCAGGCCGCGGTCGAGGCTTGGACTGCGCGCCTCACCGCCGCCATCCAGGCCGACCTCGGCTGAACGCGGCCAAGAGCCGGCGCCTCGCCTGGGCGAATGGGGGGCGCTGTCCGGTTGGGGCGGGGAAACGGCAGCCGGCGCCGGTCGGGGGGACCGGCGCCGGCTGCCGTTTGGGGCGGGGGGGGGCCGGCAGGCCGGTGCCCCCCCGGCCGGGCTCATTTCTGGAGGCGGGCCTTGAGGGCGGCGAGCTGGTCGGCCAGCGCCTTGGGCAGGTGGCCGCCGAACTTGGCGAAGTGCGCCTCGATCTGGGGCAGCACCTCGAGCCAGCCCGGCTTGTCGACCGAGAGCAGGATCTGCTTGTCCTCTTCGGGGATGGCCAGGCCGGCGAGGTCGAGGCCATCCGCCGCCGGCAGGTTGCCGATGGCGGTGGGGACGGCCTTGCCCTGGCCGTTGCAGCGGTCGAAGATCCACTTGAGCACGCGGCTGTTGTCACCGAAGCCGGGCCAGAGCCACTTGCCGCTGGCGTTTTTGCGGAACCAGTTGACGTAGAAGATCTTCGGCAGCTTGCTCTTGTCCGGGGCCTGGGCGCCGAGCTTGAGCCAGTGGGCGAAGTAGTCGCCCATGTGGTAGCCGCAGAAGGGCAGCATGGCGAAGGGGTCGAAGCGGAGCTGGCCGGCGCCGCCGATGGCCGCCGCGGTCATCTCGGAGGCCATGGTCGCGCCGAGGAAGACGCCGTGCTCCCAGTCCAGCGCCTCGTTGGCAAGCGGCACCACGTGGGCGCGGCGGCCGCCGAAGAGGAAGGCGTCGATGGGCACGCCGGCGGGGTCTTCCCACTCGGGGGCGATCACCGGGCACTGGGCGGCGGGGACGGTGAAGCGGGCGTTGGGGTGCGCCGCCTTGCGGCCGCAGCCCTTCCGCCAGGGCCGCCGCTGCCAGTCCACGCACTCCTCGGGCACCTGGTCCATGTCTTCCCAGTAGACGCCGCCGTCGAGGGTGATGGCGGTGTTGGTGAAGATGGCGTTGCCCTTCTGGATGGTGCGCATGGCGTTGGGGTTGGACTTCATGGAGGTGCCGGGGGCGACGCCGAAGAAGCCGGCCTCGGGGTTGATGGCGCGGAGGCGGCCGTCCGGGCCGAACTTCATCCAGGCGATGTCGTCGCCGATGGTCTCGACCTTCCAGCCGGGCAGGGTCGGCTCCATCATCGCCAGGTTGGTCTTGCCGCAGGCGCTGGGGAAGGCGGCGGCGACGAACTTGACCACGCCCTGGGGGCTGGTCAGCTTGAGGATCAGCATGTGCTCGGCCAGCCACCCTTCGTCCCGGGCCTGGACCGAGGCGATGCGCAGGGCGAAGCACTTCTTGCCCAGCAGCGCGTTGCCGCCGTAGCCGGAGCCGAAGGAGATGATCTCGCGGCTCTCGGGGAAGTGGGTGATGTACTTCCGCTCGATCGGGGCGCAGGGCCAGGGCACGTCGGCCTGGCTCTCCGCCAGCGGCGCGCCGACGGAGTGGACGCACTTGACGAACTCGGCGCCGGCCTCGACCTTGGCGGTCACCTGGGCGCTGACCCGGGTCATGAGGTGCATGTTGGCCACGACGTAGGGGCTGTCGGTGATCTCCATGCCGAACTTGGCGATGGGCGACTCGACCGGGCCCATGGAGAAGGGGATGACGTACATCGTCCGCCCCTTCATGCAGCCTTTGAAGAGGCCGGTGAGGATGCCGCGCATCTCCTCGGGATCCTTCCAGTGGTTGGTCGGGCCGGCGTCCTCCTGCCGTTCGGAGCAGATGAAGGTGCGGTCCTCGACGCGGGCGACGTCGCTGAGCTCGGAGCGGCAGTGGTAGGAGTTGGCGGGGGCGTCGAGCTTGATGAAGGTGCCGACCTTGACCAGCAGGTTGCAGCAGCCGTCGTATTCCTGCTGGGAGCCGTCGCAGAGCACCACCTGGTCGGGGGTGCAGAGGTCGGCCCATTCCTGGAGCCAGGATTTGAGGGCGGGGTTCTTGAGGTCGGTCAATTGCATTTGCTTGGGTTCCTTGGGGTTGGGGTGGGGGAAGGTACGGCGTGGCCGTGCGCCAGTCAGGGCAGGGAGCTGCCGGTGAGCTGGCGATAGGCTTCGAGATATTTCGTCCGGGTTTGGGCGACCACGGCGGCGGGCAGTTCCGGGGCCGGCGGCTGGCGGTTGAAGCCGACGTGGTCGAGCCAGTCGCGCACAAATTGCTTGTCCAGGCTTGGCGGGTTGGCGCCGGTGGTGTAGTGGTCGGCGGGCCAGAAGCGGCTGGAATCGGGGGTGAGCACTTCGTCGGCCAGGACGATCCGGCCGGCTTCGTCCCGGCCGAATTCGAGCTTGGTGTCGGCGATGAGGATGCCGCGGCTGGCGGCATGGTCGGCGGCGGCGCCGTAGAAGGCCAGGGTCTTCTCCCGCACTTCGGCGGCGGTGGTCGCGCCGACCAGCCGTTCCATGGCCGCGAAGGGGATGTTCTCGTCATGTTCGCCCAATTCGGCCTTGGTGGAGGGGGTGAAGATTGGCGCGTCCAGCTTGGCCGCCTGGGCATAGCCGGGGCGGAGCTTCAGGCCGCAGACGGTGCCGCTCTGCTGGTACTCCTTCCAGCCGGAGCCGACCAGGTAGCCGCGGACAATGCATTCCACGGGCAGGATCTTGACCTTCCTCACCAGCATGGAGCGCCCCCGGAGATCCTCCTTGACGGCCTGGCAGGCGGCGGGGTACTGCTCGACGTCGGCCGTGAGCAGGTGGTTGGGCATCCAGGCGAAGCGCTGGAACCAGAAGAGGCTGAGCAAGGTCAGGACGCGCCCCTTGTCGGGGATGCCGTTGGGCAGGACTACGTCGAAGGCGCTGATCCGGTCCGTGGCGACGAGCAGGAGGCGGTCGCCAAGGTCGTACATGTCCCGGACCTTGCCGTGGCGGGGCGGCGGCAGGCCAGGGATGGCACTCTCCAAGAGGGCGTGGTTCCGGTCGTACTTCATCCGTCAGGGATCCTTTCTCTCTGGCGGGCCGCGGGCTTGGGCAGGGCGGAAAAAAAGTGGAATTACTATAATCCGCATTGCCGGCCGGACAACGCCAAAAAGCGCCGAGTCCGGATTTTTTTGGCGAAAACCGGACAAGACGGCGCCACCGCCGGGCCGCGGCGGGGCTTGGCGGGGCGCGGTTGAGGTCAGCCTTCCAGCGGGACGGAAGCGGCGACTTTGCCCTGCACGACCATGACCGCGCGGCGGGTGGTCACCAGCAGGCCGCTGCGCGCCTGCCAGGCCGCGAAGCTTTTCCAGGCGGCCACGCCCCAGGCGACCAGGGCGGCGGCGGTGCCGAGGCTGATCCACAGCGCTGGGCGCTCGCTGTTGGCGGCAACCAGGGCCGTGATCGGCAGCAGGATGACGGGGAGCAGGGTCAGGAAGATGGCGGCGGCGGGGAACGGCGCCGGATGCTCTTTTCCGGCCAAGGCCGTCTCGCCGGGTTCCAACATCACGCCCAGCCCGGGGATCGGGCCGGCGGCGATGGTTGGCCGGGGCGCCGCCGGTGGCTTGGGGACGGTGCCGGAGCCGGTGCCGGCGGCTGGGGCGGCGGCGGGCGGCGGCGGGAAGCCGGGCTTGGGGATGGGGCCGGAGCCCGGCTTGGCCGGCGGCGGGAAACCGGGCTTGGGGATGGGGCCGGATGGGGGCTTGCCTCCGGCGGGGGCGGCAGCCGGCCCCGGGGCAACCGGGATCTTGGGGCGGCTTTGCATGGTGTTGCTCAGACTCGTCCGGCTCAGGCGGATGGTCGAGGTGTTTTTCTGGCCGGGCTCGGCCGGCGGCGGTGGCGTGGGTGGGCGCGGCGCGGTGGGGGCCGCTCCGGTGGCGATGCCCTCGTTCCCGGTGGCGGGGACCTGGAAGGTCAGGCCGCAGATCATGCACTCCGCCTCGGCGCCGCGGGCGGCATCCGGCACCTGATGCACGGTCTTGCAGCCGGGGCAGATGACATCGATGTCCGTCGCGCCGCCGGTGCCGCCGACCTGGAAGGAGGTGCCGCAGGCGCCGCACTGGACCATCGCCCCCTGGAATTCGTCACCCAATTGGAAGATGGCCTTGCAGTTGGGACAGGTGGCTTCGACCATGGCGCTTCTCCGTTTGCTGCCGAAAAATGGGGACGGTCGCCGCATTCCCTTGCCGCTGGCGCGGCGGGCGTGCCGCAAAAAGCCAGTTACTATAGTTGGCAGGAGTGGCAAAGACAATGGCCGGATCCAACTGCCGCCGGTGGCATCCGCGCCGGCAAAGGGTAAATTGACGCCAAACTGGTCGGCTCCCGATGCCCCGCCCGCCCGGCTTCCCCACGCCGCCACCGCCCCCCCACGGATTCATCCCATGCAAGTCCCGCTCCTCGACCTCCGCGCCCAATACCAGCCGCTCCGCGCCGAAATCCGCCAGGCGCTCGACGAACTCTGCGACTCCCAGATGTTCATCCTCGGCCCCGCCGTCGAAACCCTGGAACGGGAGATCGCCGCCTACTGCCGCGGCGCCGGCGCCTGCGGCGTCACCTCCGGCTCCGACGCCCTCCTCATCTGCCTCATGGCCGAAAAGATCGGCCCCGGCGACGAAGTCATCACCTCCCCCTACACCTTCTTCGCCACCGCCGGCGCCATCCACCGCGTCGGCGCCACCCCCGTCTTCGTCGACATTGACCCCGCCACCTTCAACCTCGACCCGGCCCGCCTCGCCGCCGCCGTCACCCCCAGGACCCGCGCCATCATCCCCGTCCACCTCTTCGGCCAATGCTGCGACATGGATCCCATCCTCGACCTCGCCCGCGCCCGCCGGCTGGTGGTCATCGAGGACGCCTGCCAGGCCATCGGCGCCGAATACAAGGGGCGCCGCGCCGGCGCGATGGGCGACTACGGCTGCCTCTCCTTCTTCCCCAGCAAGAACCTGGGCGGCTTCGGCGACGGCGGCATGGTCGTGGCCAACGACCCCGCCCGCCTGGAAACGCTCCACCTCCTGCGCAACCACGGCATGAAGCCGCGCTACCACCACCAGGTCGTCGGCGGCAATTTCCGCCTCGACGCGCTCCAGGCCGCCGTCCTCTCCATCAAGCTCAAGCACCTCGACGGTTGGTCCGCCGCCCGCCAGGCCAATGCCCGCGACTACGACGCCCTCTTCGCCGCCGTCCCTGGCGTCGCCACCCCCGCCGTCGCCCCCGGCACCACCCGCCACATCTACAACCAGTACTGCATCCGCCTGCCCGCCGCCAAACGGCAGGCGGTGTGGGACGGGCTCCGGGCCGCCGGCATCGGCTGCGAAGTCTACTACCCCGTGCCGCTCCACCTCCAGGAATGCTTTGCCCACCTCGGCCACCGCCCCGGCGACTTCCCGGCGAGCGAGCGCGCCGCCGCCGAATCGCTGGCGCTGCCGGTCTATCCGGAAACCACCCACGACCAGCGCCAATACGTCGCCGACACCCTTGCCTGGCTGCTGGAACGCGCATGAGCAGCCGGTCAAGCCTCCACACCTACCTGCGGCTGCTGGGGTTCACCAAGCCCTACCGCATCCGCCTGGCCATCGGCCTGGCCGCCGGCCTCCTCGCCGGCGGGTCGCTGTTCGGCATCCTCCAATTCTCCCAGGCCCTCATCGCCCCCTTCGAACAGAAGTTCCTGGGCACGGAGAAGCCGGCCCCCGCCCCGGCCGCCGCCGCCGCGCCCCTTCCCGCCGGTCCGGCAGCGAAACCCGAGGCCGAGACGGCGCCGCCCCCCGGCAAGTCCCACGACATCCGCCTGCCCGGCTTCGACAACGTCCGCAAAATCGCCGAACGCTTCGGCATCCCCATGACCACCCCCGGCGGCGCCATGGCCTGGCAGTTCGTGGCGATCCTGGTCGTCGCCCTGCCGATCTTCGTGCTGCTGCGCGCCACCGCCGTCTACCTCAACCACTACTGCATCCGCTGGGTCGGCTCCCGCGCCATGGTTGACCTCCGCCATCAGCTCTTCGACCGGCTCATGAACCAGTCCCTCGCCTACTTCGGCAAGAGCAACGTCGGCCACCTGATCAGCCGCTGCACCAACGACACCGCGGTCATCGAACACAGCCTCGCCAACATGATTGCCGACCTGGTCCAGGCGCCCATCGAAATCCTCACCACCGTCTCCTTCATCGTCTGGTTCGCCGTGCGCAACGACATGCTCGGCTTCGTCCTGGCCATCGCCATCGTCTTCCCCCTCTGCATCCTGCCGCTCATCGTCCTGGGCCGGCGCGTCAAGACCTTCACCCGCAGGGCGATGCAGCGCGTCTCCGAGCTGGTCTCCAGCATGCAGGAGATCTTCACCGGCATCCGCGTGGTCAAGGCCTTCCACACCGAGGAGGCCGAGTCCCGCAAATTCCATGGCCAGGCCCGGACCTATTTCCGCACCATCATCAAGTCGCTGCGCATCGAACTGATGATGACGCCCGCCACCGAGTTCGTCGGCGTGCTCTGCCTCTGCGCCTTCCTCGTCTACTGCTATGCCGCCGACATCCAGATCAGCCAGATCGTGCCCATCGGCGGCGCCGCCTACATGACCTACCGCCCCATCAAGGTGCTCGCCAAGCTCAGCGCCCAGATCCAGCGCAACGTCGCCGCCGCCGAACGTATCTTTGAAGTCCTCGACACCGACACCCGCCTGCCGGAAAAGCCCAACCCCATCCGGATCCACCAGTTCACCGACCAGATCAAGTTCGACCACGTCAGCTTCAGCTACGACCCCGCCACCCCCACCGTCCTCCAGGACATCGCCTTCAGCATCCCCCGCGGCAGCGTCGCCGCCGTCGTCGGCCGCACCGGCTCCGGCAAGACCACCGTCTCCAGCCTCCTCGCCCGCTTCTATGACCCCACCGCCGGCCGCGTCCTCCTCGACGGCAATGACCTGCGCGACCTCGAAATCGCCTCCCTCCGCCGCCTCATCGGCATCGTCACCCAGGAGACCATCCTCTTCAACGACACCATTGCCAACAACATCGCCTACGGCTCCCCCGACGCCAGCCGCGGCCAGATCGTCGCCGCCGCCCAGCAGGCCAATGCCCATGAGTTCATCATGGCCGAACCGGACGGCTATGACCGCGTCGTCGGCGACAAGGGCTTCCGCCTCTCCGGCGGCCAGCGCCAGCGCCTGGCCATCGCCCGCGCCATCCTCCGCAACCCCCCCATCCTCATCCTCGACGAGGCCACCAGCGCCCTCGACACCGTCACCGAAAAACAGGTCCAGGACGCCCTCTACCGCCTCATGCGCGACCGCACCGTCCTCGTCATCGCCCACCGCCTCAGCACCATCCGCCGCGCCGACCGCATCTATGTCCTCGACGGCGGCCGCATCGCCGAAAGCGGCACCCACGACGAACTCCTCGCCCGCGACGGCGCCTACCGCCGCCTCTGCGACTCCCTCGAAGCCTGACCGCCAAGGACGCCGCCCCATGGATCCCGCCCGCATCTTCGAAGCCATCATGCTCCTCTGCTTCGGCGCCGCCTGGCCCTTCTCCATCTTCCGCCTGCTCAAGACCCAGCGGGCCGAGGGGAAGAGCGTCTGGTTCCTCCTCGTCATCCTGGCCGGCTACGCCGCCGGCATCCTCCACAAGCTCACCGGCCGCCTGGACGGCGTCATCGCCCTCTACATCCTCAACCTGGCCATGGTCAGCCTCGACCTGGCCCTCTGCCTCCGCTACAAGCGCCGGGAGCGCCAGCCCGCCACCAACCGATAGCCGCCGTCAACCCTTGCGGCCAGCCGCAACGGCTGCCGGCCCGCCGCCCAGGAAGCGCTCGAATTCGCGCGGCAGCGGCGCTTCGCCACGGACGGGACGGCCGGTGACGGGATGGGTGAAGGCGAGGAGCCCGGCGTGCAGCGCCAGCCGCGGATAGGGCCAGCGCGGATGCCGGGCCAGCTCCGGCGCATAGCGCGGGTCGCCCAGCACCGGATGCCCCGCTTCGGCGAAGTGGACGCGGATCTGGTTGCGCCGCCCCGTCTCCAGCCGCACCCGCACCAGGGTCGCGTCCGCCAGCCGGCGGACAACCTCGTAGTGGGTCACGGCGCGTTCGCCGACGCCCGGCCGGGGCGAGCCGCGGCGGTGGATGCTCTTGGCGTCCGTGACCAGCCACTGGTCAAAGGTGCCGCGGTCCGCCGCCAGCCGCCCGGCCACCAAGGCCAGGTATTCGCGTTCCGGCTTGTGCGCGGCGAACTGCTCGCGCAACGCTTCGGCGATGGCGGCGTTCTTGGCGAACACCAGCACGCCGGAGACGCCGCGGTCCAGCCGATGCACGATCTCCACCCGGCCGAGGCGGCGGCGGCCGACGCTCACATAGGTCTGGAGGTGGTGGACCAGCGTGTCCGTCTCCCGTTTCAGGGTCGGCACGGTCAGCAAATGCGCGGCCTTCTCCACCACCAGCAGATGCGCGTCCTCAAAGAGGATGCGGAAGGGGGCGCCGGCGGCCGCGGTCGCCTTTTCCGGATAGCCCTGGGCCGGGTCGAAGCGGACCGCCACCCGGTCGCCAGCCACGACCTGGGTGAAGTCCGAGGCGCAGGGCGCGCCGTTGACGGTGACGCAGCCGTGCTGGACCAGGCCGCGGACTTGGGCGCGGCTGCGGCCGGTGAGCGCCTGCACGGCCTTGTCCACGCGGCCGGCCTGTTCCGGCGTCACGCACAGTTCCTGGATGATGGCGCCCATGGCGGCGGCCTTTCGGGGTTGGGGGGCGGTGGCGGTGGCTCACTTCACTACGAGGTTCACTAGGCGGCCGGGGACGGCGATGGCCTTGATGACGGGCGTGCCTTATGTGGCTCATGATTTTACTGCGGACGGCTTTGCTGACGGCGTCAACCATCCTCCCGATTTCCACTGTTGAACTTCACCAACGCATGCCAATCGCTGGCGCCATCCTTGTCGCAGTAATCGTTGGCAAAGTCACGCGTAAAACGGTTGACGGCTTTCCCCCATTCCTCTTGGAATTTGTCCTTGTGGAGCCTTGGGCGCTCCTTCATGGCATCCCGGAGTTTCATGCCGCTGAGCTTGTTGATGCGTCGGGCATAGAAATCATCCAGTAATTTGCCAACAAGCAAATCCAGTTCTTGTGATTTCATATCCCCTTCTCCCAATTCTTCAGGTAGTTGATCACGGTCGTTCCGATCACATAGCCAAGCCCGACTGGAACGGCATTGCCAATCTGGCGGTACTTCTCCACGATGGAGCCGGAGAACGCCCAATCATCAGGGAATTGTTGGATGCGCGCATATTCCTTGACGGAAAGGGGGCGCAGCTCCGTGGGATGGCAAAGGCAGGTGCTTTTCTGGCCGGGACTGGTGGGCACCGTGGGGCTGGGTTCATCAAGCCGCAACCGCCGGAAAAACCCGACGCGGCCGCCGGTGGATTCGTAGGCGCCCCCCAGCGCCTCGCGTTGCAGCTCGCTCGGCAAGGCCCGCCAGTTCTGTCCCTCCTTCAAGAGTGACAGGTATTTCAACCGTTTGGGGGAGAATGGAATGTACTCAGGGTTGGGATCGTCCAACCCGGCCAGCGCATCCCCCAGCGTCCGCCACCGGCGTTGGAACAGGCTCTCCGTCGGCCCATAGGCCCCAATCGGCATGGGGACCTGAAGTCCATCCCGGCTTCCGAGAAAGACGACCCGCTCCCGCTTTTGCGGCGTGCCGTAATCGGCGGCATTCACCAATTGGACGGTCACGGTATATCCCATCTCGGCAATTTTTGCATTCAAGAGGGCGAGCACGCCGCCCTTGCCGTCATAATCCACCCGGTTCCTGCGATTGGAGAGGGGGACGTGCTCCAGGGCGGCCGACAGGATGCCCCGGACATTTTCCATGACAAAAAGGGGGGGGCGGATTTCATTGACCAGCTTCAGGAAGTCAAACATGACTTGCCCGCGGGGGTCATTGAATGCCTGGCGTTTCCCGGCAGTGCTGAAAGACGGGCAGGGCGGGCCTCCCACCACAAGCGAGACTTCCTCCCTTTTCAGGTTCAGTTTTGCCAGCAGCGCCTCGCCCTTGTTCCAGTTGCGGATGTCATCTTCGATCACGGGCAGGCCCGGGCGGTTGTTCCGGATGGTCTTGCAGGCCCAGGGATCCAATTCCACACAACCGGCACATTCAAAACCAGCCGCCGCCAAACCCAAATCAAGCCCCATGGCGCCGCTGAACAGGGAAATGAGTTTAGGCTTGTGCGTGACCTTGCCATATTCTTTCCACCCGTCATCGCCCAACTGTAGTTGGCATTTACGAGGCCTGGGAAGCACGCCGAGAAGGTGGAATTTGTTGTTGTGCATGTGACAACCGCCTGGCATGATAAGGAAAGGACTTACCTCACCACGAGGTTGACCAGCCGGCCGGGGACGGTGATGGCCTTGATGACACTCTTGCCTTCAAGCTGGGCGGCGATCTTGGCGTCGCCCCGGGCGGCGGCCTCCAGCGCGGCGGCGTCGGCGCTGGCGGGCACCACCAGCTTGCCGCGCGGCTTGCCGTTGATCTGGACGACGATCTCGACCTCGTCCGCCACCAGCTTGGCCGGGTCATGGGCCGGCCACGGGGCGTAGGCCAGGGAATCGGTCCGCCCCAGCCGCTGCCACAGCTCCTCGGTGATGTGCGGCGCCAGCGGGTTGAGGAGCTGGACGAAGGTCTCCATCGCCCGGCGGTTGCGGAGTTCGCACTTGAGGGACTCGTTGACGAAGATCATGAGCTGGGCAATGGCGGTGTTGAACGAGAGCGCCGCGTAGTCCTCGCCGACCTTCTTGATGGTCTGGTGCAGCAGCCGCTCCTGCTCGCGGGTGGGCGGCGCGTCGCTGAGCTGCGGCGCGGGGCCGCCGTCAGGGCCGATGACCAGCCGCCAGGCCCGGTGGAGGAAGCGGTAGACGCCCTCGACCCCCTCGGTGCGCCACGGCTTGGCGTCGGTGAGCGGCCCCATGAACATCTCGTAGAGGCGGAAGGCGTCGGCCCCGTATTCGTTGATGATCTCGTCGGGGTTGACGACGTTCTTGAGGGACTTGGACATCTTGGCGGGGAACTCGGTCAGCTCCGCGCCGCTTTCCCGGTGGAAATGCCTGCCGTCGCGGTGCTCGACCTGGTCGTTGGGCACGAGGAAGCCGCGGCTGTCCTTGTAGGAGATGCCGAGGATCAGCCCCTGGTGGATGAGTTTCTGGAACGGCTCGGGGGTGGAGACGTGGCCGAGGTCGAAGAGCACCTTGTGCCAGAAGCGGGCGTAGAGCAGGTGGAGCACGGCGTGCTCGGCGCCGCCGACATAGAGGTCGACGGGCATCCAGTACTTCTCCTTCGCCTTGTCCCAGGCGGCGTTGCCGTTGTGCGGGTCGGTGAAGCGCAGATAGTACCAGCAGGAGCCGGCCCACTGCGGCATGGTGTTGGTCTCGCGGGTGCCCTTGGCTCCAGTCTTGGGGTCGGTGTAGTCCAGCCAGTCCTTGGCCTTGGAAAGCGGCGGCGCCAGGGTGCCGGTCGGCTTGAAGTCGGCCATCGCCGGCAGCAGCACGGGCAGCTCCTCGACGCCGAGGACCTTGTCGCTGCCATCGTTCATGTGGACGACGGGGAAGGGCTCGCCCCAGTAGCGCTGGCGGGAGAAGAGCCAGTCGCGCAGCTTGTACTGGGTCGTCGCCTTGCCGATCCCCTTCCCCGCCAGCCAGCCGCAGATGGTGTTCTTGGCCGTCTCCACGTCCAGGCCATTGAGCGAGAGCTCGGCATTGGCGGAGTTGACCAGCTCGCCGTCCGCGGTCCAGCAGGCTGTTCCGGCCATGACGGCGTCCACGGAAACGCCTTCCGCGGCCGCGGCTTTAGCGGCGGGGCGGAGGATGGCGCGGACGGGGAGGCCGAACTTCTGGGCGAACTCGAAGTCGCGGGTGTCATGGGCGGGCACGGCCATGATCGCGCCGTGGCCATAGCCGATCAGCACGTAGTCGGAAATCCAGATGGGGATTGCTTCGCCGTTGACCGGGTTGATGGCATGGCTGCCGGTGAAGACGCCGCTCTTCTCCTTGGCCTCGCTGCGGTCCAGCTCCGACTTGCCCTGGGCGGCCGCGACATAGGCGGCGACCGCGGCCTGCTGGCCAGCCGTGGCCAGCGCCGGCACCAGCGGATGCTCGGGCGCCAGCACCATGTAGGTGGCGCCGAAGAGCGTGTCCGGACGGGTGGTGAAGACGCGGATCTTCCCGTCCCGGCCGGCCACCTGGAAGTCAACCTCGGCGCCGGTGGACTTGCCGATCCAGTTGCGCTGCATCTCCTTGGTGCCCTCCGGCCAGTCCAGCGCCTCGGCGTCGGCCAGCAGCCGCTCGGCGTACTCGGTGATCTTGAGCATCCACTGCTTCATCGGCTGGCGGACGACCGGGTGGTTGCCGCGCTCGGAACGGCCGTCAATGACCTCCTCGTTGGCGAGGACGGTGCCAAGGGCCGGGCACCAGTTCACCGGCACCTCGGCCATGTAGGCGAGCCCCTTCCGGAAAAGCTCGGTGAAGATCCACTGGGTCCACTTGTAGTATTTCGGGTCGGTGGTGTCAATCTCGCGGTCCCAGTCGTAGCTGAAGCCGAAGGAGCGGAGCTGCTCACGGAAGCGGGCGATGTTCTTCTGGGTGGTGACGGCCGGGTGGGTGCCGGTCTCGATGGCGTACTGCTCGGCGGGCAGGCCGAAGGCGTCCCAGCCCATGGTGTGGAGGACGTTGAACCCCTTCATCCGCTGGTAGCGGCAGTGGATGTCGGTGGCGGTGTAGCCCTCCGGATGGCCGACGTGCAGCCCGGCGCCGCTGGGGTAGGGGAACATGTCGAGCACGTAGAGCTTTGGCCGGGTCGGGTCGCAGTCCACGGCCTTGAAGGTCTTGTTCTCCAGCCAGAACTGCTGCCATTTCGGCTCGATGGCGGCGGGATCGTAAATGGCGGCGGCGGGGGCGTTCGGCGGGGTTTCCATGGCATGGCCTTCGCGGTTGGCGGTTGGCGGCACCGGCGGCGCGTCGGCCCCCGGCGGGCGGGCGGCAAAAAACGCGGCAAAGCCGGTGAGCCCGTTACTATAGCGGTGGCCGGGGGAGTGGAAAGCGGCGCGGGATTCGGATCGCAGCCTGGCCATCGTGGATGGGGCGGCTTCCTTCGCTGCCGCGGCCACCATGCCGTGCGTGGGTGGATTTACAACACTAAAACGATGGATTATGGCCGCCGTTCCGCCGCGCCAGCGCCGCCCGCTGCCGCGCCTGGTCGGCGGCCAGCAGGCGGAACGGCACCGGCCAATAGCCGGCGCGGAAGGCGCGATCCGGCGCGGACAGGCCCGAACGCCAGCGCCGCTGCCGTCCCGCCGGCGGTTCGCCAAACCGTGGTGCCGCCGCCCCCAGCGCCTTGCCCACCGCGGCGGCCAACCATTGGTTGCGCGGGCAGTAATCGTGCGGAAAGGCGGGCAGCCAGCACTCGGCCCGGGCGAGGGCGGCCTGCCAATCCGGCCGTTCCGGCCAGAGCGCCGCCCGCAACTTCGGGGAAGCGGCCAGTTGCCCAAGGGAGGTGCCGGGGAGCAGTTTTCCCTGAAATGGGTCGGCAATCCAGGAGCGCCCCGCCTTGCGGAGTTCGCAGATGGCATGGGGGGAGGCGCCGGTCGCCGGATTGCGGAGATAGATGATCTGGGTGTCGAACCCCCGTTGGTAGGCCAGTTCACAGAGCACCCAGGCCTGGCGGTCGCAGAGGCCGCGCCCCGTCTCCCAGACGGCCATGGGCCATGGGAGGTGCGGCCGCGGCGGCTCGGCGGCGGCCAGCCGGCCATGCACCGCCGCGGCCAAGGTGGCAAGGGTGGCGTGGGGCTCGTCGGCCGTGCCGGCGAGGATCTCCGCCGCCAGCCGGTGGAAGAACCACGCTTGCCGCCAGCGCTGGAAATCCCACGGGCTGAACCCGTCGGTGAGGAAGGCCGGCTCGACACCGGCGTCGCGGCACAGCCTTTCCGCCAGCCTGGAGGGGGGCGCCGCCGGCAGTTGCCCCCCGAGGAGCCGGGTCGCCAGCGCCAGGGCCTTCTCCTCCTTTCCCGTCGCCACGGCGGCGAGCCATTCCCGCGCCAGCGTCGGATCCGCGGCCCGGTCCGGTGGTGGTGGCGGCGTGGCCTGGCCGCAGCCGGTCGGGAGGATGAGCGCCGCCAAAAGCGCCAGCGCTCCGGCCAGCAGCCGGCGCGGGAATCCCAGGCGGCGTGGCGGCACGGCCATGGTCAGGCGACGCCCAGCCGGCGGCGCCGCGCCACCGGGCCGTGGTGCGACCCCTTGGGGGTGCCTTGGACGATCAGGGGGTTGGGCATGGGGCACCTCGCGGAATGGAGTTGGCGGCCGGCACGCATTTTTGGGGCTCATACCCTGTAAAACGAAAAGCTTCACCACGAAGCCACGAAGGACACGAAGTCAAAGCGAAGTTTTTTCTGGTCAACCGGCACGCTTCGATCCGTCTTTGTGCCGTCGTGGTGAACAATCGCTGTCAGCGGGAGAAGGCGCGGAAGCGGCGGTAGGCGGCGTCCCAGGCGCTGGCGTCATGGCTGTCGTAGGCCAGGAGGGGGAAGGAGTGGCGGACGACTTCGCGGGCGGCGTCGAGGTCGGGGAGGAGGCCGGCGCCGATGGCCTGGCAGAGGAGGTTGCCGATGGCGGTGGCTTCGGTGGGGCCGGCAATGACCGGCCGCTGGAGGGCGTTGGCGGTGAGCTGGTTGAGGAAGGTGTCCTTGCTGCCGCCGCCGACCAGGTGGAGGCGGTTGATGGGCTGGCCGGTGAGGGTTTCCAGCTCCTCGACGGTCTGGCGGTAGCGCAGGGCGAGCGATTCCTGGGCGCAGCGGATGACCTGGCCGGGGGTTTCGGGCACGGGCTGGCCGGTCTCGCGGCAGAAGGCCTGGATGCGCGCCGGCATGTCGCCGGGGGTGAGGAAGCGGTTGTCGTTGGGGGCGATGAGGCTGCGGAACGGTTCGACCGCCTCCGCTTCGGCCTGGAGTTCGGCGAAGCTGTAGGCCTCGCCCTGGCGTTTCCAGGTGGCGCGCGATTCCTGGACGAGCCAGAGCCCCATGATGTTCTTCAGCAGGCGGATGCGGCCGCCGACGCCGCCCTCGTTGGTGAAGTTGAGGCGGAGCGCCTCGGGGGTGAGGCAGGGTTCGGCGGTTTCGACGCCGAGCAGGCTCCAGGTGCCGCTGCTGAGGTAGGCCCAGCCGGGCTCGGCGGTGGCGGGCACGGCGGCGACGGCGCAGGCGGTGTCGTGGCCGGCCACGAACCAGACGGGGATGGCCGGGCAGTTCAGCTCGGCGCGGATTGCCGCGCGCAGGCTGCCGGCGCGGGTGCCGGGCTGGACGAGGTCGGGGAAGATGCGGCGGGGGAGGCCGGCGCGGCGGATCAGCTCCTCGTCCCAGGCGCGGGTGCGGGCGTTGAGCAGCGAGCTGGTGCTGGCGATGGTGTATTCGGCGGCGGCGGTGCCGCTGAAGAGGCAGGTGAGGGCGTCGGGCATGAAGAGCAGGCCGGCGGCGGCGTCGAGGGCGGGTTCGCCGGCGCGGCGCATGGCGGCGAGCTGGTAGATGCTGTTGAAGTCCATGAACTGGATGCCGGCGTGGGCATAGAGTTCGGCGGCGGGGATGAGGGTGGCGTGGACGTGGGGCTGGATGTCGGCCAGGCGCGGGTCGCGGTAGCAGCGGGGGAAGCCGAGGAAGGCGCCGCTGGCGTCGGTCAGGGCGAAGTCCACCCCCCAGGTGTCGATGGCGAGGCCGGCGAGGTCGGCGCCGCGCTCCAAGGTTTTCCGGAGCCCCGTCTTGAGTTCCTGGAAGAGGCCGAGCAGGTTCCAGAAGAGGCCGCCGTTGACGTCGATGGGGCCGTTCTCGAAGCGGTGGGTCTCCTCCAGCTCCAGCTTGCCGTCGTGGAAGGTGCCGAGGATGGCGCGGCCGCTGGAGGCGCCGAGGTCGAAGGCGAGGAATTGCGTGGGCATGGCGGTCTTCCTTTACGCAGCAAAGGCGGAAAGCGGGTCGCGGCGGTTCAGGCCGCGGCGGGGGGGCGGTGGTCGAGGAGGGCGGCGAGCAGGCGGGTGTGGCGGATCTCCTCGGCGGCGAGGAGGCGGAAGGCGTCGCGCACCGGCGGGAGGTTGGTGAGGCGGGCTAGGGCCAGGTAGAAGCCGACCGCCTTTTCCTCTTCGCGCAGGGCTTCGCGGATGACATCTTCGGCGGCCGCGGCGGCGGGCCAGGCCGGGGGGAGGGTTGGCGGGGCGGCGGCGTGGGCGAGGAGCGGCTGCGCCGCGGCGGCCGGCAATTGCTGGTCGAGGCCGCCGCCGGCGGTGGCGAGCTGGGGATGGGCGTCCAGGGCTTCCAGGTGATGGCGGTGCTGGCGTTCGTCGGCGGCAATGGCCAGGAGGGTCTGGCGCGCCGGGCCGGCGGGGAGCTGGGCGGCCAGGGAGTCGAAGAGGTCGGCGGCCTGTTCCTCGAAGCGGCGGGCCTGGGTGATGACCAGGTTGAAGACGAAGCCGGCGTGGGGCGGCGCGGCCGCGGCGGTTTCGGCCGCGCGTTTCGCCGCCGCCGCCGGGGCCGGCGCCTGGCGGGCCAGGTTGACCAGCAGGACGACGCCGACGACGATGAACAGCACCGCCGAGCCCAAGGTCATGAGCTTGGGGTCGAGGAAGCGCTTGAGCAGTTCGCCAAAGGCGACGGCCAGGGCGGTGGTGCAGAGCAGGGCCAGGGAGGCGCCGATGAAGACGGGCCAGGGGGAGGGTGAGCGGCTGGTGAAGGCGAGGGCGGCGAGCTGCGTCTTGTCCCCCAGTTCGGCGATGAAGACCAGGCCGAAGCAGAGGAACATCATCTTGGAATCGAACTGCATGGCGGCGCCTCTTCGGGGCTCACTCGAAGATTTGGACGCGATGGTCGGGGCGGATTTGGCCGAGGTATTCCTCGAAGCGCCTCTTCTCCTGCTCCAGCTTCAGGCGGTTCTCGATGCGCTGGGCCAGTTCCGGCGTGAGCGTCGCCGCTGCCGCGGCCTCCTGCTCCACGACCTTGAGGAAGGCGATCCCGTCCTTGCCTTGCACCGGTCCGCTCACCTGCCCCTGGGCGAGGCTGGCCACCGCGGCGGCCATCTCCGGCTGCAAGTCGCCGGGCGTGACCCAGCCCAGGTCGCCGCCGGCCTCGGGGTTGGGGCCTTCGGAGAACTGCTTGACCAGCCAGGCGAAATCGGCCTTCTCCGCCAGCAGCTTCCCGATCTGGGCGCGGATGGCGGCCAGGTCGCCGGCGTGCTTGCCGTCGGTTTTGAGGAAGAGCATGGCGAGGCGGAGGCGGCGCGGCTTGGCGAACTCGGTGGCGTGGGCGTCGTAGTAGGCCTGGACCTCCTTGGGGGAGATCCGCACCGGCCGGCGGATCAGTTCGTCCACCAGCAGGTCAACCGCCACCAGCTTGCGCACCTTCTCCTCGAACTCGGGGAAGGTCTGGCCGCGCTCGAAGAGGCTCTTCTCGAACTGCTCGCGGTTGCCGCCGGCCTCGGCGACCAGGATGCTGTCCAGCCGCCGCTGGACGAGTTCCTGGGGCACCTTGTAACCCTTCGCCTTGAAGTCGGCGTAGAGCAGTTCGTTCTCGACCAAGGTGCGCACGACCTTGCGGCGCAGCTCCTGGAGCTGGCGCTCCAGCGCCTCCCCCTGGTACTGGCGGGCGAGTTCCCGGATGGTCTGCGGCCGGATCTGGGCATCCACGTCCTGCAAGGTGATCAGCTCGTCATTGACCGCGGCGACAATGGCATTGGTGTAGAGGGGCTTGGCGGCGGCGGGAGCTTGTTGGGCCAGCAGCCGCGGCGCCGCGGCGGCGGCGGCCAGGGCGGCGGCCAGGGCCAGGCCAGCCAGGAAACGGGGGCGGGGGGCGCGGATCATGGGGCGGGGACTCCTCTGTGCCGGCCGCCGGGCTTGCCGGCGCACGGACAGCGGACAACGTAATCCGCCAAACGGCGCTGGCAATTGGGCGGGCATGGGTGCTACAGCATGGGCGCCGGCAGCGGGCCGGTTCCGGTTTCCATGGCGGGGCTCGCCTTCCCGAGGCGCCATCATGCCGAAGATTTCCATCCGCCGCCTGGCCCTCCCCCTGTTCCTCTGCCTGGCCTGCCGCCCCTGACCGGGGCGGCGGCGGGCGCCGGCGGGTTTCGAGCCCCGGTCTGAACTCGGCCTCTACGCCACCCTGGTCTGCCTGGCCGCTCCGGCCACCATGGCCGATCGCCCGGCCACGGCATTTTCATCCTCGCTGACGGCATGGGCTACGGCGCGCTCCCGCCGGCCGAACTCGACAATCTCCGCGCCGACCCGGAGGAGCGGCACAGCCTCGCCGACCGCGAACCGGCGCGCCTCGCCCGCATGGTCGCCGACCGCGAAACTTGGTTCGAGGAGGTTGAGGCCGACCGCCGCCAGTGCGCGGACGCCGGCTTGACTTTGCCGGGGCGGGGGTATGGTTTGTCCTTTCCCCGGGTGCCGCCGGACAGGCGGTGGCGGGCGGGCAACCGTGGAGCGCGGACGATGGCCGGCAAAAAAAAGATGGGCGGGCGGTGGACAAACCGGCTTTGGCTGATTATGGTATCGCTTTTGTGTTTCGGCCCCTTGCGGGGGGCGGAGACCGAATCCGCGGTTCCGGCGGGCTTGCAGGCGCAGCTCCAAGAGGAGCGCATGGCGCGGCAGGTGGCGGAACAGCGGGTCGCCGAGTTGAGTCTGGCCTTGGTGCGGACGGAACGGGAGCTGGAAAAGCGGCGGGCGCAAAGCGCGGAGCTGCTGCTGGCCTCCCGGAAGTTGCAGGAAGGGCTGGACGGGCTGCAGGTGCGCGTGGCGTCCCTGTTGCTTGGGGACGGCAAGCGGTTCCCGGACGAGGCGCTGGCGGCAGTGGTGGCTGGCCTGCGGACAAGGCAGGCGGAGGCGCAAGCGCTCACCGGCGCGGTGCGCGAGTTCGGCCAGTATCTGTCGCCGGTCCTGGACACGTTGGCGATGAGCGATTCATTGCGGCGGGAAGTCCGGGAGCGGATGGCCGGAGCAATGCGGGCGTGTGATCGTTGGGATGCGCTGCCGCCGTTAGTCGCCAGGCGAGGCGGGTTGGCTGCTCCCCGAGAATGTCGCGTGTTGGCGGTGAATCCGGAGTTGGGTGTGATCGCGCTGGATGCCGGAGCGGCGGCGGGGATGCGTCCCGGGTCGTGGTGGCAGGTGCGGGATCAAGATCGGGAAGTGGCGCGGGTCCGCGTCATTGAAGTTCGTTCCAGTCTCAGTGCCGCCCAGGTGGTGGAAGGTCGGATTGACCGTCTCGCCCCGGGGCTGACGGCGCAATGGAACGAGTGAGACTTGCCCCCGAATCCATTTCCAGTGCATGGACATACGAAGATTGTGAAGAGCCGGGCGGAGCGCCCCGCCAGCGGGGCGGCGGACCGACCGGCAGGCAACAGCAGAGAGGCATGGAATGCAAGCACAAGCCACAACGAAGAACGTGCGCATTTCGGCTTTCAAGGCCCGCGAAGTGACGCGGCTGATCCAGGGCAAGCCGGCGCAACAGGCGCTGGAGCTGGTCCAGCTCATCCCGCGGAAGGCGGCACGCCTGGTGGCGAAGACCTTGAAGTCGGCGATCAGCAACGCGGAGAGCACTGGCAAGGCCGATCCCGCGGTGCTGGTGATCCGGGAGGCGCAGGTGGGGGAAGCCGCCACCATGCGCCGGTTCCGCCCGAAGGCGCGCGGCATGGCGGGGCGCATTCGCAAACGCAGCAGCCATATCCGGATCGTGGTTTCGGATGGGCAGTGAACGAGGGGTGTGAAACGTGGGCCAAAAAGTCAATCCCATCGGGTTCCGAATCCCGATTACCAAAGCCTGGCAGTCCCGCTGGTTTGCCCGCAAGCCGGAATACGGGAGCCTGCTGCACGAGGATCTCAAGCTGCGCCAGTACGTGAAGGAGCAGTTGGCGCAAGCCGCGGTCTCCAAGGTCACGGTTGAGCGTTTCGCCAACCGGGTGCGGGTGACGGTCCATTCGGGCCGCCCCGGCCTGGTGATTGGGCGCAAGGGCACGGAGATTGACCGCCTGAAAGGTGAGCTGGTCAAGCTCACGGGCGGCAAGGAAGTGTACCTGGAGATCAAGGAAGTGTCGCAGCCGGAGACCGATGCCCAGCTCGTGGCGGAGAACGTCGCCCAGCAGTTGGAGCGGCGGATCGGTTTCAAGCGGGCGATGAAGCGGTCGATCCAGACGGCGCTGGAACAGGGCGCCCTGGGGATGAAGATCCGCTGTTCGGGGCGGCTCGGCGGCGCCGAGCTGGCGCGGACCGAGGAGTTCCACGAGGGGAAGGTGCCGCTGCACACCCTCCGGGCCAACCTCGACTATGGATTCACCGAGGCCCACACGGTCGCGGGCCAGATTGGCGTGAAAGTGTGGATTTGCAAACCGGAAGTGACGGAGGACGACAGCCATGGCCATGATGCCAAAGCGCGTAAAGCACCGAAAAGTGCAAAAAGGCAACCGCGCGGGAAACGCAACGCGAAACAACAAGCTTGATTTCGGCGAGTTCGGCCTGCAAGTGCTTGACCGCGGCTGGCTGACGGCGCGGCAGATCGAGGCGGCCCGCGTGGCGGTGACCCGCCACCTCAACCGCCGGGGCCAGGTCTGGATGCGCGTCTTCCCCGACAAGCCGCTGACCAAGAAACCGTTGGAGACCCGCATGGGCAAGGGCAAGGGCAACCCGGAAGAATGGGCGGCCGTGGTCAAGCCCGGGAACATGGTGCTGGAACTCAGCGGCTGCCTCGAGGTGGTCGCCCGGGGCGCCTTTTCCCGCGCGGCGAGCAAGCTGCCGCTGCGCTGCAAGATGTTGAGCCGCCACTCCGCGTGAGGCCGGCCGGGACGCGAGCGCAGAGCAGCACAGGAGTGACGATCCGATGAAAGCGAAACAGATCCGTGAGATGACCGACGCCGAGCTGGGCAAACAGCTCGGGGACCTGAAGAAGGAAGGCTTCAACCTGAAGCTCCAGCAGGTCACCGGCCAATTGACGAACACCGCACGTGTCCGCGAAGTCCGCAAGGACGCGGCGCGCATCCTGACGGAACAAACGGCCCGGGCCCGGAAGGCGGCCGCGGCTGCAACCACGGACGGGAAGTGATCCATGACGACCGAAGCGACAACAACGACGGATGTCCGGGGGCACCGCAAGGTCCGCACCGGCAGGGTCATCAGCACCAAGATGGCGAAGACCATCGTGGTCGAGGTGGGCCGCCGCATGACCCACCCGAAGTACCACAAGGTGATGACCCGGCTGAAGAACTACTACGCGCATGACGAGAAGAATGAGGCCAAGGTCGGCGACCGGGTGGAGATCACGGAGACGCGGCCGCTGAGCAAGCTGAAGCGCTGGCGGCTGGTCTCGGTCCTGCAACCCGCGGCCCGGGCCTGAAGCCCCAGGAGGTTTGAGCGATGATTCAGATGCAAACCAGTCTGGATGTGGCGGACAACACCGGCGCCAAGCGCCTGGTGATGATCCGGGCCCGGGGCCATGTCCGGCGCACCGCCAAGATCGGCGAGGTCATCAAGGCCACGGTCAAGGAAGCCGCGCCCCGCGGCATGGTGCGCAAGGGTGACGTGGTGCTGGCCGTGATCGTCCGCACCGCCAACAAGATCCGTCGGCCGGACGGCTCCTACCTGCGGTTCGACCGCAACGCGGCCGTCATCATTGACGACCAGGACAACCCGAAGGGCACCCGCATCTTCGGCCCCGTGGCCCGCGAGCTGCGCGACCTGAACTTCATGAAAATCGTCTCTCTCGCGCCGGAGGTGCTCTGATGTCGAAGGTGACTGTCAAGAAGGACGTCGAGGTCCAGGTGATCAGCGGCGCCAACAAGGGCAAGGCCGGCAAGGTGCTGCGGGTCGACCGTGAGCATGCACGGGTGTGGATCCAAGGCGTGAACATGGGCAAGAAGGCCGTGCGCCGCTCCCAGGCCCGTCCCCAGGGCGGGTTCGAGGAGATCGAACGGCCGATTCACATTTCCAACGTGATGCCGCTGGAGAGCTGGAATGCGCGCCAGGCGCGCAAGGGCGCCGCGGCCGCAGACGGGGGTAAGAACTGATGGCTACGTCCCTTCTCCAGGATCATTACCGGAACACGGTGGTGCCCAAGCTCATCGAGCTGCACGGGTACAAGAACCCGATGCAGGTGCCCCGGCTCACCAAGATCGTGGTGAACACCGGGCTCAACACCAACCGGGAAAAGGAAGTGCAGCAGGAGGCCGTGAAGGTGCTGGCCACCATCACCGGGCAGAAGCCGGTGGTGACCAAGGCGACCAAGAGCATCTCCAACTTCAAGCTGCGCGAGGGGATGTCGGTCGGGGTCTGCGTCACCCTGCGCCGCGACCGGATGTACAACTTCCTCAACCGCCTGGTCAACATCACCCTGCCGCGCGTCCGCGACTTCCGCGGCGTCCCCGCCAAGGGGTTCGATGGCGCCGGCAACTACAACATGGGTCTTGGCGAGCAGAACGTCTTCACCGAGGTCGAGCTGGACAAGATCAAGCACAGCATCGGCATGAACATCACGATCGTGACGACGGCCAAGAGCGATGCGGAAGCCAGGAGCCTCCTCGCGCTGCTCGGCATGCCGTTCAGCCATTGAGAAAGGTGACCCACCCGTGGCCAAGAAATCCCTCATTGTCAAATCGCGGCGCACGCCCAAGTTCCCAGTCCGTGCCTACCACCGGTGCGAACGGTGCGGCCGGCGGCGCGCCTATCTCACCAAGTTCAAGCTCTGCCGCATCTGCTTCCGGGAACTCGCCCTCAGCGGCCAGATCCCGGGACTGATGAAAGCCAGCTGGTAAGGAGGATTCTGCATGTCGGTTAGCGATCCCATCAGCGATATGCTCACGCGTATCCGCAACGCCAGCGTTGCCAAGCATCCGGCGGTGAGCATGCCCTCGTCCCGCGAAAAGACGGCCCTTGCGGACGTCCTGCGGCAGTGCGGGTACATCAACGGCTTCAAGGTCGAGGGGGAGATCCAGAAGACCCTGACCTTGGATCTCAAGTATGACGGCAAGACGCCGGTGATCGAGGGGCTGAAGCGCGTCAGCGCCCCCTCCTGCCGGATCTACGTCTCCTGCGACGACATCCCCCGAGTGATGGGCGGCATGGGCATTGCCGTGCTGTCCACCTCCCGTGGCATCATGAGCGACCGCAAGGCGCGCCAGCAGCGCTTGGGCGGCGAACTCCTGTGCTACGTCTGGTAAGCAGAGAAAGGACGAAGCCTCATGTCACGCATCGGCAAGAAACCGGTTCAATTTACGGGCGGCGCCAAGGTCACGATGACCGGCCGGAAGCTGCAGGCCGCGGGCCCCAAGGGCAGCTTGGACTACGAGCTGCCCCCCAAGGTCGAAGCGGTGCTCGAGGCCAGCCAGGTCCGCCTCACCGCCGACCTGACGGATCCCGCCGGGCGGCGCTACCTCGGCCTGGCCCGGAGCCTGCTCCAGGGGATGGTCACGGGGGTGTCCGAAGGGTACAAGAAGCAACTGGAGATCCAGGGCGTCGGCTTCCGCGGCCAGATCCAGGGGCAGAAGCTGACCCTGAGCCTCGGCTTCTCCCACCCGGTCATTTTCGAAATCCCCGCCGGCATCAAGGTGACGATGTCCGACCCGACCCACATCACGGTCGAAGGGGTGGACAAGCAGATGGTCGGCGAAGTCGCCGCCCGCATCCGCAAGTTCCATCCGCCCGACTCGTACAAGGGCAAGGGTGTGCGCTACGTCGGCGAGCAAGTCACTCTCAAGGAAGGCAAGACCGTCGGTTGATGAGCCGCGGTTGAAACGGAAGCAGCGCCCGGCCGGGCGGGTGGCCTTCGCCCCCGCTGGCCGGCCGGCAAATCGTCAGGAGTTGCGGGCAGCATGTCCACCAAGACCAACAAAAAGATGCGGCAGTTGCGCCATGTGCGCCTCCGCAAGAAGATCAGCGGCACGCCGGAGAAGCCGCGCATGTGCGTGTGCTGCACCGGCAAGCACATCTACGTCCAGTTCATTGACGACACCCGCGGCCAGACGCTGGCGGCCGTCTCCACCCTCGACCCGCAGGCCCGGGCGGCGAAGCTCAAGGCGAACCTGGGCGGCGCGGCGGAGCTGGGCAAGCTGGCGGCGGAACGCGCCAAGGCGGTCCAGGTCAGCCAAGTGGTGTTCGACCGTGGCGGCTTCAAGTACCACGGCCGCGTCAAGGCGATCGCGGATTCCGCCCGCGAAGCCGGTCTGAAGTTCTAACGACGGAAGGAGATCCTCCCCGTGACGGAAACTACCGAAAAACGCAGCCGCCCCCCCCGCCGCCCGCGCCCCGAGGCCGCGTCGGATCTGGAGGAGCGGGTGGTCTACCTCAACCGCAGCGCCAAGGTCGTGAAGGGCGGCAAGAACTTCAGCTTCAGCGCCCTGGTCGTGGTCGGCGACCGCAAGGGCCGCATCGGCGTCGGCTTTGGCAAGGCCAATGAAGTCTCCGACGCCATCCGCAAGGGCGGCGAAAAGGCGCGCAAGGCCCTGGTCACCATTCCCATGCGCGGCAGCACCCTGCCGCATCCGGTGACCGCCAAGTTCAGCGCCAGCAAGGTCGTCATGCGCCCCGCCTCCGAAGGCACCGGCCTGATCGCCGGCGGCGGCATGCGCACCGTCCTGGAGCTGGCCGGCGTGCGTGACGTCCTCGCCAAGTCGCTCGGCTCCTCCAACCCGGTCAACGTGGTCAAGGCCACCCTCGCCGGCATCAACCGCCTGCGCACCTTCGACCAGGTGAAGAGCAAGCGGGCCGTCGCCCAGCCTGTCTAATCCATCCCATTTTGCTGAGGTCCATCCATGAAGTTGCATGATCTGCACAACACCGTCAAACGGCCGGCGCGCAAGCGCATTGGCCGTGGCGACGGCTCCGGCACCGGCCGGACGGCCGGCCACGGCGAAAAGGGTGCCGGCGCCCGCAAAGGCGTCTCCTGGCGCCCCCACTTCGAAGGCGGCCAGATGCCGCTCTTCCGCCGCCTGCCCAAGCGCGGGTTCAACAACCCGAACCACCTCACCTTCACCGTGGTCAACGTCAGCGACCTGGACCGTTACTTCGCGGCTGGCGAGGAAGTCTCGGCCGAGACGCTCTGGGGCAAGGGGCTGATCGGCGGCCTGGAGAACGGCGGCCTGAAAATCCTCGGCGACGGCGAGATCGGCAAGGCGGTCACGGTCAAGGCACGGAAGTTCTCCGCCGCCGCCCGCCAGAAGATCGAAGCCGCCGGCGGCACCTGCGAAGTGGTCGCCTGAGCGTCCACCGCCCCGGCGGCGCCGTTCCGCCCACGTTGGCCAACCAAGGCGTGGCGGTGCATCCGTGCCGCCGCGCCTTGCGCGTTTCCACCTAGCCCGCCGCCGGAATTTTTCCCGGCGGCCCCGGCCGCCGGGCCGGCAACGGTCTACATTATCGGCTGACTCCAGGGAAGAGGGACGGGCGGGACTCCGCATCCTGGCCGCCCGCAACACGAGGTTCGCCACCATGATCTCCGCTTACGTCAACTGTCTCAAGATCCCGGAGCTGCGGCAGCGCATCCTCTTCACCCTCGGGATTGTCGCCCTTTGCCGCCTGGCCGGCAACATCCCCATCCCCGGCGTCAACCCCGGGGAGCTGGCCCGCCTTTTCGACCTGATCGACCGGCAGGGCGCCGGCGGCGGCCTGCTCAACATGTTCAACCTCTTCAGCGGCGGCGCCCTCCAGAAGTTCGCCATCGCCGCCCTCGGCATCATGCCCTACATCTCCGCCTCCATCGTCGTCCAGCTCATGACCCCCGTCCTCCCGCAGATGGAGAAGCTGATGCGCGAAGGCGAAAGCGGCCGGCAGAAGCTCAACCAGTACACCCGCTACCTGACCCTCCTGATCTGCGTCATCCAGGGCGGCATGCTGATCAAGACCATGACCAGCCCCGGCGCCCTCAGCCAGCTCTTCGGCATCCAGGAAGCCATCCAGTTGGTGGACAACCCCGGCCCCGCCTTCTTCCTCATGACCACCCTGATCCTCACCGCCGGAACCATGTTCATCATGTGGCTCGGCGAACAGATCACCGAGCGCGGCATCGGCAACGGCGCCTCCCTCATCATCACCGTCGGCATCGTCGACCGCCTGCCCTCCGCCCTGGTCAACATGATCACCCTCGTCCGCACTGGCTCGGTCAGCGACGGCGGCCAGAACTTCACCCTCGTCCACCTCGCCGTGATGCTGGTGATGTTCTTCGCCTGCTGCGCCGCCACCGTCGCCATCACCCAGGGCATGCGCAAGATCCCCGTCAAATACGCCAAGGCCACCATGGCCCGCCACGGCGTCAGCGGCCAATCCAGCTACATGCCGCTGCGGGTCAACTTCGCCGGCGTCATGCCGCTGATCTTCGGCAGCGCCGTCCTGATGATCCCACCCTGGGTCTTCCGCGCCCTCGGCAACACCGAATGGGGCCGGAAGTGGGGCTGGCTCGGCGAACTCGCCGGCTACTTCGACCCCAGCCACTACTGGTACCTCATCATCTTTGGCGCCACCATCATCCTCTTCTCCTTCTTCTGGGTCGCCAACCAGTTCAACCCCATCCAGATCGCCGACGACCTCCAGAAGCATGGCGCCTTCGTCCCCGGCATCCGCCCCGGCCAGCCCACCGCCGAGTTCCTCGACCAGTCCATGACCCGCGTCACCTTCGCCGGCGCCATCTTCCTCACCGCCCTTGCCGTCCTGCCCATGATCATCTCCAACCAGTTCAGCATCCCCTACTCCATCTCCGCCTTCTTCGGCGGCACCAGCCTGCTGATCATGGTCGGCGTCATGCTCGACACCATGCGGCAAATGGAGGCGCACCTCCTCTCCTACCACTACGACGGCTTCCTCTCCAAGGGCAAATTGCGCAGCCGCCACGGCTGACCCCCGCCAGCCCCCCCCCGCCGCCACGGAGAAATCCCATGCCGCCCCTCATCCGCCCCAACGACCGTATCCTCTTCCAGGGCGACAGCATCACCGACGCCGGCCGCCGCGACACCCCCGACGGCCTCGGCAACGGCTATGTCGCCCAGATCCGCGGCAGCCTCCAGGCCCTCCGCCCTGACCTCCCCCTGCGCATCCTCAACCGCGGGATCGGCGGCGACCGCACCGCCGAGCTGCTCGCCCGTTGGCACGCCGACTGCCTGGACCTGGAACCCGATGTCCTCTCCCTCATGATCGGGGTCAACGACGTCTGGCGCAAGCGCGGCACCTGGCAAGGCCAGGCCCATATCCCCCTCCCCGAGTTCACCGCCAACCTCAGCCAACTGCTCGAACTCGCCCGCACCGCCGGCATCCGCCAGCTCGTGCTCCTGAGCCCCACCACCATTGACCATGCCAACGACAGCGACCTGAACCAGATGCTGGGCGACTACGCGGCGGCGGCCCAACGGCTCGCCACCACCTTCGACGCCCTCTACATCCCCGCCCGGGAAACCCTCCTCGCGGCGCGCCGCCAGGCGCCCGAAGTGAACTGGACCCCCGACGGCTGCCATCCCAGTCCCGCCGGCCATGCCCTCCTCGCCGCCACCTGGCTCCAGGCCACCGGCCTCGCCGGCCCCCTCCCACCACCGCCCCGGGAACCAGGGGCCAAGCGGGCGTGACTAAAGCAAAATGAACCGGAACCATCCCGTTCCGGCCAGCCCAGGATGGACCCATGCTGCTGAGCAACCTCGCACGCTTGGGACGGCGCTACCGGCACTTCAGCCGCTACCGCGAAATCCTGACCGTCCTCTTTAAGCACGGCTTCGGCGACCTGCTCCACGGCGTCGGCCTGCGCCCGGCCAGCCTCTGGCCTTTCCGCCCCAAGGCCGAACCCGTCGCCGAACCCTGGACCCGCCACGAACGCGTCCGCCTGGCCATGGAAGAGCTGGGGCCGACCTTCGTCAAGCTCGGCCAGATCCTCAGCACCCGCGTCGATATCCTGCCGCCCCCGCTCATTGCCGAGCTGGAAAAACTCCAGGACGCCGTCCCCCCCTTCCCCAGCGACCAGGCCAAGGCCATTGTCGCCAGCGAGTTCCACCGGCCGCTCTGCGACCTCTTCCCCCACTTCGCCGCCGCGCCGCTCGCCTCCGCCTCCATCGCCCAGGTCCACCGCGCCACCCTCCCCAACGGCGACTGCGTGGTCGTCAAGATCCGCCGCCCCGGCATCGAAACGGTCATGGAGACCGACCTGGAAATCATGGCCGACCTCGCCGGGCTCATCGAACGCACCGTCCCCGACGCCGCCTTCTTCGAGCCGGTCCGCATCGTCGCCGAGTTCAGCCGCAACCTCCGCCGCGAACTCGACTTCACCGCCGAAGCCCGCCACGTCGAACGCTTCCACCAGCAGTTCGCCGCCGACCCCCGCATCCATGTCCCCGCCGTCATCCGCCAGCTCGGCACCGAGCGCGTCATCACCCTCGAATTCATTGACGGCATCAAGATCTCCCACCTCGCCGAACTCGACGCCAGCGGCGCCGACCGCAAGCTCCTCGCCGCCCACGGCGCCAAGCTCACCATGGAGCAGGTCTTCATCCACGGCTTCTTCCACGGTGACCCCCACCCCGGCAACATCGTCGCCCTCCCCGGCAATGTCCTCTGCTACCTCGACTATGGGCTCATGGGGACACTCACCCTCCGCCAACGCGACATGCTCGGCGAACTCTTCCTCGGCCTGGCCGAGAAGGACGAACGCCGCATCGCCGACGCCATCCTCCGCTTCTCCGGCCAACATTACATCGAACAACTGCCCCGCCTCGAAGCCGACCTCGCCCTCCTCCTCGAAGCCTACCAGAACCGCCCCCTGCGCGAAATCCATGCCGGCGAGGTCCTCACCGAGATCGCCCGCCTCATGGTCCGCTACGGCATCCATCTGCCCGCCGACTTCTTCCTGCTCACCAAATCCCTGGCCATGCTCGAAGGGATCGGCCGCCGCCTCGACCCCGAGTTCGACATCATGGGCGCCATGGAACCGTTCGCCCGCCGCCTGCTCCGCGAACGCTTCGCCCCCAAGCGCGTCCTCAAGGGGCTCATCAGCACCTTCTCCGAAATGGGCTCCTTCCTGCGCCACCTGCCCGAGGAAGCCGATGCCCTCCTCACCCAGGTCCGCCGCGGCGACATCCGCATCAAGTTCGAGCACCGCGGCCTGGACCGGCTCGCCCACTCCCTCGACCAGACCAGCAACCGCGTCGCCTTCGCCATCGTCCTCGCCGCCCTCATCATCGGCTCCGCCATCATGGTCCACTCCGGCATCCCCCCCAAGTGGAACGGCATCCCCATCATCGGCCTCAGCGGCTTCTGCCTCTCCGGCTTCATGGGCTTTTCCCTGCTCTGGTCCATCTTCAAGCACGGCAAGATGTGAGCGAGCCGCGCCCCCCCGGCCGGCCGCGCCCCCCCCAGTTCCCAGTCCCCAGTTCCCAGTCATGGGAAAATGGACTTCGGTCGGACTTCGTGCCCTTCGAGTCGTCGTGGTGAACAATTCAGCTTCGCCCAGGAGCCAGCCCCATGCCCCCCGCCACCCCCCC
>JBAZOO010000019.1:0-71006 GCA_041648735.1 Lentisphaeria bacterium
CGAGCACAAGATGCCGGCGGCGGGTGTCACGCCTATAGCCAAGCACGCCAGGGCAATAAATCAAGTCTCTCCCTATGGTTTCAGGCCGCCGTGCCGGTGGCTTCGCTGAAGCGTGAACTCCAACCCGAGCCAAGCCCCCGCTGGAGTTCACACTTCAGTGTGGGATCGGAAAAGCGCCGCCGACCAAGCAGCCCACGCTGAAGCGTGAACTCCAACCCGAGTTTCCAGCCCTTGGGGGATGGTTGTGAACTCAAAATGCACGTGCGCGTTTCGTTTTCAGCCCCAACGGGGCGCACCATGACAGCCTGGGGCAGAGCGTAGCGTCGCCCCAGGATTCCGTCAACACAGTGGTTGAGCCCTGAAGGGGCGGCCCATGATTTTGGCGACAGCGCCAGTTGCCGCCCGCTTTTCCTGCCGCCGCGGCGGCCAGCCGGCTTGACGGCGGCGCAAAGCCGGCTACGGTATCCTTCGATGATTGGCGAAATGACAAACCATGGCGGCGGACTGGGGCGCGTCCGCGCCCTCGGCCAGGCCCTGGCCGACGGCGGCCGGCTGCGCGTCCTGCTCGCCCTGCGCGGCCGGGAACTGTGCGCCTGCGAAATCATGGCGCTGCTCGGGCTGGCCGCCGCCACCGTCTCCCGGCACATGGCAATCTTGCAGGCCGCCGGGTTGGTGACGGCGCGCAAGGCCGGCCGCTGGGTGCATTACCGCCTCGCCACGCCAGCTCCCGCCGCCGAGCTGCTGAAGTGGCTCGACCAGGAGCTGGCGGCCGACCCGCAAATCCAGGCCGACCAGGAAGCGCTGGGACGCCAGGCCAGTTGCACGGCGGCCACCAGGGTGGCGGCGCGGCGGATCGCCGCCCTGAACGACAAGGAATAAGGATCATGGCAAGCAAGCTCAAGGTGTTGTTCCTCTGCACCGGCAACTCCTGCCGGAGCCAGATGGCGGAGGGCTGGGCGCGCGCGCTCAAGGGCGACGTGCTCGAACCCTACTCGGCCGGCCTCGAGGCCCACGGGCTCAACCCCCACGCCGTCAAGGCCATGGCGGAAGCGGGCGTGGACATTTCCGGCCACGCCTCGAAGACCGTCCAGGAACTGTTGCACATCCCCTTCGACTATGTGGTGACGGTCTGCGGCCATGCCAACGGGAGCTGCCCTCTCTTCCCGGGCAAGGCGAAGGTGGTGCATGCCGGCTTCGACGACCCGCCGGCGCTGGCGAAAACCGGCGAAGGCGAAGAGGCGAAAATGGCCTGCTACCGCCGGGTGCGCGACGAGATCCGCCGGTTCATTGAAACGCTGCCCGCAGCGCTGGAAGGGAAACGGTGACCACCATGAGCCAGGAAACCAAGCAGGCAATGAGCCTTTTCGAGCGCTACCTGACCGTCTGGGTCGGGCTGTGCATCCTGGCCGGCATCGGCCTGGGCAAGGTGGCGCCGGGGGTGGCGCGGGCCTTGGACGGCCTGGCGCTCACGGTCGGCGGCGCGCCGGTGGTCTCGATCCCGATCGCCGTCTGCCTTTTCTTCATGATGTACCCGATCATGGTCAAGATCGACTTCGCCAAGGTGCTGCGGGCGGGGCGGAGCGGCAAGCCGGTTTTCCTCACCCTGTTCGTCAACTGGGCGGTCAAGCCCTTCACCATGGCCGCCATCGCCACCTTCTTCCTGGGGGTTCTGTTCCGCGGCCTGATCGGGGCCGAGGCCACCGACCTGGTGAAGATGCCGTTCGGGCTGGACCTGCCGGTTGGCGCCCTCCACGGCGCCGGCAAGGTGGTGCTCCATGAGGGGATGAAGATGCTGGAAGTGCCGCTCTGGCGCAGCTACCTGGCCGGCTGCATCCTCCTCGGCGTCGCCCCCTGCACGGCCATGGTGCTGGTCTGGGGCTACCTGGCCCGGGGCAACGACGGGCTGACCCTGGTGATGGTGGCGATCAATTCCCTGACCATGCTGCTGCTCTACGGCGTGCTCGGCGGCTTCCTGCTGGGGGTGGGGCGGCTGCCGGTGCCGTGGCAGGCGCTGCTGCTCTCGATCGCCATCTATGTCGCCCTGCCCTTGGCGGCCGGCTACGTGACCCGCCAATGGCTCCTGCGCTGGAAAGGGGACGTCTGGTTCGCCGAACGTTTCCTGCACCGGCTCACCCCGGTCACCATCGCCGCGCTGCTGCTGACCCTCGTCCTGCTCTTCTCCTTCAAGGGCGAGGTGATCCTCGGCAACCCCTTGACCATCCTCTGGATCGCCATCCCCCTCTTTTTGCAGACCCTGCTGATCTTCGGGCTGGGCTACGCCCTGGCCAAACTGCTCCGCCTCCCCTACGCGGAAGCGGCGCCGGCGGCCCTGATCGGCGCCTCCAACCATTTCGAGGTGGCGATCGCGACGGCGACCATGCTCTTCGGCCTCGCCTCGGGCGCGGCGCTGGCAACGGTCGTCGGCGTGCTCATCGAAGTGCCGGCCATGCTCCTGCTGGTCCGGATCTGCCGGCGCACCCGGCCGTGGTTCGGAACCGACTGACCAGGGAACGTCCGCGATTCATGACAAGATGAACTTCGCTCGGACTTCGTGTCCTTCGGGCGTTGCCGCTTCGCTGCCGCCCTTGGCGGCCCGTGCCGCCTTGCGGCGCCCGTGGTGAATATTCCGGCTGAAACGCCCCTGGCGGTGTATAATGCTTCAGGATCTGGAGCGCGGAAGGGCTTGGAGCACGGAGGCAACCATGAATCCATTCGAGACCGTCGGGTTCATCGGTGGCGGGCGCGTCGTCCGCTTCCTGCTGGAAGGCTGGCGCCGCGCCGGTGCCCTCCCCCCCATTGTGCGGGTCTGCGACCCGGCCCCCGCCGCCATCGCCATCCTGGAACATGAGTTCGCCGCGGTGGCGGAAGGCATGCTGGCGGACGTCGCCGCCGCGCCGCTGGTGGTGCTTGCCGTCCATCCGCCCGTCCTGAAGGAGGTGCTGCCGGCGCTGAAGGGGCGGCTGGGGCCGGAAAGCATCCTCCTTTCCCTGGCGCCCAAGGTGGCCATCGCCAGCTTGCAGGCCGCCGTGGGCACCCCGGCCGTCGCCCGGATGATCCCCAACGCGCCTTCGGCCATTGGCAAGGGGTTCAACCCAATGGCCTTCGCCCCCGCGTTGCCGCCGGCCGCCCGGCAGGCGCTCGCCGCGGCGGCCGCCCCCTGGGGCGCGGCGCCCGAAGTGCCGGAACCGCACCTGGAAAGCTACGCCATCCTCACCGCCTTGGGTCCGAGCTACTTCTGGTTCCAGTGGCAGCTCCTGCGGGAGCTGGCCGGCGAGTTCGGCCTGGAGCGCGCCGCGGCCGACACCGCCCTGCTGGCCATGCTCCGCGGCGCCGCCGACTGCCTCTTCGCCCCCGGCGCCGACCCGCACCAGGTGATGGAGATGATCCCCGGGAAACCGCTCCAGGAGGAGGAGGCCGCCATCAAGGCGGCATTCAAGGCCCGTTTGACCGCGCTCCAGGCCAAGCTGGCAAGCTGACCCCAACGACCGGTCCCGCCTGAAACGCCAACCAACCGAAGGAGGCCAACGCCATGTTCGAAAAAATCCTGGTGGTCACGAACCTCGACGAGGCGTCCAAGGCCGCCTTGCCGCGCCTGCTGGAACTGAAGAAGCTCGGCACCCGGCAACTGAAGCTGGTCCATCCGCTGGATCTGGGCGACTCGGAAGGGCTCTACGAACCGTTGCTCCGCCTCAGCCAGGAACGGCTGGACGCCTGGAAGAAGGAGATGGAAGGGTGGGGGTTCGCGGTGGAGACCCAGATCCCGCTGGGGCTGCCGGCCGCGGAGGTCACGGCGCTGGCCGCGGAGCAGGGCGCCTCCTTGGTCGTGGTCATCGGCACGGCGAAGACGCTGCTGGGGGACCTCTTCCTGGAACCGCTTTCCCACGCCGTGCTGCACCAGGCCCGCCAGACGGTGCTCGTCCTCAAGGCCCCCGCCACCCCCGGCGACCTGCTGGCCCACATCTTCTTCCCCACCGACTTCTCCGACTGCGCCAGCCGGGCGCTGGACCGGCTCCGCGAACTGGTCAAGGCCGGCGCCAAGCGCCTGACCCTCTGCCATGTGCAGGACGTGGCGCGGCTCAACCCCTACCTCACCGACAAGATCGACGAGTTCAACCGCATTGACGAGGGACGGCTGGCGGACATCAAGGCGGAACTGCAAGCGCTCGGGGCGGAACGGGTCGAGACCGACATCTGCCTCGGCCGGCCGCACCGCGAGATCCTGAACCGGCTGGCCGGCAGCGACGTCTCGCTGGTGGTCATGGGCACCCAGGGGCGCGGCTTCTTCGGCGAACTGATGCTGGGCAGCGTCAGCCACTATGTGGCCCGCCATGCGCCCGGCCCCGTCCTGCTCGAACCGCTGCCGGCGGCCGAAGGCTGACCACCGGCCGGGGGGTTGAATTGCGCCACAGCGGGCCGCAATCGGCACTGGACATTCAGCGGATCTTGGCGCTTAGCCGGCCACCCCCAAGGCTTCCAGCGCCCGGATGACCCCGGCGACGTCCGCCGGCGGGCAGGAGGCGCCGGCCAGCAGCCCGATCGTCACCGGCCCCGCCGCCGGCAGCCAGGCCGGCGTCAGCACGGTGGCGCCGCTGTCCGGCAGGAAATGGCGGATCCCGTCGGGCCGCAGGTCCGCCGCGGTGCGGAGGAAAAAGGCGGGGCCGTGCTGCCGGGCCAGCCGGTACAACTGGGTGGTGTTGCTGCTGGTGAAGCCGCCGAGCACCAGGAACAGGTCGCAGCCCGAGCGGCACAGTTCCCTCGCCGCCGCCTGCCGTTCGCGGGTGGCGCCGCAGACGGTGGCGGCGCTGGCGAAGGCCGCCCCGGCCTGGGCCGCCGCCGCCCGCAAGGCGGCATCCGCCCGCGCCACCTCCTCCTCCAAGAGCGTGGTCTGCACCGCCAACGCCACCAGATCCGGATGGTAGCGCTCCGGTGCCTGGACCAGCCCGGGCGGCAGCGCGGGGACGTGCCGCGCCGCCACCGCCGCCGCGGCGCACCCCACCGCCGCCGCATCCGGCAGCAGCACGACGGCGTTGGCCGGCCCCTGCGCCCGCGACAGCGTCGCCAGCGTCTCCGGATGCCGCGGCTTGCCCAGCACGAACACCGTGGCCCCCGCCGCCGCCTGGGCGGCGACGAACCGCCAGATCCGCTGCACATAGCCGCAGGTCGTGTCCACCAGCCGCAGCGGCAGCGCCGCCGCCAACGCCTCCAGCCGCCGCATCTGCGCCAGCGGCAAGCCAAAGGCGGGGACGATCACCGTGTCGCCCGCCGCAAACTCCGGCCACGCCGCCGCCCGCACCGCCGCCTCACCCAGGATGCGGACTCCGCGGGCGCGCAGCCGGTCGTTGACCGATTCATTGTGGATGATGTCGCCCAGCAGCCAGACCGCCCCGGCCGGCGCCGCCGCCAGCGTTTGCTCCACCAGCCGCAGGGCGTTGGAGACGCCGCCGCAGAACCCGAAGACCCGCGGCAGGCGCAAGGTCAGCCGGCCGGCCCGGATCACGCCGCCGGCCAGCTTGTGCTCCAATTCGCGGTCGAGGAAACAGGACATGGGAATCCCCCCCAGGAAGCATGGAACAGGGCAGGCCCCGGCCGGCCGCCGCCGCTGGACAAATGCCGGGGGCTGGCTACTATACACCGGCCGCCAGCCATGCACCGCCGCCACCGCCGCCCCCCGGAACGCCATGCCACACCCTTGCCCCGAGCCCGTCCGCCAGCACTTCCGCCACTGCCCCGGCTGCGGCGCACCCCTGCCGCCAGCCGCCGAACCGCGGCTCCTCCACTGCGGCCGCTGCGGCTTCCATTACCACTTCAACCCCGCCATCGGCACCGGCGCGATCCTGGTCGCCCCCGACGGCCGCATCCTGCTCACCCGCCGCCTCCACGACCCGGGCCGGGGCAAGCTCGGGCTGCCCGGCGGCTTCGCCGACGCCGGCGAGACCGCCGAGGAGGCGCTGCGCCGCGAAGTCCGCGAGGAGGTCGGCCTCGAAGTCGCCGATCTCGCTTACCTCTGCTCGGGCGTCAACTGGTACCCCTACCGCGGCATCACCTACCCGGTGCTCGACCTCTTCTTCGTCGCCCGCCTGCCCGCCGCCCTGGAGGCCCGGGCCTTGGACGAGGTGGCGAGCTGCGCCTGGCTGCGCCCGGCGGAGATCGACTTCGCCGCGATCGCCTTCCCCACCGTCCGCGCCGCCCTGGAACGCTTCCTCGCCCACCCTTGAGCGGGCCGCCGGGGCCGGGCGGCGCGGGAACCTTCCGGCGTTTGGAGTTTCCAAAGGGGCGCACGCCGAAGTTTTCGGGAATCGCGTTCAAAAGCCAAGGTGCCCCAACCATGCCGCGCCCTTCCGCCCCGCTCCGTTCCCTGGCCGCCGCCGCCCTGCTCGCCGCCGCCCTGCCCGTCTTGGCCGCCCCCGGCAGCAGCCCCGCCGCCGCCAACCCCGCCGAGCCGCGGCTCCAGCTCGAGGACGCCATCACCCGCGTCGCCGAGCAGGCCTTCCCCGCCGTGGTGGTCATCACCAACAAGCAGCGCGACCGGCAGCCCACCATCGCCCAGCTCCCGCCGGAACTCCGCCGCTTCTTCGGCATCCCCGACCTGCCCGAGGAGGGAATGGCGCCACCACCCCAGCCCGGCCAGCCCCGCGTCGCCGGCAAAGGCTCCGGCGTGCTCATCCGCCCCGACGGCTACATCCTCACCAACTGCCACGTCATTGACGGCGCCGACGCCTTGGAGGTCAAGCTCCATGACGGCACCGTCTTCGACAATGCCCGCGACCCGAAGGCGGTCCGGGTCGTCGGCAGCGACAAGGAGACCGACCTGGCCGTGCTCCAAGTCGGCGGCGGCAAGCTCCGGGGGCTGCCCACCCTGCCGTTTGCGGACGCCGCCAAGGTCAAGGTCGGCCAGTTCGCGATCGCCGTCGGCGCGCCGTTCGACCTCGACTACTCCGTCGCCGTCGGCCATGTCAGCCAGAAGGGGCGCTACGACGTCAACATCAACACCTTCGAGAACTACATCCAGACCGACGCCTCGATCAACCCCGGCAACAGCGGCGGGCCGCTGCTGAACCTGCGCGGCGAGATCATCGGCATCAACGAGTTCATCATCACCGGCAGCCAGTTCAGCCGCGGCAACATCGGCATCGGCTTCGCCATCGCCAGCAACCTGGCCCGGCAGGTCGCCGAGGGCCTCATCGCCGAAGGGATCGTCGTCCGCCCCTGGCTCGGCCTGGCCATGCAGCCGCTCACCGATGCGCTGAAGCAGCAGTTCAAGGTCAGGAACGGCATCCTCGTCAACGACGTCACCCGCGGCGACCCCGCCGAAAAGGCCGGCCTCAAGCCCGGCGACGTGATCACCAAGGTCGGGCCGACCCCCGTCAACACCCCCCACGACCTCCAGTTCGCCGTGCTTGCCTACAAGCCGGGCGACAAAATCCCCCTGACCCTCCGCCGCAACGGCAAGGAACTGACCATCCCCGTCGTCGCCCGCCGCCGCGACGCCCCCGGCGCCACCAGCGCCACCACCACCGGCGGCGCCGCCGGGCAACTGGAAAAATGGGGGCTCTCCCTTGAGGAAACCAAAGAAGGGATTAGAGTAAAATCAGTTTCCCCTGGCACGCCCGCGGCGGCCGCCGCCTTGCGGCGGGGCGACCGGATCCTGGAAGCCAACCGCCAGGCGGTCGCCACCCTCGACGAGCTGGCAACCATCCTCGCCGCCGCCGCGAACGGCAGCGCGGTGCTCTACGTGGAGCGCAACGACCGCCGCTTCTTCGTCCCCATCTCCCTCCCTGGCACGCCGGAACCCTGACGCCCCATCGTTCGCCGTTCGCTGCCCGCCGGCCGATTCCCCGCCCTTTTTGAGAACCACCCGATGAGCGACCAAAGCCCCAACCATCCCGCCCCGGCCAAGCCCTATCCGGTCATCCATGCCGACGAATGCAAGGCCTGCGGCCGCTGCATCGCCGCCTGCCCGAAAAAGGTGCTCCGCTGGAAGGACGGCCTCAACCGGCGCGGCTGCAAGGCCGTCGAATACGTCGGCGACGGCTGCATCGGCTGCGCCCTCTGCTTCTACACCTGCCCCGAACCCTACACCCTCGAAATCCACAAGCCGGACAAGGGCTGACCGCGCCCCCGTCTCCAATCCCCCCGCCCGTCACGCCCGCCGCCACCCGCCGGCCGAGCCACGGAGCCCCTTCCACAACCAAGGTTTTTCCCATGGCCATGCGCTTGGTCAAAGGCAACGAGGCAGTGGTGATCGGCGCCTTGTACGCCGGTTGCGACGCCTATTTCGGCTACCCCATCACCCCCGCCAGCGAGATCGCCCAGCTCGCCGCCGAGTATTTCCCCCGCCTCGGCCGCGTCTTCCTCCAGGCCGAATGCGAGACCGCCTCCGTCAACATGGTCTACGGCGCCGCCGCCGCCGGCACCCTCGCCATGACCGCCTCCTCCGGCCCCGGCATCAGCCTCATGCAGGAGGGGATCTCCTACCTCGCCGGCGCCGAACTCCCCTGCGTCATCGTCAACATCATGCGCGGCGGCCCCGGCCTCGGCAACATCGGCCCCGAGCAGTCCGACTACCAGCAGGCCGTCAAGGGCGGCGGCCATGGCTGCTACCGCAACCTCGTCCTCGCCCCCGGCTCCGTCCAGGAAATGTGCGACTTCACCCGCCTCGCCTTCGACCTCGCCTTCAAGTACCGCAACCCCGCCTTCGTCATCGCCGACGGCGTCCTCGGCCAGATGATGGAGCCGATCGCCCTGCCGCCCGGCGAACTCCCCCGCCCCGACTGCCGCGCCTGGGCCACCCAGGCCACCGCCGAAACCCGCCACAACCTGCTCACCTCCATCTACCTCGACCACGATGACTTGGAGGCGCACAACCACCACCTCCAGGCCAAATACGCCCAGATGGCCGCCGACGCCCGCCACGAGGAGTTCCTGACCACCGACGCCGACCTCATCCTCGTCGCCTACGGCATCTGCAGCCGCCTCGCCCGCACCGCCGTCGAACACGCCCGCGACCGCGGCCTCAAGCTCGGCCTCTTCCGCCCCCAGACCCTCTTCCCCTTCCCCGCCAAGGCGTTGCAAAATGCCGCCCGCGGCCGCCGGCTCCTGGTCTGCGAACTCAGTTGCGGCCAGCTCCGCGACGACCTGCTCCTCCAGCTCGGCCCCGAACTCGCCGCCACCACTCCCCTCCACCTCCTCAACCGCATGGGCGGCAACCTCCTCACCGTCGCCGCCATCGTCGCCAAAGCCGCGGAACTGCTGAACGCCTGAGGCACCTGCCATGACCGTCATCCGAACCCAGGGGCTCTACGAGGAATTCACCCGCAAGGGCGGCCCCAACCTCCGCGCCACCCACTACTGCGCCGGCTGCGGCCACGGCATCCTCCACAAGCTCGTCGGCGAAGCCCTGGCCGACTTCGGCCTCCAGGACCGCGCCATCTTCATCAGCCCCGTCGGCTGCGCCGTCTTCGGCTACTACTACATGGACTGCGGCAACGTCCAGGCCGCCCACGGCCGCGCCGCCGCCGTCGCCGCCGCCATCACCCGCACCCGCCCCGAGGCCGTGGCCATTTCCTACCAGGGCGACGGCGACCTCGCCTCCATCGGCCTCAACCAGACCCTCCAGGCCGCCAACCGCGGCGACCGCATGGCCATCCTCTTCGTCAACAACGCCACCTACGGCATGACCGGCGGCCAGCTCGCCCCCACCTCCCTCGTCGGCCAGAAGACCCTCACCTCCCCCGACGGCCGCGACCCGCTCACCGCCGGCTGGCCCCTCCACATGTGCGAACTGGTCAGCCAGCTCCAAGCCCCCGTCTACATCGAACGCGTCTCCGTCGCCGACGCCCCCCGCATCCGCCAGGCCCGCGCCGCCATCCGCAAGGCCCTCGAACTCCAGCGCGACGGCAAAGGCTTCGCCTTCGTCGAAATCCTCAGCCCCTGCCCCACCAACATGCACACCGACTCCCTCGCCTGCGCCGAATTCTTCAAGACCGAAATGGAGAAGGAGTTCCCCCTCGGCTGCCTCCGCGACCGCACCGCCGAAGCCGCCCCCCATCCCCCAGCCCCCGGCCGGCTCGACGCCACCCGCCTCTTCGCCGACACCGAGACGGCCGAAGCCGCCCAGCCCGACCCCAGCTTCGCCGAACGCCGCCTCAAGTTCTCCGGCTTCGGTGGCCAGGGCATCCTCCGCATGGGCGTCACCGTCGCCGCCGCCGCGCAACAGGACCGCCGCTTCGTCTCCTGGTTCCCCAGCTACGGCCCCGAACAGCGCGGCGGCGCCGCCTCCTGCGCCGTCGTCCTCAGCGGCCAGCCCGTCGGCTCCCCGGTGGTGGACGCGGCCGACGTGCTCGTCGCCTTCAACCAGGCCGCCCTCGAACGCTTCGCCCCCGAGACCCGCCCCGGCGGCGTCATCCTCCATGACGCCAGCGTCACCAACCCGCCCCCCATCCCCGCCGGCGTCCGCGTCGCCACCATCCCCGCCGTCGAACTGGCCGACCGCCTCGGCGTCCCCCAGGCCGCCAACACCGCCATGCTCGCCGGCCTTGCCGCCCTCGACGCCACCGGCCTGCCCGCCGACCGCATCCGCCAGGCCGTGCTCGCCAGCTTCGCCGCCAAGCCCGCCATCCAGGAAAAGAACCGCAAGGTCTACGACGAAACCCTGGCCTGGTGCCGCCAGAACTGGCCCGCCTGATCCCCTGGCCGCATCCGGAATCCGGCGGCTTGGCGCCCCAACCGCCGCCACCCAGTCATTGCGTCACTGCGTCCCCCCGCCGGCCCCAGACTTGGAACCCGGCAGCGCCACCGGCGCGGTCACCCCGGCTTCCGGCTCTTCACGAAGTAGTCGAAGAATTCGACCGGCAGCGGGAAGATGATGGTCGAATTCTTTTCCGCGGCGATTTCGGTCAGCGTCTGCAAATACCGGAGCTGGACCGACACCGGCTGCGGCGCCATCACATCGGCCGCGTCCTTCAGCTTCGCCGACGCCTGGAACTCGCCGTCCGCATGGATGACCTTGGCCCGCCGCTCACGCTCGGCTTCCGCCTGCTTCGCCAACGCCCGCTTCATCCCCTCCGGCAGATCCACATCCTTGACCTCCACCGCGCTCACCTTGACCCCCCAAGGATCGGTGCGCTCATCAATGATCTTCTGGAGTTGCCGGTTGATCTTTTCCCGGCTCGACAGGAGGTCGTCCAACTCATGCTCGCCGAGGACCGAGCGCAGCGTCGTCTGCCCCATCTGCGATGTGGCGTAGAGGTAGTCTTCGACGGCGATAATCGCCTTGCCCGGCTCAAACACCTGGAAATACATGACGGCGTTGACCTTGACCGACACGTTGTCCTTGGTCACCACTTCCTGCGGTGGCACATCCAACGCCAAGGTGCGCAAGGAGACCTTGACCATCCGCTCGAACAGCGGGATGAGAATGATCAGGCCGGGGCCGCGCACGCCGACAAAGCGGCCCAGGCGGAACACCACCCCCCGTTCGTACTCCCGCAGCACGCGCACCGCGTTCGCCACGACGACAACCGCCAGCGCCAGGAAAACCACAAAAGCGATACCCATGACCCAACCTCCTTCTCCATGCTCCCGCTTGGGCGGGACGGTTCACGAACCACCTGGATCTTCTTCCACGGCCACGACCGTCAGCACCAGGCCGGCCACGGCGGTCACCTTCACCCGCCGGCCGGCGGGGATCTCCGTGCCCATGCCGGCGACGGCACTCCAGTGGCTGCCGGCCACAAAGACACTCCCCCCGCGGCGGGTCACCACGCTCCGGGCATCCCCCTCCTGGCCGACCAAGGCTTCGCCGCCAGTCGCCGGCTTCTGGAACTGCGACTTCAGGGAGAGCCCAATGCCAAGCGCGAACACCCCGCCCAGCACCATGGCGGCAGGAATGACAACCTGCAAAAAGAGGCACAGGTCCGGCTCGGACACGGTGGGCGGCAGGACGGCAAAAAACATGGATCCCAGCCTCCGGCAGTCAAAACGGTGTGGCGGCCTTCCCGGCAAGGACAAACCTGATGGGGGAAACGCTCCCCAAAACCGCGGCGCCGCCCCGTTGGCCAGGTTGGCAGCCGTGACCCCGCCCGGCGGGTTGCCGACAACCAGGACTGTACCATGCCGGCCGCCGGACAACAAGCCCGCCCAGGGAGCCGGGAACCACTCCTTACACTGCCCGGCCTGGTTCCCCAAGCGCATCAAGGCAAGGAAAACAAGACGGCCAAATCAAATGTGCGCAATTTGACGAACACTACCCCAGGGGATGTGTTCTGTCAGTAAGGGGGAATGTGACAACACGACGGGACAGACTCGATGCGTAGATGCCCTGGATCATCTCTTGGACAAGACGGGCATTGTACATGTTGGAGACCGGCTGCCGATCCTCCCTGATGGAGCATATGAGATCCCACGCTGCGAACCGGTTTGCCTCAAGAAAGAACCTGGCGTCTGGAACGTCCATCCGTCCGCAACGGGAGTAGTCCAGAGGCTCCGCTCCTGGAATGGAACGTTCCTCCATGATGGGAACTTCCTCATCGGATGAGGCATCCTCTATCGGACCCGCCCTCCGGCTGATACGCAGTTTCTCGACCGGATGGGATGGAAAATCCTTGAAGCGCATTGAGATCGCGCCTTTTGTTCCGACGACGCAAAGTCCCATGTTGACGATTCCGGTCTTTTTGACCATCTCGCCGCTTGAGAGTCCCCGTCTGCTCTCGAATATGCCGCGCACTCCGTTCGGGAAGTGGAAGCTGGCGAATATGCTGTCGCCAGCCGAAGGGCCTATTGGTTCGACAGTCTTCTCCTCCCTGTCCTTCCTGGCTATTGGACGGTTCTTCAGTGTGACATCGGCCATCACGTATTCGGGGGGGCCGAAGATAAAGGTCTGGAGGTCGAGGATGTGGGTGCCGAGTACTATCATGTCCTCGCCACCGCCGCGGTGGTCGGATTTTCCGCGTCCGTAGGCGGTCAAAGGAGTCCCAATCTCTTCTGCCTCGATCATCTTCTTCATGGTCCGGAAGGAGAGGTCGTATCTGGCAGGATGAGCCATGCATATCTTGATATGTGCATGTTCGGCGATCCTCACGATCTCGTCCGCCTCCAGCAGATTGGCGGCCAAGGGCTTTTCACAGTAGATGTGGCAGCCTCTCTCGGCGGCGATCCTGATCTGGGAAAGATGTTCGTAGGGATGCCTGGAACACAATACGACGATGTCCGGTTTTTCCTTTTCCAGCATCTCGACATAGTCGGAGTAGTGCCGCCTGGCACCGGAGGAGTCTAGTTTCGCCGTCAGATTTTCCGTGTTCGAATCAACATGCGCGACCACGTCCACGTCTGGCAGTCCGCGGAATGCGACGTGCAGCCCGTGCCCGCCGAGCATCGGCTTCGATGTGTCCTTGATGATGGCGATTTTCCGGCGTTCGTTCATCCGGCCTTTCTCCAGTCGAACACTGCACCCACGGGAAAGTCCGGATCCTCCGCCAAGGCGCGATAGACGGCGGGTGCCGCGCACGGGTCATACATCGCCGAGACGATGCGCGGCATGTCGAGCCGCCCATCGGCCATGAAATCCATCAGCGCGCGGGCGTCGTCCTTCCACGTCCACGAGCCGGGGCGGGATTCGCGTTCGGGGCGTGCGTCTGTGTGCGCGCCGATGATTTCGATACCGGGGCGGTGGACTTCCTGGTAATAGTCAATCGCGGTGTCCGAAACGCGGGTGCAGCCCAGCAGCGCGACGCGCCCGAACCGCGCGGCATAAGCCAGCGCCTGTTTCAGCGCGACGGACTGGCCGGTGACCTCGATGACCGCGTTGACGCCGCCACGCGCCGCCGCTTTGACGTTTCTTATGCAATCCTTGTCGGCAGGGTCGAAGGCGTGGTGCGCGCCCAGGGAGAGCGCCAGTTTGCGCCGTTTTTCGTTCAAGTCCGTGGCGATGACCGGCGAGCCACCGGCGATGCGGCACAGCGCCAGCGCGAATACGCCCAATATCCCCATGCCGACCACCGCCGCGCTTTCGCCTATTTCCAGGCGCGTTTTCCTGAGTCCGTTGAGGGAAAAGCCCGCGATGACTGCAAATACGGCGTGTTCGGACGGAAGCGCATCATCGTCTATTTTCAACAAATGATCTTCCGTAATCTGGTTGTAATTGGAATGGACGCTTCCCCAATGCGTCAGCACGCGGTCGCCGGGTTTTACGGCGCGAACGTTCCTCCCGGCTTCCACGACGCGCCCCACGCCGCTGTATCCAAGATATTTGGGAAACTGTCCCGGTTTGGCGTCCGCCAGGTTTGGCAAATCCAGCAGGCAGGCGCGTTCCGTGCCCGCGCTGATCGCCGAAATCTCGTTTTCCACGAGCACGGCATCGTCCGCCAGTTTGGGGAGTGTGGCATCTTGGAGTTCCGCTTTGCCCACGGCGGTGAAGGCGATTATTTTCCTGTTCATATGCGATTCTTTCCTGTTCATGGCGGTGGTCAATCCATGCCGCCGCAAAGGCGTCCGCCGTCGATCAAGTGGTTCGAGCCGGTGATGAACGCGGCTTTGTCGGAGCATAGATAGAGAATCAATTCCACGACTTCCCACGGTTCCGCGGCGCGGCCGAGGCGAGTTTTCATGTTTGCCATGCCCGGACGCGTCATCACCGGGCCGGGGGAGACGCAGCATGCCCGGACGCCGTGCGGCGCGCCGCAGAGGGCGAGGGATTTGGTCAGGCCGATGATGCCGCTTTTGGCGGCGCTGTAATCGACCGCACCGGCACCGCCTTCCAAGCCGGTGACCGATCCCATGTTGAGGATCACGCCGCTTTTTTGTTGGATCATGACGCCGAGGACCGCATGGCAGAAATAGACCGCTCCTTTGAGGTTCACATCCAGCCCCCAGTCGATCACCTCGATGGGCAATTCATGAAATGGTTCCTTGCGGCCGAAGATCCGCGTCGATGAACCTCCGGCGCAGTTGTGCATCACGTCCACGCGGCCGAATTTTTCAATTGCCCGCGACACGGCATCGCGCACTTGATTGTAATCGCGCACATCGACTTGCAGCCCGAGCGCTTCGCCGCCGCCTCGCCGGATTTCCGCCGCCGCTGTTTCGACGGCCTCGGCGTTGACGTCGGTGAGCACGGCTTTTCCGCCTTCGGCGACGAATTTCTGCGCGGTGAGCAGCCCCATGCCGGAGGCGGCGCCGGTGATGATGGCGACTTTATCCTGGAATCTCATGGTTGTTCCTTCAGCGCGGTATGGTCAGAACGACCTTCCCGAGGTTTTCATTGCGTTCGAGGATCGCGTGCGCCTCTTCCGCGCGCGTGACCGGCAGGATTTCGTGCAGAATGGAGCGGACGCGGCCCGTTGAAAAATCATTCCAAAACCGGCTTTCCAAACCGGCCAGGATTTCCGCCTTCGTTTTGTTCGCGCGGCTGCGCAGCGTGCTGCCGATGAGCCGGACGCCGCGCCGGAAGAAGTCGCCCATGTCGAGGTTCGTCGGCGCACCGCCCAGAGTGGCGATGACGATCCATCGGCAGCCGCGCGCGACGGTTTGAAGGCAGCGGCCCAGATCGGGACCGGCGACGCAATCCATCGCGACGTTCACGGGATGCCGCGCCAGGACGGCGGCGACGTCCTCCTTTTTGTGATTGATGACGACATCCGCGCCGAGCCGGCGGACGAATTCCGCCTTTTCCTCCGAGCCGACGGTGGTGACGACCTTCGCTCCGAACGCCTTCGCGAGCTGGATCGCGGCCATGCCGAGACCGCTCGCGCCGGCTTGAATGAAGACCGTTTCGTCCCTTTTCATTTCTCCTTCGATGAGGAGATTCAAATAGGACGTGGCGAAGGCCTCGGGAATGGCGGCGGCTTCTTCCATCGACAAGCCTTGCGGGACGGGCAAAATCAAATCCTCCGGAACAGCGACGCGCTCGGCATAGCCGCCGCCTCCGAGCAGCGCGCAAACCTTGTCGCCGACGCGAAAGCGGCTTCCGGCGGGCGAGTGCGAGATCACGCCGGCGACCTCGAGGCCCATCCAATCCGGCCAGCCGGGCGGCGGCGGATAATGTCCGGCGCGCTGCATCAGGTCGGCGCGGTTGAGCGCCGTCGCGTGGATGTCGATGAGCAGCTCCCCATCCTTCGGCTGTGGGTCGGGGACCTGGCTCCAGACCAGGTTTTTGTTTTCCTTTATAAGAATGGCATGCATGTCAGCTCTCCCAATTCGTGTAGCCCGAGGCCGCTAAAACGACTTCCTGAACCAGATAGTCATGTTCATAAGCATAGGGATTTTTAATTTCGCCGCGGATGATCCTCGCCAGCTCCTGCAATTGATCCTCATAGCGATCCTGCGTGACGCCGAGATCGACCGCGTGCGTGCCGGCGGGATAATGTTCGTTCCCTTCAAGCAGCGTCAATCGCACCTGCAACGGTTTGCCGTCGAAACGCTCCAGCGGACTCAATTCGATCGTGCCTTGGGTTCCGCAGATTTTAAGACTCCGGCGGTTCAGGCCGTCAACCTCCAGGCTGCAGGCCCGCAGGGTCACGGTCGCATGGGGATATTCCAAAATCGTCACGCAGTTGTTTTTTACGCTCGCCTCATGGCCGGGAGCGGATTTCAGAAACGGCGTGATTTTTTCCGGCCGCCCCATCATCGAGACAACGAAATCGATGAGATGGCATCCCAGATTGAACATGATGCCGCCTTGGAAATGGGAGAGATATTTTTGATAAGCCTCGCCTCCGTAGTTGTGGCTCATGCCGGCCTGGATTTCAAAGATGCCGCCGAGCCAGTTTTCACGAACCGCCTTTTTGCAGAACTGCATGGCGGGGTTGTTGCGGAACATGTAGCCCATCTGCAGCGGAAGATCGCGCTCTCTGCAGCCGTCGAGCAGTTGTTTGAATAAGGTGAGATTCTCCCCGCCGGGTTTGTCCAGGTGCATCGGCAGGCCGCGCTCCAGGCAACGGAGAGCGGCGGGCACCAGATCGGCGTTGGGCGTTTCCACCACGACCGCCTCAAGCCCCGGACAACGAAGCAACTCTTCCTCGCTTTTCCACGTCAAGCCTTCATAAGGCTGCAAATTCTCCCCGGCGAACCGGGCGGCGCGGGTGTTCCGGTCGTCCACCACCCCGACGATTTCATAGACCTCGGAGAGGCGGCGAAGCGCGGTCATCTTCGCCCCCGCGTGTTCGTGGCAGATGCCGATCTGGCCGATTTTGATTCTTTTCATCCTTATCCTTCAAGCCACCGGAATTGCGGGTTTTGTTTTTTGACGATCTGGGTGATGCGGACAACTTCCAGCGCGTCGGCGTTTTTTACGGGAAACGGGACATGGTTGCGAATGGCCTCGAAAAGGTGGCGGGCCAGTTCGATCTCCACCTGTGCCCACAGGCTTGTGGCGGGCTGAACCGGGCGGGTTTCCTCGATCCACGGGAGTTTTTGTTCCGCGGCCCAATTCGTTCCGGGTGCCGGGGTGTTCGCGCTGGCGGCGGCATCCGGCCAATGGAATTGCGGGTTCAAATATTTGATCTGGATCGTCTGCTGGTCCTGGCCGTAGGCCAGTGTTCCCCGATCCCCGTAGATCGTGCAATACGGGCCGGGCAGGGCGACGGAGTTGCTGATTTCGATTTCGGCCACCACGCCGTTCTCTCCTTCCAGCAGAATACGCACGTGGTCGTCGCCGTCGCCGGGCGTCAGGATGCGCCGGAGATAACTTGAGACCCCGCGCACTGGAGCGCCAAGCAGTTGCAGGCCGTGGTCAAGCAGATGCGGTCCCCAGACGCTGAGCTGGCCGCCGCCGCAATCCAGCCGCATCTGCCAGTCGTTGCGCCGCGTGAACGTGTGGTGCTTGGAGAGTTTCACCACCTGGATTTTTCCCAACAGCCCGGAGGCAAGGATGGCTTGGGTATTTTCGAAGGCGGGTTCGAAGCGGTGGTTGTGGCCGAAGTAAAGTTTGCCGGGATAATCGCGGTCGAGTTGTTGCAGGAGTTGGTAATCCTTTTCCGTCACGCCGATGGGTTTTTCCAGCAGCACGATTTTTCCGGCCTTCAACGCCTGCTCGGCATTCCGCGCGTGCTCCAGTGACGGGGTTGCGATGATGGCCAGTTCCAGTTCCGGGTCGGCCAAAAACGAGGCAAAGTCCGCATGGGGCCTCCCGCCGAATTTTTCCGCCACGTCCCACGCCCGTGTGGCGTCGAGATCGCAGAAAGCCACGGGCCGGTAGCGCTCGCGGTTTTCCGCAAAGTATTGGCAATGCACGACGCCGATCCTGCCGAGGCCGCAGACGCCAAAATTGACGGGGTTGACGGTTTGTTTCATACGCGGAGTGTCTTGATTCCGGGAAGCGTCCTGCCAGTATGCCAGGGTGGGTCGGTCAGAAGCACGTAGCGTTGCGGGGGGAACAACGCCGCCGTCGCGTGGCCGATGCCGCTCCCGCCGTCGGTCACGACCGCCACCCGGTCATTGAGGCGAAACGGGAACAAGGCGTCGATTTAGCGTGTCGGCTGAAAGCCCGTCACTTCGTCGCGCGGCGGCTCCGCCTCCGGCTCAGCACTCCTGTCAGCGCGGCGCCCAGGCCCAGCAGAAACAGGGACGACGGCTCCGGAACCGCTGCCAATCCGGCCACGCTCGGATCCCACGCGTTGTCGGTTCCACTGGAGAACCGGATGCCTGTCGCGGTGGACAGGTCCCCGGTCCCCGTGAAGTCGGAAAGCTGGAAGGCAACCGCATATTGGTCGAAAGGTCCAGTATAGACGCCCGCACCGGTGCTGTTGTTTATTGTGGTGTAGGAACTTGAAGGGATCAAAGAAGAACCGAATTGGGCCGGGGTGATACTGATGGCGTAAGTTCCCAGGACGGTGTTGGAGGCATTGACCAACTGGAAGCCGACGGTCTCTGCAGCAGCTCCGTTGTGTAGATCCGTGACGACGATATGATCCTGTGACGTGATGGTCCTGCCGAATTGGAAGATGCTCCCGAAGTTAATATTGCCGGCGCCCGTCCGGTAATCCAACCCGGAAACGGCCGCGTTCGCCTGCCCCGAACCGGAGAAAATAGGATTTCCTTGAGGATAAAAGTACAAATCGGCAGCCGTCAGGCTGGCCGTTGAACCTGTCAGGTCGGTATAGTCCGTTCCGCCGATGGTCAGCGATGTGAAGGTGCCATTGGCATCGGTATAATACGTCACCGCCAGAACGGCGGCCGAAGCGTGCCCGCCTCCCAAGAGGAGCGACACGCCCAGGGAAAGAGCCTTGATCCAGGGCAATGGTAGGTCTGGCTTCCGGGGCTGTTGCCGGGGGCGAGGGTCGCGCCGCTGCCGACGGTGATGGAGGTGGTTGCGCTTCCGCATTGGGGGGCTCCCTCCTTTCATTGCTTGGCTTGTCCTGCTTCCCTCTCCTGCTGGCCGGCCAGTTGCCCCGGCGGGGCGAGGGTGGGCATGACGTGGCTTGTTGGTTACTATAGGCGTGGGGGACGGGGTTGACATGTTTTTGGGCGGGCGAGTTTGCTTAACATTAAGCAACGGACAATGAAGCGGACGGGCCATTGGGGTCGCACCTGGCGTGTTAAAAAAATGCGCTTGGCGGAAAGCGAAACGCCGAGATTGCCGGTGATCCATTCCGTCACGTCGGCGCATCTGACCGTCTCCACCGCCCGGCGCAGCTTTGCCATGGTCAGCCGCGAGGATCGCCGCCTTGGGTTCCGCGCTGGAAGCACGCTCCCGGACAACGCCGCCGGAACCGGCTCCGCCGGAATGGAAAGGCGGCGATGCTCGCCGCACTCCAGGGCCGGCACGCCGGCCTCGTCGCCAGCGGCAAGCCCAAGATGGCCACCAGCGGCGCCGTCAGGCGCAAGATGCTCGTCATCATGCGCGCCCTGCTGGTGGGAAAGGCCAACTGCCAAGAGCAATGGCGCCTGAAAAAACTGCCCACGCCGCTTGAAAAACAACACACCATCTCTCCCCAGGAAGGGGCGGCCCAGTCACCGGGAGGGAACGGCGCGCCGGCGGCGCAGCTTCGCCCGCCAGTCGCCGGCCAGCTCCCCGACCTCGGCGCAGCGCAGCAGCAGCGCCGCCAGCAGGAAGGCGCCATAGCCGGCCGCCAGCGGCAGGGCGAGCAGCCAGCCCTTGACCAGGAAGGCGCGGGGGTTCCAGCCCAGCGGCAGGAACCAGTGGGCGAGGCGGCCGGCGGCCCAGGCGGCGGGGATCATGGTCGCCGCGGCCAGCGCCACCCGGCCGAAGGCGGGCAGGGCCGGCCCCAACGCCGCCAGCCCCGTCTGCCGGCGGAAGAGGATGAGCAGCAGCGCCAGGTTCGCCCCGGAGCTGAGGCTCGTCGCCAAGGCCAGGCCGCCCTGGCGCATCGGCCACATCAGCGTCAGGTTCAAGGCGAGGTTGAGCAGCATGCAGCCCCAGGCGACGCGCACCGGCGTCCGCGTGTCCTGGCGTGCATGGAAGGCGGCGGCGGCCGGCTTGACCAGGGCAAAGAAGGGGATGCCCGGCACATACCAGACCAGCGCCCACCAGGTGGCGTGCAGGCTCGCCTCGTCGAAGCGCCCGCCGCCGAACATCAGGTCGAGGCTCTCCCGTCCCAGCCAGCCGAGCATGACGGCCATCGGCAGGCTCATGAACCAGACGTGGCGCAGGGAATAGCGCAGGTCGCGCAGCAGCGCCGGCTGGTCGCCCGCCGCCCAGGCCCGGGCCATGGCCGGCAGCAGCACCACGCTCGCCGCGACGCCGAACAGCCCCACGGGCAGGTAGATCAGCCGCTGGCTGTAGTAGAGGGAGGTGATCGCCGCCTCGCCGAGCCAGCCCGCCAGCAGCCGGTCCACCAGCACGTTGAGCTGGATCATGCCGGTGCCGACCATGACTGGGGCCATCAAGGTCATGATCTTGCGCACCTCGGGCGCTTGGAAGTCGGGGTCGAAGCGGAAGCGCAGCCCTTCCCGCCGCCGGACGACTTGCAGGTGGATCCAGACGTGGAGGAACCCGGCCAGGAGCACGGCGGGAATGGTGGCGACGATCCATTTCTGGGGCTGCCCATCATGGCGGTTGGCCAGCCAGGCCACGCCCGCGGCGGCAAGGAGCAGCAGGTTGAGCAGCAGCGGCGTGAAGGCGGGCACCGTGAAGCGCTTGAGGGTGTTGAGCACCCCCGCCAGCGCCCCGGCGACGCAGACCAGCACCGCGTAGGGCAGCAGCGCCGGCGTGAGCTCCAGCCCCTTCTGGAACACCGGCTTCGCCAGGAACGGCGCCAGGCACCAGCAGGCAACCATGGCGAGGAGGGTCAGGCCGCCCAGCACCACGGCCAGCACCGACACCACCCGGCAAGCGGCGCGCCAGGCCGCCTCCTTGCCACGCCCGACCAGTTCCGCGGAAAAGATCGGGATGAAGGCGCTGGTGAACGCTCCTTCGCCGAACAGCGCCCGGAAAAGGTTGGGGATGGTGAAGGCGAAGACCCAGGCGGACATCCCCAGCCCCGTGCCCCAGACGCGGGCGAACGCCATGTCGCGCGCCAGCCCGAGGAGCCGGCTCAGCAGCACCCCCAGGCTCACCACCCGCATGGAACGGCCCATCTGCCGTGTCGTGTCATCGCCCATGGAAGCGGTAGTATAGCCGCCAGCCACCGCCCCGCGACCCGCCGCCGGCGCGGGCAACCGAGTCCACCATCCTGGATGGGCCAGCCTGGCCGGGAGGGGGGAGGCGACGGTGCTATATTGTCGGGCATTGCCGCCGGCGCGGCCCGGACGGGGCCGGCGGCCTGGAGAGCGAGCATGAGCGAGAACAACGCCCGCAAATTGACGGTGCGCGACCTGTGGCGGCGGCGGGAGCAGGGGGGGAAGATCGTCTGCCTGACCGCCTATGACGCCTTGATGGCGGGGCTGGCGGAGGCGGCCGGCGTCCACCTGGTCCTGGTGGGGGATTCGCTGGGGATGACGAACCTCGGCTATCCGACCACGCTGCCGGTGACGCTGGAGCAGTCGCTGCTGCACACGGCGGCGGTGGTGCGCGGCACCACCCGGCCGCTGGTGGTTGGCGACATGCCGTTCATGACCTACCATCTGTCGCCGGAGCAGGCCCTGGCCAATGCCGCGCGCTACTTGCAGGAGGCGGGGGCGGACGCGGTGAAGCTGGAGGGCGGGCAGGCGATGGCGCCGACGGTGCGCCGGCTGGTGGAGGCCGGGGTGCCGGTGCTGGGGCACATCGGGCTGCTGCCGCAGCATGTGAAGGCGGCGGGCGGGCATTTCGGGCAGGGGAAGACGGCGGCCGCGGCGGCGGCGCTGCTGGCGGACGCGCTGGCGTTGGAGGCGGCGGGGGCCTTCGCCGTCGTGCTGGAATGCGTCAAGGCGGAGGTCGCGGCCACGATCACCGGCCGGCTGACGGTCCCGACCATCGGGATCGGCTCCGGCGCTGGCTGTTCCGGCCAGGTCCAGGTCCTCTACGACATCCTTGGCCTGAGCGGCCGCATCCCCAAGCACGCCAAGGTCTTCGCCGACGCGCGCCAGGTGATCCTGGGGGCGTTCACCGCCTACCGCGAAGCCGTCGAACAGGGGAGCTTCCCCGGCCCGGAGCAGGCGTTCTGATGGAAATCCTGCGGACGATTCCCGCGATGCAGCAGTGGAGCCGGCTTCAGCAGCGGCTGGGGCGGCGCATCGGCTGCGTCCCCACCATGGGCGCCTTGCACGAGGGGCATCTTTCCCTGGTGCGGCTTGCCCGCCAGCGGGCCGACGTGGTGGTCGTGACGGTGTTCGTCAACCCGACCCAGTTCGGGCCCCAGGAGGACTTCGCCCGCTATCCGCGGCCGTTCGAGCGCGACTGCGAGCTTTGCCGCGCCGCGGGCGTCGAGGCGCTCTTCGCCCCCGAGCCGGCGGCAATGTATGCGCCGGACGCGACGACCTGGGTCGAGGAGGGCGCGCTCTCGAAGCCGCTCTGCGGCGAGCGCCGGCCCGGCCACTTCCGCGGCGTCACCACCGTGGTGGCCAAGCTGTTCAACGCGGTGCTGCCGGACGTGGCCGTGTTCGGCCAGAAGGACGCCCAGCAGGCACTGGTCCTGCAACGGATGGTGCGGGACCTGAACTTCCCGGTGGAGCTGGTCATCGCCCCGATCGTGCGCGAGGCGGACGGCCTGGCCCTGAGTTCGCGCAACGTCTACCTCTCCGCCGACGAACGCCGGCGGGCACTGGCCATCTCCCGCGGCCTGCGCGCCGCCGAAGCCGCCTTCGCCGCCGGCGAACGCGCCGCCGTGGCGCTTTGCGGCGGGGTGCGGGCCGGCATCGAGGCGGCCGGCGGCCGGGTTGACTACGTCGAACTCCGCGACCGCGGGACGCTGGCGCCGCTGGCGGTGGCGGACCGGCCGGCGCTGCTGGCGGTGGCGGCCTTCTTCGGCAACACCCGGCTGCTCGACAACGTCTTCCTCGGCTGACGCCACTCCGGGTCAGCGCGGCGGCGGCGGCAACGGCCGGGGCGCGAGGGGCAGGTCCGGCTCGGCCGGATCCGGGTTGATGGCCGTGGCGGCCGCAGTTGCGGACTCCGCACCGGCGGCGGCTGGCGGGGCGGGGAAGGGTGGCAGCGCCAGGCTTTCGCCGATGTATTCCGGCGCGGCCTCGTAGCGCAGGAAGTTGTGCATCTTGTCCGTGAAGTGGTGGCCCAGCGCGTAGCGGACCGTCTTGCTGTAGCGGCGGGGGAGGCGCTGGCGGTAGAGGATGCGGCCGCTGGAGGCATCCTCCAGGGTGACTTCCCAGTCGAGGCGCGCCTCCAAGGTCAGGCAGCGCAGCCAATACTGGGGCAGCAACGGGCCGGCGGCGACGACCCAGGCGTACTGCCGGTTGCCGCCCAGCAGCACGGTGCGGTAGTCGTGGACGGTGCCGCGGAGGAGGCGGTCGGCGCCAAGCCGGCGGGCGTCCTCCGCATCGCTGGCGGGGAAGACGCGCGCCGCGACCTTGGCCCGGTCGAGGGTGGCGACCAGGTTGTCCTGGATTTCCCGTTCGGGATTGGCGCCGGTGACGACGATTCCGCGGCCGTCCAGCAGCCAGCGCTGCCACCAGGGGGATTCAGGTTCCAGGGCGTCGGGGCGGAGGTCGGGGTTGACCACTGGCGGCAGCACGGCGATCCGGGCCGGCGTGGGCGTCGCCAGCGGCTGGAGCGTCCGGAACCCGTGGTTGTGGCTGGTGGCGCAGCCGGCCAGCAGAAAGGCCGCCAACACGGCTCCGAGGAGGGGGATGGCGGCCTTCATGGGCATGGGGTGGGCGGCGGCGGCTGGTTACGACTGCTGCTTGTCGAAGGTGATCATGTCCTGGGGCGGCATGACCACGATCACGGCGCGGCGGTTCCGGCGCTTGTTGGTCGCCGAGTCATTGGCCACCACCGGGTGGAATTCGCCGCAGGCGACGGCCTTGAGCCGGTCCGGCGCCACCCCCTTCTGGTTGGCGAAGTGGCTGAGGACGGCCATGCTGCGGGCGAAGGAGAGATCCCAGTTGCTCTTCCAGCCAGAGACCTTGATCGGGTCGCTGTCGGTGTGCCCTTCAATGGCGATCTCGCGGCCGGGGAAATCCTTCTCGACCATTGCCAGCACCGCGTCCAAGGTCGAAGCTCCGTCTTTCTTCAAATTCGCCTTGCCGGAGTCGAACAGCACCTCGCTGAGGATGGTGAAGCGGATCTGGCCGTCCTTGGCTTCGACCTGGACGTTCTCCAGGCCGCCGGCGAGCGGTTCCGCGCCGGGCGCCACCGGCTGGGCGGCGAGCTGGCGGTTCAAGTCCTCGACCTGGCGCCGGAGGCCGTCCAGCTCCACATCCTTGCCGGCGAGCTGGCGGTTGAGGTCGCCGACCTGGTTGTTCAGGGCGTCGATGGCGGGCTTAGTGTTGTATTCGTCGAGCGCGTCGCCGACCAGGGCGCCGACCAGGCCACCAGCGGCCAAGCCGACGGCGGCGCCTTCGCCGCTGTCGAGGATGCCGGCGTTATGCGCCCAGATGGCGCCGGTGCCGGCGCCGACGGCGCCGCCGCCAATGGCGCCCTGCTGGGCCGGGGTCAGGGGGATTTTGTCGGAGCGGCAGCCGGCGAGCAGGGAGACCGCCAACGCACCGCCCAGGAGCAGGGAGGGATTCCAGCGCATGATTGCACCTCGGGTTTGGAAGGGGGGGGAACGGACGGAACCAGGAAAATCTAAATAGTTGCCGTAGCTTACTTCGCGCCGCCGGAAAAGCAAGTGTAAGCCTTTGCGAGGAAATGGGGAAGGCGGCGGAGTGCCGGCGGCGGCGGCGGTGCTATGTTTTTGGCCCGACGACGACGAGAGGATGCGGTGGCTGCCTATCTGTTCAGACGCTTGTTGCTGATGATCCCCACGGTCTGGGGGATCCTCACCATCGCGTTCCTGATCATCCAGTTCGTGCCGGGCGGGCCGGTGGATCAGATGAAGAGCCTGCTGGAGGGGCGTCCCGGCGCCGGCGGCGAGGCGGGCGGCAGCGCCGCGGCCGCCATGCAGAAGCCGCGCCAGGTCTCGGAAGAGGATTTGCAGCGGCTGAAGAAGGTCTACCACCTCGACCGGCCGCTGCTGGAGCGCTATTGCCGCACTTTCCTCTGGTTCGCCCGCCAGGATCCGGCCGAGCCGTGGCCCCGGGCGCTGGCCAACGGCGCCAACTGGGACGGCCTGCTGCTCGGGCGCTTCGGCGACTCCTTCTACCGCAACCAGAACGTGCTCCAGCTCATCCGCGAAAAGCTGCCGGTCTCCCTCTCCCTCGGCGTCTGGAGCTTTTTCCTCTCCTACCCGCTGTGCATCCTGCTCGGCATCCGCAAGGCGGTGGCCGCCGGTAGCCGCTTCGACGCCGGCACGACCCTGGCGGTCCTGGTCGGCTACAGCATCCCCGGCTTCGTGCTGGCCGTCCTGCTCCTCGTCCTGTTCGGCCCCGGCGACGGCGCGCTGGCCCATTGGCTGCCGCTTTCCGGCCTGACCTCCGCCGGCACGGCCGGCTACGAGGGGTGGAGCCTCGGGCGCAAGCTCTGGGACTACCTGCGCCACCTCGTCGGCCCGCTGCTCTGCCTCAACGTCGGCGGCTTCGCCACCCTGACCTTGCTCACCCGCAACTCGGTCCTGGAGGAGGTCCACAAGCAATACGTGGTGACCGCCCGCGCCAAGGGGCTGACGCCGCGGCGCATCCTCTACCGGCATGTCCTGCGCAACGCCCTGATCCCGCTGATCACCGACTTCCCCTCCAGCTTCCTGGCCATGTTCTTCGCCGGCAGCCTGCTGATCGAGAAGATCTTCAGCCTCGACGGCATGGGGCTGCTGGCCTACACCTCGGTGGTCCAGCGCGACTACCCGGTGGTCATGGGCAACCTCTTGATCATGAGCCTGCTCGGGCTCATCGCCCAGCTCCTCACCGACATCGGCTACGTCCTCGTCGACCCCCGGGTCAGCTTCGAGGCCGCCGAATGACCGCCCCCGCCCACCTCCGCCCGTGAACTGGAACCCTCCCCGCATGTCGCCCGATTGGCTCCGCAAATGGCGCAAGTTCCGCCGTGACCGCCTGGCCTGGGGCAGCCTCTGGCTGCTGCTCGCCCTGGCGCTGCTGACCCTGCCCGCGGAACTGCTCTGCAACGACCGGCCGCTGGCCGTGCGCTGGGGCGGGCGCTGGTTTTTCCCGGTGCTGGTGCGCCACGCCTGGCAGGATTTCGGCCTGCCCGGCACAAACGAGCCGGACTGGAAGGGGTTGGAGCGGCGGCTCCGGGCCGGCGGCGGCGGCGGTGCGGACTCCGCAATGGCAGCGGCGGGGGACGCGGCCTGCCTCGCCCGGTTCGACCCCGAGCCGGGGGATGTGCCGCTGCTCCCCGGCCTGGCGGCCGCGGACTCCGCAATCCTGGGGCGGTTCGACCCCGAGCCGGGCGACGTCGCCGTCACCGCGGCGCCGCCCGGGACTGGCCGCGGAATGGCCAGTGGCAAGGACCGCCCCGCCTGGTTCCTCTGGCCGCCGGTGCGCTACGGCTATGCGACCATTGCCCGGGGCAGCGCCGCCGGCCGCGATTCCCTCCTCTCCCCGCGCCAGGGCTGGGCCGACGGGCATTGGCTCGGCACCGACGACCGCGGGCGCGACGTCCTGGCGCGGCTGGCCTACGGCTTCCGCGTCTGCCTCTGGTTCGGGCTCGCCCTGGCCGCCGTCTCGGTCGTCGCCGGCACCATCCTCGGCGGCATCCAGGGGTTCGCCGGCGGCTGGCTCGACCTGGCCGGGCAGCGGCTGATGGAGATCTGGGGGGCGGTGCCGAAGCTCTACCTGCTGATGATCCTCACCTCGCTGCTGGCCCGGCGCAGCGTCGGGCTGCTGCTGTTCATCCTCGCCCTGACTTCCTGGATGGGGCTGGCCGCCTACACCCGGGCCGAGTTCCTGCGGGGGCGCAACCTCGAATACGTCCGCGCCGCCCGCGCCCTCGGGGTCGGCGCCTTCGCGATCATGGGGCGGCATCTGCTGCCGAACTCGCTGACGCCGGTGATCACCTTCTTCCCCTTCATGATCAGCGGCGGGATGCTGGCCTTGACCAGCCTCGACTTCCTCGACCTCGGCGTCGAGGCGCCCTATCCCAGCCTGGGCGAGCTGCTGGCCCAGGGCCAGGGCAACCTGCACGCCACCTGGATCATCCTCCCGGCCGTCCTCCTGCTGACGGCGACCATCACCCTGCTCACCTTCATCGGCACCGGCGTCCGCACCGCGTTCGACCCGCGGCAGGGCTGAGGCGCGGCAGGCCAACCGGAATTGTTCACCGCAAAGCTCTCCGAGGACACAGGGAAAATCACCCGGCCATGACCCATCCACTTCCCGAACTTCCCGAGGGCGGTGCCTTCCCCCGCCGGGCCACCCGGGCGATCCGCGTCGGCAGTGTCGCCATTGGCGGCGGCGCGCCGGTCTCCGTGCAGTCGATGACCAACACCGACACCCGGAATGTGCCGGCGACGCTGGCCCAGATCCAGGAGCTGGCGGCCGCCGGCTGCGAGATCGTCCGCTGCGCCGTGCCCGACGCGGCGGCGGTGGCGGGGCTGCGGGCGCTGGTGGCGGCCAGTCCGCTGCCGGTGATCGCCGACATCCATTTCGACTACAAGCTGGCCTTGGCGGCGCTGGCCGCCGGCGCGGCGGGGGTGCGGGTCAACCCCGGCAACCTCGGCGGGCGGGCGAAGCTGGCCGCGGTCGCCCAGGCGGCGGCGCGGGCGGGGGCGGCGGTGCGGATCGGCGTCAACGGCGGCAGCCTGGAGAAGCGGCTGCTGGCGAAGCATGGCGGGGCGACGGCGGCGGCGCTGGTCGAGAGCGCGGCGGCGAGCTGCGCGGTGGCGGCGGACGCCGGCTGCGCGAACCTCAAGGTCAGCCTCAAGTCCTCCAGCGTCCCCGCCACGGTGGCCGCCTGCCGGCTGTTCGCCGCCCGCTGCGACTGGCCGCAGCACATCGGCATCACCGAGGCGGGCACCTTCCTCGGCGGCGCGATCAAGTCGGCGGCGGGGCTGGGCTGCCTGCTGCTGGAAGGGATCGGCGACACGTTGCGGGTGAGCCTCACCGCGCCGCCGGCCGAGGAGGCGCGGGTGGGCATCCGCATCCTCGAAGCCTGCGGCCTGCGCCAGGCCCAGCCGGAGCTGGTCTCCTGCCCCACCTGCGGGCGGACGCAGATCGCCTTGCAGCCCCTGGCCGAGGCGGTGGAGCGGGAGATTGACCGGCTGAAGGCCGCGGGCTGGCGCTTCAAGCTGCGCAAAGTCGCCATCATGGGCTGCGTCGTCAACGGCCCTGGCGAGGCGCGCGACGCCGACCTGGGGATCGCCGGCGGCGCCGGCCGGGGCGTCCTGTTCAAGCATGGCCAGGTGGTGGCGACCCTGCCCGAGGCGGAACTGCTGCCGGCGCTGCTCCGCGAACTCCGCGCCGCCGCCGTGCCGCCCTGAACTCGGCGGGGGATTGCCTTGGGCGCAAATGGCATTACACTTCCACTCCCCGAACAGGCGGTTGCGGCGAGGCGGCCGGCCCGGAGGTCATTCCCATGCGCTGCCCCAAGTGTTCCTGTCTCGACGACAAGGTGCTCGACACCCGCATCTCCAAGGAGGGCGACTCCATCCGCCGCCGCCGGGAATGCGCGCGCTGCGGCGCCCGCTTCACGACCTATGAAATGGTCATGCGCACCGACATCCTGGTGGTCAAGCGGGACGGCACCCGCGAGGAGTTCAGCCCGGAAAAGCTGAAGGCGGGCATCCGCAAGGCCTGCTGGAAGCGGCCGGTCAGCGAGGGGCAGATCGACGCCGTGCTGAAACGGATCGCCGACCGGCTGGAGAACCTCCAGGACCGGGAAATCTCCAGCCAGATGCTTGGGGAGCTGGTCATGGGCGAGCTGCAGAAGGTCGACGAGGTCGCCTACGTCCGCTTTGCCTCCGTCTACCGCCGCTTCAAGGACGTCAACGAATTCATCAGCGAGATCAGCGAAATCCGGCAGCAGTCCGACCGGACCAAGAGCTGAGACCTGGTTTCCAATTTTCAAGTTCCTCTCCACAAACCTCCACAAATCATTTTTCACCGCGGAGGCGCGGAGGGCGCGGAGATTTTTTTGGCCACCAGCGCCGCAAGGCGGCAGCGAAGCGGCAAACCCCCGAAATTGCACGAATGCTTCACCACGAAGCCCGAGCGCTGTTTTTTAGCTGTGGCGATTCGTGGAGATTCGTGGGGGAAAAGAATCCGAAGCCCGGGCGAAGTTTTTTGTGTGGTTTCATGTGGTTCGTGGGGAAAATTGTCCTTTCATGATCCCCCTCCCGTTCCAACCCACCCTGACCGATGCCGCCGGCCTGGCAGTCCCGTTTGAGCCCACGGCGGTGGCCCAGGAGCTGGCCGCCGCCTGTGCCGCCACCGGCGTCCCGGCCGACCTCATCGTGCCGCAGTTGCTGCTGGCCGCCGAGGATTTCTTCCTGGCCCAGGACGAGGCGGAATGGGGCGGCGCCCCGGTCGGGCGCGCCGAGTTGGACCGGATGCTCGCGGGCGCCCTGCTCAATGCCGGCTACGGCGAGGTGGCGGCCGAATACCTGCGGCTCCGGGAACTGCCGGCGGAGCTGGGCGCCGGCGGGCCGCCGCCGCGGCCGTGGTCGGCGGCGCGCGTCCGGGAGCTGCTGGCCGGCCGCCTGCCGCTGCCGCCACCGCTCTTGGAGACGCTCACCGGCCTGGTCGTGGAGTGCCTGGCGGCCCTCGGGTTCGCCCGGGCCGGCGACCCGCTGATCCTGGAACTTGCCGCCCAGCTCCTGCGGGAGCAGGCGGAAGCGCGGCCCGCCGCGGCCGAGGATTCGCCGTGGCTGATCGAGCCGCACTATTGGATCGGCACCCTGGGGCGCGACAAGGCCCGGCTCTGCCAGGCGGGTGTGCTCCAGCCGCAGGCCGTCAGCCGCCTCCTCCCCGTCGCCCGCCTCACCCTTGACTTGGCGGAACTGGCCGCCAGCCTCGGCAGCCGGCCCCTCACCGAGCTGCATTTCCTGCCCGCCCTGCGCCCGGCCACCCATGCCGCCCGCCGGCTGCTGCTGGAGATGCGGGAGAGCATCGGCGAACAGGTCGAGGTCACCCCCGAGATGCCGGTGCGCCTGACCGTGGCCGGCTTCGGCCGGCTGCTGGAACGCTTCTGGGTGCCGCTGGGGCGCGCCGATCGCCGCCGGCTCTATTGCGAACTCCGCGGCCTGGTCCGGGAGGTGGTCGCCGCCGGCCTGGGTTGTCCGCTGCTCCTGGCCATGCCCGAGGGGTGAGCGCCGGGGAGTTCTCTTTCCCCAAATCCGCCCAACGGGGAGTTCTGCCGCGTGCGGCAGCGCGTCGGCAGCAGTGTCTGGTTGGCTTCCGCCCCGTCCTTTCGCTGTCGTCGTCGTAATCGAGGTCGCAGTCGGTCTTCCGGAATCCCGATTCTCTCGATCCCGATGACGATTGCGACAACCGCTTCGCTGACAACGACCGCGGCTCTTTGGGCCGCAAACGGTTAAGTGGGCTTGGGGACAAGGGGAAAAGCGCCCCACGCGGAAGCGTGAACTCCAACTCCGTTATCCACAAATGGGGTTGGTTTGTGGGGGAAGCTGAGCTGCGGATCGCGGTTGGCGCGGCGCTTAGGGGGTGCGGCCGGCGGTGAAGAAGGCGCGCACGGCGGCGGCGACTTCCGCGGCCTGCGCCAGCGGCAGGTGCGGGCCGATGGGCAGGCTCAGGCAGGTCTGGGCGATGCGTTCGGCGATCGGGAAGGCGCCTTCGGCGAAGCCGAGTTCGGCATAGGCCTTCTGCCGGTGCGGCGGGATCGGGTAGTGGATCAGGGTGCCGATGCCGCCTGCCGCCAGATGCCGCTGCAAGGCGTCCCGTTGCGGAGTCCGCACGACGAAGAGGTGCCAGACCGGCTCCGCCCAGCCGGGGACGAAGGGGAGGGTCAGCTCCGGGATGCCGGCGAGTTCGCGCAAGTAGAGGGCGGCGAGCCGCGTCCGGCGGGCGTTCCACTCCTCCAGGTGCGGGAGCTTGACGCGCAGGGCGGCGGCCTGGAGTGGGTCGAGGCGGCTGTTGAGCCCCTTTTCGTCGTTGACGTACTTGGTGCGGGAGCCGTAGTTGCGCAGGGCGCGGAGGCGCTCGGCCAGGGCCGGGTCGTTGGTGGTCACGGCGCCGGCGTCGCCGAAGGCGCCGAGGTTCTTGCCGGGGTAGAAGCTCCAGGCGACGGCCGCCGAGTGGGCGCCGATGCGCCGCCCCTTGTAGCGGCAGACCTGGGCCTGGGCGGCGTCTTCGAGCACGTGCAGCCGGTGGCGGCGGGCGATTTCCAGCAGCGGGTCGAGGTCGGCCGGCTGGCCATAGAGGTGGACGGGGAGCAGGGCCTTCGTCCGCGGGGTGATGGCGGCTTCGACGCGGGCCGGGTCGAGGTTGCCGGTGCGGTCGTCGGGCTCGACGGGCACCGGCGTGGCGCCGACGTAGCTGACGGCGAGCCAGGTGGCGATGTAGGTGTTGGAGGGGACGATGACCTCGGCGCCGGGGCCGATCTCCAAGGCGCGGAGGATGAGCTGCATGGCGTCGAGGCCGTTGCCGACGCCAACGGCGTGGGCGGCGCCGCAATGGCGGGCGAACTCCGCCTCGAACGCCTCAACTTCGGCGCCGAGGATGTACCAGCCGCTCTCCAGCGAGCGGATCACGGCGGCATCCAGTTCCGGCTTCAATTCCCGGTAGGCGGCGCCGACATCGAGGAAGGGTATGGGCATGGGGGATTGAGCCTGGATTATTCACCGCGAGCGCCGCGGAGCGGCACGGGCCGCCAAGAGCGGCGGCGAAGCGTCAACGCACGACGGATTTGACGCTTCGCGGCGGCCTTTGCAAAGTGGGGAAATGTAGTGGGGTGGCGGGGATGTGCCAACCCCGGGACGGGGGGCAAGCCAAACCTGTCGGTTGGCAATGGCAGCGGCGAGCGCAGCCATCCCGCGCAACGGACAGGAATTCGGATAAGTGCTCGTAGGGGGCGGCGCCGATGGCGGACTTGGGCAGGACTTCATTGCGGTCCCGGGCATTCCTGGCGCGGGCGAGCATGCCTTCTCGAAGGCGACCATCGCCAGGAAGCTCTCGTCGTAGCAGCCGCCGGGGATGGCGAAGTCCGGCGCGGGGAAGTGTCTTCTCCGTGGTTTCCGTGTGCTCCGTGCGAAGACCGGATTTGCCTGTCCCCTCAAGGCTTGTCCCCTCAAGGCTCGTCGTAGCAGCCGCCGGGGATGGCGAAGTCCGGCGCGGGGGAAGTGTCTTCTCCGTGGTTTCCGTGTGCTCCGCACGAAGACCGGATTTGCCTGTCCCCTCAAGGCTCCAAAGCATGGCCCCGCCCGGCAGCCGCGGCATCAGCCCCGACCCCGACCCCGGCTCCGCCGCCGCCACCACCGGCGAAAAGCCGGACACCCCGTCCGCGGTTCGCCGCCGTTCCCGGCCCAGCCAGTACCGGAACTGCCACGGCGCAAGGCTGTTCGTGCGGCAGAACCCCGCCTGCGACAACCCCGCCGCCCGCCACCGCTCCAGCACCCCGCGCCAATGCTCCGCCTTCGCCGTTGTCCGATCCCTGAAATGACCAGCTCCCGCCGCCAGGCCGACCACCGGCCCGCGACGGAACCCACCATGCCCCAGCCTTCGCCCGCACTCCAGATGGGGCAGCAGCGACGCTTACCCGCCCAACAACGGCCTGCTCCCGTATTGCTCGCCCGCGCGGATGCAGGTTCGCAAACGGAGAGGCGGGGCGTTGGCGGCGGGAGCTTGCGCTGCCTAGTCTCAGCGGGAATGGGGGGCGGCGAGGGCGGCGGTGAAGCGCCCCAGCGGCCAGGATTCGATCCGCGGCTGGGCGGCGGCCCGGGCCCGCTCCGCGGGAGTGCTGTAGCCCCACGCCGCAAAGATGAGCCGCACCGCCGCGAGTTCCGGGCGTTCCGCGATCCGCTCCAGGGTCGCCAGCCGGTCCTCGACCAGCGCGAACTCCGCGGTTGCGGACTCCGCACCCGCCAGCAGCTCCGCCAGCGTCGCCTCCTTGCTCCGGCCGCGGTCGAGCCCGAAAATCCGCGCCGCCGGGAACTCGACGCCCGCCGCCGCCAGCAGCCGCCGGGTGAAGCGTTCCTGCTTGGTGGTCAGGATGGCCACCGGGCCGTACGCCAGGGCGGCGGTGAGCGCCGCGGCCACGCCGGGGTAGAAGCGGTGGCGGGCCAGCCAGTCCTCGGGCGCTTCGGCGAGCCAGCGGTCGCGGGTCTCGCCGAAGAGGCGGACCAGCTCCGGCACGGTGCGGCCGGCGGCCTGGCACGCAGCCTCGATGTGCGCCGCGAAGTCGGCGGCCAGCGCCGCCGGGGGCGTGCCCTGTTCCAGCAGCCGCAGCAGCAGGATCGCCTGCCAGCCGGTCTCCAGCAGCGGGCGGAGTCCGCGGAACCGTTCCAGCAGCGCCGGCGGCGGCTCCGCCGCCGGCCATTCCGGCCAGAGCGTCCGGCCGGCCTTCCAGGCGGCCGCGCCCGTCTCCCGGGCGCTGTCGCAGAGGACGCCGTCGAAATCCAGGCACCAGAATGTTGGCTTCATCCCGTCTCTCCGTGGGTGGTGGTGGCAATGGCGGGGGCGGCTCACAGGAACTCCATCCCGACCTCGCCCAGGACGTAGCCATCCTGGTCGGCCTCCAGCAGGTTCACCGCCTGGCTCAGCACCTGGTTGCAGAACTTCTGCTCATTGCTGACCGCAACCACGGCCAGCCCCGCGTGGTTCCAGACGTTGAGCGACTCGACCTCGGCCACCGCGACGTTGAACTTCCGCCGCAGCAGGTCGCGCACCCGGTTGACCACCATCCGCTTTTCCTTCAGCGAGTTGGCCTGGGCGATTTCCAGTTCGATGCTGAGCACGCCGATGACCATGTTGCACCTCGTTCAGGCAGTTTTTCCCCGCCGGCCGGCGGCGGTGGGGCGGAGGCTGGCGAGTTGGCGCTGCCGTTCGGCCGTGCCCCGGGCCACGGGGATCGGCTGGCCGCTCTCGTAGTCGAGGCCGGTGACGTACATCGCCGCCGCCGGAGTCATGGGCAGGGGGATGAAATCCTGCACCTGCTGCAAATTCCAGCGCGACCGCCGCAGGAACTCCTCGACCGTGCCCATGTGCCCGGCGGTGCAGCCGGGGAAGCTGGCGATGAAATAGGGCACGGTGTACTGCTCCTTGCCCGCCGCCCGGCTCTCCGCGCCAAACCGGTCGAGGAACGCCTCGAACACCGCCGGCCCCGGCTTGCGCATCCGCCGGAGCACCTCCGGATGCAGGTGCTCGGGGGCGACCTTGAGATGGCCGGAGACGTGGTGGCGCACCAGTTCGCGGAGCAGTTCCGGCTGGCGCAGGATCACGTCCATGCGGATGCCGGACTGGACGAAGAGGTGGCGGATGCCGGGCAGCCGCCGCCCCTGGCGCAGCAGCTCGAGGAAGGCGGTCTCCGCGATCTCCAGCTTCGGGCAGATCTCGGGGAAGAGGCAGCTTGGCCGGCGGCAGCTCCGGCAGGCGGCCGTGTGGCCGTTGCGCGAGCCGTGGAGGTTGGCGGTCGGCCCGCCCAGGTCCGTGACCGTGCCGCGGAAGCCGGGCGCGGCGGCCAGGGTGCGGAGTTCGCGCAGCACCGAGTCGCGGGAGCGGCTTTGCAGGAACTTGCCCTGGTGCAGCCCGAGGCCGCAAAAGGTGCAGCCGCCGGGGCAGCCGCGCACCGCGGTGACCGAGTCGCGGATCATGGTGAAGGCCGGGATTTCATCGTGGTAGGATGGATGCGGCCGGCGGGTGAATGGCAGTTCGTAGAGCCGGTCCAGCCCGGCGGCGGCCAGCGGCGGCGCGGGCGGCGCCACCAGCAGGGCGCGGCGGCCGTGGAACTGGACCAGCCGCCGGCCGCAGAAGGGGTTCTGCTCCGCCTCGACCTGCCGCGTCTGCTCCAGGAGCAGCCGTGGCGTGGCCTGCAACTCCTCCCAGGAAGGGAGGCGGACGAAGCCGGAGTCGCCGGCGGCCTCGTCCGCGATGGCCTCCCCGTAGGGTGCGGACTCCGCGGCGCCCAGGAGCCGGGCCGTGCCGGGCAGCCCGGCCAGGTCGGCGGGTGCGCCGGAAGGGCTGGCGGCGGCCAGCCGGCGGGCGATCTCCCGGATCGCGCTTTCGCCCATGCCGTACACCAGGAGGTCAGCCTTGCTGTCGGCGAGGATCGAGGGCCGGAGCTTGTCCTCCCAATAGTCGTAATGGGCGACGCGGCGCAGGCTGGCCTCGATCCCGCCCAAAACCACCGGCAGCCCCGGAAAGGCCCGGCGGACAAGCTGGGCGTAGACGGCGCAGGCATGGTTGGGGCGCAGCCCCGGCCGGCCGCCGGGCGAATAGTCATCCTCCCGCCGCCGGTGCCGCGCCGCCGTGTAATTGCTGAGCATGGAATCCAGGTTGCCGGCGCTGATGCCCGCGAACAGCCGGGGCCGCCCCAGGGCCTCCAGGCAGGCGGGGTTGCGCCAATCCGGCTGGGCCAGGATGCCGACGCGCCAGCCGTCGGCCTCCAGGACACGGCCGATCAGGGCGACGCCGAAGGAGGGGTGGTCCACGTAGGCGTCGCCGGTGACGAGGAGCACATCCAGCTCCGTCCAGCCACGCCCGCGCATCTCCTCCCGGCTCATGGGCAGGGGGCGCGGGGCGGCGGCGGTGGGCTCGGAATGGGGGGACGGCATGGCAAAAAAAGGGCGGTGCATTCGGCGGCGGCGTACCACCGGCAAATATACCCTCTCCCCGCCGCGGCCGGGCTTGGCATCCGCCGCTTCCGCCATTATATCATCCACTTTTTGCGGACTCCGCCGCCGCGCCGCGGCGGCCACCAAGGAGAGGACAAGCCGTGAAGCCAGCCCCCGTCCCGGTCTCCGGATTCATGCTCACCTGCAACAACCGCCGCACGGTCGAAAGGGCGCTGGCCAGCATGGCGTGGGCGGACGACCTGGTCGTGGTTGATTCCGGCAGCACGGATGGCACCATTGAGGCGGCCCGGCGCGCCGGGGCCCGCATCCTCCACCGCGATTGGACCAATTTCCGCGAACAATACCAGTTCGCCCTCGACCAGTGCCGGCGCGACTGGTGCTTCTTCCTCGACGCCGACGAGGAGCTGGCCCCCGGGCTGGCCGCCGAAATGCGCCAGGCCCTGGCCGAAAACGCCGACCGCCCCGCCGCGGAGCAACTCCGCGCCTGGCACATCCACCGCCAGACCTGGTTCCTCGGCCGCTGGATCCGCCACGGCGCCTGGACGCCCGCCTCGGACCGCGAAATCCGCCTCTGCGACCGCCGCCACGCCCGCTTCCTCGGCGGACTCCACGCCTGCCTCCGCACCGAGGGCCGCACCGCCACCCTCCGCGGCCTCGTCAACCATTATTCCTTCGCGGACCTCTCCGCCCTGATCCAGAAGATGGACCTCTACACCAGCACCGACGCCCGCGACGCCCAGGCCGCCGGCCGCCGCTTCTCCCTCCCCAAGCTCATCCTCGGCCCGCCGGCACGCTTCCTCCGCGACTATCTCCTGAAAGCCGGGTTCCGCGACGGCCTCCCGGGGCTCGCCATCGCCGTCCAGGCCGCCTTCCACGTCTTCCTCAAGCACGCCAAGCTCTGGGAACTGGAACTGGCCGGAACCATTCACCACCACCCGCCACCCCCACCACCAGCAGGAGACTGAGCATGATCCGGCACCAAGGCGAATTCAAGACGGAACTCCGGGAACGGATGCGCGGCGGCAGCGGCTCCGTGACCATCGAGCATTTCTGGGAGCCCGGCACCGAACTGAAGGCGAAGACCCGCCTCTGCGCCCGCCTGACCCTGCCGCCGGGGGCCAGCATTGGCTTCCACGAGCACAAGGCCGAAGAGGAAGTCTACGTCATCCTCCGCGGCGAAGGCGCGGTGGAGGAGAACGGCCAGGCGCTCCCGGTGAAGGCCGGCGACAGCGTGCTCACCGGCAACGGCGCCGGCCACGCCATCGCCAACACCGGCGCCGGGCCGCTGGAAATCCTCGCCTTCATCGCCCAGTACTGACCCTCCCTCCTGAGGGGCTGGCAATTTCCCGTGCCCGCCGCGGGCTCCGTGCGAACCGCTGCCCCCCTCTCCGTGGGCTCCGTGCCCTCCGTGCGAACCGCTGCCCCCCTCTCCGTGGGCTCCGTGCCCTCCGTGCGAACCGCTGCCCCCTCTCCGTGGGCTCCGTGCCCTCCGTGCGAACCGCTGCCCCCCTCTCCGTGGGCTCCGTGCCCTCCGTGCGAACCGCTGCCCCCCTCTCCGTGGGCTCCGTGCCCTCCGTGCGAACCTCTGCCCCACTCTCCGTGGGCTCCGTGCCCTCCGGGCGAACCGCTCCGCGCTCGAAACTCGCGGACGGAATCGTTCCCCTTTTTTTGCGCTGGCCACTTGCGCGGCGGTGGAATGCCGGCTATGTTATCTGCATAATATCAATCTTTTTAGTGATGTTACCGGAGGCGCAACCATGGAACTGAATCCCACCACCACCGCGACCGCGGCCAACCCGAAGCCACCGCCAGCCGCCGCCACCCCCGCCTATGCCGGCGAGAAAAGCTGGCGCAGCCTCGCCAAGTCCCTCTCCTACCGCACCACCGGCACCGGCTACACCGTCGCCCTCGCCTACCTCTTCACCGGCCACGCCGGCCAGGCGGTCTCCATCGGCGCCGTCGAGTTCTGCACCAAGACCATCCTCTACTACCTCCACGAACGCGCTTGGGAGCGCATCCACCTGGGGCGCGTCCGGGCCCCAGCCGCCGACTACCAGATCTGACCCCAGAACGTGAAGCCTCACAAAAGGAACCACCGCCATGACCCCACCCACCCCCGCCCAACTGGAAGCTTGGCGCCGCGAACTCGCCGGTGCCACCCCCGAAACCATCCTGCGCTGGGCCGCCGCGGCCTTCCCCGGCCGGGTCGCCTTTGCCAGCTCCCTCGGCGCCGAAGACCAGGCGCTCACCGCCCTGGTCGCGGAGCACGTCCGCAACCAGGTTCAGATCTTCACCCTCGACACCGGCCGGCTCTTCCCGGAAGCCTATGACCTCATCGCCAGGACCGAGTTCAAGTACCGCCTCCGGATCAGGCTCGCCTTCCCCGACGCCGCCGAAGTCGAGGAACTGGTCCGGCAACACGGGGTGAACCTCTTCCGGGAAAGCGTCGAACTCCGCAAGAAATGCTGCGAAGTCCGCAAACTCCGACCGCTGCGGCGGATGCTTGCCGGGCTGGATGCCTGGATTTGCGGACTCCGCAAAGGCCAGGGCGCCACCCGCGGCGACGTGGCGGCCGTGGAATGGGACGCCGCCAACGGCCTGGTCAAGGTCAACCCGCTTGCCGGCTGGAGCGAGGGCCAGCTCTGGGCGTACATCCGGGAGCACAAAGTGCCCTACAACCCCCTCCACGACCAGGGCTTCCCCAGCATCGGCTGCGCCTGCTGCACCCGCGCCGTCCAGCCCGGCGAGGAGATCCGCGCCGGCCGCTGGTGGTGGGAACAGCCGGAGCACAAGGAATGCGGCCTGCACCAACGCCGGCGCTGAAGGGAAAACGGTTTTGGCCGGACTGGCCGGACATTTTGGAACAGACAAGGAGTTGCCCCATGGATCATTTAGACAAGCTCGAAGCCCACGGCGTCCACATCCTGCGCGAGGCCTACCGCGAGTTCAAGAGCCTCGCCATGCTCTGGTCGATCGGCAAGGACAGCACGGTGCTGCTCTGGCTGGCGCGCAAGGCGTTCTTCGGCCACGTGCCATTCCCGCTGGTGCATATCGACACCGCCTTCAAGATCCCGGAGATGATCGCCTACCGCGACAACCTGGCGCGCGAACTCCGCCTCAACATGGTGGTCGGCCAGAACGTGGCGGCGATCCAGGCGAAGCAGACCTATCCCGACGGCGCCATCAGCCGCCTGGCCTGCTGCAAGTCGTTGAAGAGCGAGGCGCTGAAGCGCACCCTCTCCGGCGAATGGCCGCGCCTGCGCCTGGACCACGGCAGCGGCCAGTATGTGGCCGACACGAACCGGGAGCCGTACACCGGCGTCATCGTCGGCGTCCGCGCCGACGAGGAGGGCAGCCGCTCCAAGGAACGCACCTTCTCGCCGCGCGACAAGGAAAGCGACTGGGACGTGGCCAACCAGCCGCCGGAGCTGTGGAACTACTACAAGACCGACTTCGCCCCCGGCACCCACATCCGCATCCATCCGTTGCTGGACTGGACCGAACTCAACATCTGGGAATACATCGAGCGGGAGAAGATCCCGATCACCCGCCTCTATTTCGACCGTGGCGACGGCCGGCGCTACCGCTCCCTCGGCTGCCATCCCTGCACCCAGCCGGTCGAATCCACCGCCAAGAACGTCGCCGAGATCATCGCCGAGCTGCGGGCCGGCAAGTTCGCGAACATCGCCGAACGCGCCGGCCGCGCCCAGGACAAGGAGGACGGCGGCGGCCTCGAAACCCTCCGCCGCGAAGGGTACATGTGAGCAGGCGGGCGGCGCGGGCGGCCCCGCGGTGGGCGGCCGCGCCATGAGTCCGATCAGTCCCATGAGTCCGATGAGTCCGATCAGTCCGATGAGTCCAAAGGTGACCTTATGACCACTGCCATCCCCCCCAGCCCCAACCCCGCGGCGGCGGCCGCCGCGCCGCTCAGCCTGGTCGTGGCCGGCCATGTTGACCATGGCAAGAGCACAATCATCGGCCGGCTCCTGGCCGAGACCAACGCCCTGCCCGAAGGCAAGCTCGAACAGGTCAGGGCCCAGTGCGCCCGCAACGCCCGGCCGTTCGAGTACGCCTTCCTGCTCGACGCGCTCAAGGACGAGCAGGCCCAGGGCATCACCATCGACAGCGCCCGCTGCTTCTTCAAGACCGCGAAGCGCCGCTACATCCTCATTGACGCCCCGGGGCACGTCGAGTTCCTGCGCAACTGGATCACCGGCGCCGCCCGCGCCGAGGCCGCGCTGCTGGTCATTGACGCGCAGGAGGGCATCCGCGAGAACTCGAAGCGCCACGGCTACATGCTCTCGATGCTCGGCGTCCGCCAGATCTCGGTGCTGGTCAACAAGATGGATTTGGTGGGCTGGAGCCGCGAACGCTTCGACGGAATCGTCGCCGAATACTCGGCCTTCCTCAACCACCTCGGGCTGAAGCCGGTGAGCTTCATCCCGGTCAGCGGCCGGGACGGGGACAACGTCGCCAACCGCTCCTCCCTGGCCCCCTGGCATGACGGCCCGACCGTGCTTGAACAGATCGACGCCTTCCCGTCGCGGCCACCCCTGACCGCCGCCCCCTTCCGCCTGCCGGTCCAGGACATCTACAAGTTCACCGCGGCGGGGGACAGCCGCCGGATCGTCGCCGGCACCGTCGCCGCCGGCCGGATCCAGGCCGGCGACGAGGTCGTCTTCCTCCCCTCGGGCAAGCGCACGGCCATCGCCACGGTCGAGCGCTTCAACGCCCCGCCCCACCCCGCGGCCGAAGCCGGCGAGGCGGTCGGCTTCACCTTGCAGACGCAGATCTATGTGCGCCCCGGCGAACTCATGGTCCGGGCCGGCGAGCCCGCGCCGCAGACCGGCAGCCGCCTGCGGGTCAACCTCTTCTGGCTCGGGCGCGACCCGTTCATCATGGGGCGCGACTACAAGCTCAAGCTCGGGGCGCGGCAGTCGCCGGTGCGGCTGGCGCAGGTGCTGAACGTGCTCGACGCGGCGGACTTCGCCTCCGGCGCCGGCGCCCGGCAGCAGGTCGAGCGCCACGAGGTCGCCGAAGTCGTGCTGGAGACGCCCAAGCCGGTCGCCTTCGACCTGGCGCGCGAGCTGGAGCCGACCGGGCGGCTGGTGATCGTTGACCGCTACGACATCGCCGGCGCCGGCGTCGTCCTCGAAAACGCCAGCGGCAGCGGCGAATCCGTCCTGGAGACGCATGTCCGCGAACGGGAGCTGGCCTGGCAATACAGCGACCTCACCCCTGCCGAACGGGCCGCCGGCCATGGGCACAAGGCCAAATTCGTGGTGCTCACCGGCGGCGACGACGCCCGCCGCGACGCCCTCGCCCGCGCCCTGGAGCGGAAGCTCTTTGGCCGCGGCCACCAGGCCTATTTCCTGGGCGTGCGCAGCCTCCTGGCCGGCCTCGACTCCGACCTGCAAAGCGCCGGCGGCGGCGACAGCGCCGGGCGCGAAACGCACCTCAGCCGCCTCGGCGAACTCGCCCGCATCTTCACCGACGCCGGGCTGATCTTCATCACCTCGCTGCCGGAGGCCGACGAGTACGACCTGCGCACCCTGGAGCGGCTCAACCACCCCAACGAGATCCTGGTCGTCCACCTCGGCGCCGGCGGTCCGGCCGGCTACCCGGCCGCCGTCCGGCTGGCGCCCACGTTGGCGGTGGCCGGCCAAGTGGCGGCCATCACCGACCTGCTGCAAAGCCAGGAGATCCTGCCGGAATACAGCCTCTGAACTCAGCCCGATCCGCCCGCCAGACCCAGCCAGCCGGCCAGGAGCGCCTCCGCCTCCGCGACCCCCTGGCCGGTGGTGGCGGAGAAGAGCTGGGCCGTGCAGCCGGGAAGATCCTTCAGTGCGGCGCGGACGGCGGCCAGGGCGGCGGCGGCCTCGCCGCGCTTGAGCTTGTCCGCCTTGGTGAGGAGGAGGTGGACGGGGCGCCCGGGGCTGGGCTGGAACCAGGCGAGCAGGTCGCGGTCCAGCCCGGTGAGGGGATGGCGCGCGTCCATGACCACGACCAGGCCGCGGAGGCAGGGCCGCCGCCGGAGATACCCCTCGATGAGCCGGCCCCATTGCCGGCGCAGTTCCAGCGGCACGCGGGCAAAGCCGTAGCCGGGGAGGTCGACCAGGTAGTGGCCGGCGGCGCCGAGCCGGAAGAAGTTGAGCGCCTGGGTGCGGCCGGGCTCCTTGCTGACGCGGGCCAGGGCGTGGCGGCGGGCCAGGGCGTTGATGGCGCTGGACTTGCCGGCGTTGGAACGCCCCGCAAAAGCGATTTCGGCGGTGGCGGCCGGCAGGGCCGCCAAGTCGTAGGCCGAGGTGGCGAACTCCAGTTGGAGGTCGTGGAACAGGCCGGAGTCGGCGGGCTTTTCAGCTTGGGATGGCATCAGTGGGCTTCCGGTTTGGGGCGGCGGCGCCGCCGGCCATGGGTGGGGCCAGTCAGGTGGGGGCCTCGGGCGGCGGGGGGGGGGGCGCCATCTCCTGGCGATGCCGGCGCATGGCCTCTTGATGCGCCTGGTCGCCCGCCGCGCCGGCGGGGCGCTGGTCCAGCTCGGGAAGCCGGTCCACCAGCGCGTAGAGGATGAGGGTGGCGCCCGCCTGGATCTGGTGGTCGCCATGCGGCGCGCCGAGATAGTCGCCGTTCCCGCGGGCGATCCCCAGCACCAGCACCCCTTCGGCGGTCAACGCGGCCTCGCGCAGGCTCTTCTCCGCCAGCCAGTCGCCCGCCTCCACCTTCAGCTCCGAAACGGCATACCCCTTCTGCAACTGGAGGATGGCCACATAATCCTTGACCTCCAGCCGGGTCCAGCGGCGCAGCCCCGAGAGGATCAGGCGGTTCAGCCGCCCTTCCACCCAGGGGCTCGCGGCCAGGCCCCAGAGCGCCAGGAGCCCCGCCGCCAGCAGCGCCAGGTTCCACCACCACCGCTCGGTGCTGGCCGTCTTGAGCACGGAGGCGACGATCGTGGCCACCACCGTGGCCACGCCGAGGTTGCCCAACAGCATGAGCAGCATGACGATGCGGCGGCGCACGGGATGGTTCACGATCGCTTCCGACTCGCTGGTGGTGAACCCCACCCCGGAATAGGCGGAGCGCGCCTGGAAGCGGGCCATTTCCTGGGAAATCCCGGTCAGCATCAGGGCCGCGGCGGCGATGCGGGTCACCAGCAAGGAGAGCGTCACGACGATGAGCAGGGAGAAAATGGCGATCATGCTTCACCTCCCGGGGCCTCGGCCAGGGCCGCCGCCAGCTCGGCTTCCGTCACCGGTCCGGGGCGCAAAATCCGGAGCCCCCCCTCCAGCAAGGAGGCGACGGTGGAGGGCTGGGCGTCCTGGACCGGGCCGCCATCCACCAGCAAGTCCGGTTCGCCGGCCAGCCCCGCGACGGCGGCGGCCGCATCGCCGGCGGGCGGCTCGCCGGAACGGTTGGCGCTGGTGGCGGCCACCCCCCCGCCGAGTTCGCGCAGCAGCGCCCGCATGAAGGGGTGGCGCGGAATCCGCAGGCCGACGCTGCCGCCGTCCACCGCCCGGCAGACCAGGGTCAGGGGGCCGGGGAAGAAGCGTTCGGCCAGCCGCGCCAGCCGCGGGTCGGCGGCCACGCCGGCGGCCATGGCCACCGCCAGGTCCGCCGCCAGCATTTGCAGCGGCTTGTCCTCCGCCCGGTGCTTGAGTTCGTAGATCCGGCGGCGGCCGGCGGCGTTGCCCCAGGCCGTGGCCAGGCCGTAGACCGTTTCCGTGGGCAGCGCGACGACGCCGCCGGCGCGCAGCACCGCCGCCGCCCGCGCCACCGCCGCCGCCGGATCGTCCATCAATCGAACCGTTTCCATGCCCAATTCCCTTTTGTTGAAAAAACGACTATACTATGAACGCCGCCGGCGCGGGGACAACCCGCCACCGGCCAGGAGAGCCTGAGCATCATGTGGAACTACACGCAAACAGTGATGGATCATTTCATGAACCCGCGCAATGTCGGGGAAATCCCTGACGCCGACGGGATCGGCGAAGTCGGCAACATCGTCTGCGGCGACGCCATGAAACTGTACATCAAGCTGGCGCCGGACGGCAAGACGATCGCCGACGTCAAGTTCCAGACCTTCGGCTGCGCCAGCGCCATCGCCAGCGCCTCCGCCCTCACCGAGATGGTCAAGGGCAAGACCCTGGAAGAGGCCGCCAAGTTCACCAACCAGGACATCGCCGACTTCCTCGGCGAGCTGCCCGAGGAGAAGATGCACTGCTCGGTGATGGGGATGGAGGCGCTCCAGGCGGCGCTGGCGAACATGCGCACGAAGAACCCCGCCTTGGCCGCCCCGGACGTCGCCCAGTTCGACCCCGAGGGGCTCGACCGCATCGTCTGCCACTGCTTCGGCGTGAGCGAGCGCAAGATCCGCGAAGTGATCGAGCACAACAAGCTCACCAGCGTCGACCAGGTCACCCATTACTGCAAGGCCGGCGGCGGCTGCGGCGGCTGCCGCGACGAGATCGCGGGGATCATCGCCAAGATCCGCGGCATCCCCACCCCGGCGCCGGCGGCGGAAGCGCCCGCCACCCCCCGGCCGCTCACCAACCTCCAGAAGATCAAGCTCGTCCAAGAGACCTTCGAGAGGGCCATCCGCCCGGCGCTCCAGGCCGACGGCGGCGACGCGGAGCTGGTGGACATTGACGGCGACCGCGTCCTCGTCCGGCTCTGCGGCCGCTGCGCCGCCTGCCCCTCCGCCCACCAAACGCTGAAGCAATACATCGAAGCCAAGCTCCGGGAAAAGCTCGGCCCCGCCCTCAACGTCGAGGAAGTCCGCGACTGACCCGCGCGGCCAATGCCCCGTTCCCGGCCGGCCGCCGGGGCGGGGCCACCCACGGCCAGGAGAGGCGCGCCCCCCGGCGGAAGTGTTGGCGGCTCAGGCCAGCCTGGCCTTGACCGCCCGCAGCTCCTGCTCGACGCCGTTGACCAGGTCAGCCATGATCGCCGCCACCGGCTCGACCTTGTCAATGAGCCCGACCGACTGCCCGGCCATCAGCGAGCCGCTCTCGACATCGCCGTCAATCACGGCGCGGCGCAGGGCGCCCATCCAGAACTTCTCGACTTCGAGCTGGGCCTGTTCGCGGTGGATTTCGCCGCTTTCCAGCTTCTTGAGCAGTTCCAACTGGAGCTTGGCGAACTCCTGATGCCCCTTGTTGCGCAAGGCGCGCACGGCGACCACCGGCAGCCGGCTGTCGAACTGCGGCGTCGCCACCGCGTCGCGCGCCTCGGCGCGGATGAAGGTCTCCTTGAACTTGGGGTGGGCGCAGCTTTCAGCGGAAACGGCGAAGCGGGTGCCGAGCTGGACGCCGGCGGCGCCCATCAGGAACATGTGCGCGCACATCCGCCCGGTGGCGATGCCGCCGGCCACGAACACCGGCACCTGCGGCGTCGTGAACAGCACCTGCTGCAAGAGCACCATCAGGCTGACGTGGCCGATGTGGCCGCCGGCCTCCATCCCCTCCAGGATCAGCGCGTCCACGCCAAAGCGCAGCATCCGCTCGGCGATCGAGGTGGTCGAGGCGAAGGCGAGCACCTTGGCGCCGCTGGCCTTGGCCGCCGCCACTTCCTTCTCCTTCGGGAAGCTGCCGGCGAAGATGATGTAGGGCAGCTTCACCCGCTTGATCATCTCCATGTGCTCGCGGTAGGCCGGGGCGATGGTGATCAGGTTGACGGCGAAGGGCTTGGCGGTCAGCGCCCGCGTCTCGGCGATCTGGCGCTCCAGGATGTCAACCGGCGTGTTGCCCCCCGCCAGGCAGCCAAAGCCGCCGGCGTTGCAGACGGCGGCCACCAGCTTCGGGTCGCTGACCCAGGTCATGGCGCCGCAGAGGAAGGGATACTGGCAGCCGAGGAAGTCGCGGCCGCGGGCAAAATGACGGTCGGCAAGCGTGGTGCTGGCAATGGACATGGTTTGGCTCAATCCCATTTGAAGGTGGTTCCCAGTCCTGGCCGCGGCGCGGGCGCGCCCCGGTTCCCGGACAGGCAGCGGGCGCTTACTATAACTCATCTTCCCCCGGCCGGAACCGGCTGGAACTGACATCCTTGCCCGTCCGCTGGCCGCCCTGGCGCCCGCGGGCCAGGCCGTGGCTTTTTCTCAAATTCAGTAGGTTGTGAACAATTGCGGGTTCCAGCCCAGATGGCGCAGCTCCTCCAGTATTTCAAGGATTCCGACGCACCACCCGAAGACGAGGGCATCCAAGAGATGCCGCCGGAAGATCTTGGGGTTGACGACATACGTCTCCGGTTCCCTCAGCTTTCCCACCGCGGGGAAAAACCGGGGCGTGGATCTGGCATATTCCAAGTAAGATTCCAGATGCAGGAAGTTCAGCCTCTTTTCCTCGGCACGAATCACCGCCGGGTAGTAGGAGGCAAAGGCCAGGACAAGGATTGCCGGCATCAGAAGCGTCTCGGAAGCAAGCCCAACGCCAATGAAGCCAAGAAGGGAAAAGAAATAAAGCGGATTCCGCGAAAGCGAATACGGGCCTTCGGTCACCAACCGGCTGCTTTTGTAGCCCGCAATGTACAAGGAACACCAAAGGCGCCCCAGCGAGGCGACGCCGACAAGGACAAGCCCCAGGGAGAAGAGCAGGGCGGAAACTAGGGGGGATTCCCTTTCCCACCGGCTGGCCGTGACCGAGTTGAAGGCGAAGAAAACCACTCCCGCCAACACCGAGAGCCGGATCCGCCACTTCTGCATTCTTGATTTCACCGTTGCCTCCATTCCTGCCTTACGTCTGTTTCCCGGCCTCGCACTTCACCAGATCTTCCTCCGCCCGAATGGTGTAAACCAGAATGGCCATCAGCAGGAATGCAAGGACGAGGGAAGACCCGACCGTGCCGAAATTGAGGCCCCCGTTGGCGACGGGTTTGGTAAGCAAATCCCCGAAGGTGGCGCCGAAGGGGCGCGTCAGCACGAAGGCCACCCAGAACAGCAGGACGCGGTTCAGCCGCGTGAAAGCCGCCGCAAGGACGGTGGCGCCGAGCAGGCCGCCGATGAGCATGGCCCCGCCCAGGAAGCCCAGGCCGGAGTCATCGGCCAGAAAGTCGCCCAAGGCCGTGCCCAGGGTGTTGGAAAACAGGATGGCCAGCCAATAGAACAGCTCGGCCTTCGTGGTCTGGATGCCACTGACGGACAAGCTGGCGCCGCTGAACCGCCAAATGGCCAGCACCAGCAGCAGGCAGGCACCGAGGATGACCGCGCCAGTGGCGTAGCCAAGCCCAAGCGTCCGATCCATGAAATCGGACATTGTGGTGCCCGCCGTGCTGGTGGCAAGGATCACGATCCAATATAGCGCCGGATTGAATTTCTTTGACCGCAGTTGCGCGACAACGGAAACCAGGAAGAGGCCAGCCAAGATGGCGGAGCTGAAGGCGTAGCCGACGTTCAAGGTCATCGAGAGGAGATCGCCCGCCGTCTCCCCCAATGTGGTGGCACAGATTTTCATGATCCAAAAAGCGACGGTGACTTGCGCGACTTTGGTCATGGCGTCTCCTGTTCATGCTGGCATCGGCCCGGCGACAACCCGGGGGGAAGGTTTTTTGCCCGGCCTTCGGGGATGGGGATGGGCGCGGCCGGGAAACGGAGGCGGACGCGGAACCAGCCGCCGGCTTCCGTGGCCACGCAGATCTCGTGCCCCAGCAATTCCATCACGCGTTGGGCCAACGCCAGGCCCAAACCGCAATGCGTGCCGACGCCGGCGCGCGCGGCGTCGCCGCTCCAGAAGCGGTCGAACACCCGCGCGCCATCCGCCGCCGCCACTTGGCTGCCGGAATTGGCGATCTCGACGCCGGGCGCCGCCGCGTCCGGAGCCGCGCGGATGCACAGTTCCCCGCCCGTGTCGGCATAGCTGACGGCGTTGTCGAACAGGTTGCTGAGCACCAGCCGCAACCGCTCCCGATCCGTCGTCACGACCGTGGCCGCGTCGTCGTCCCAAGTGACGCGCAGCCGGCGGGCGGCGGCCCGTTCCGCGAACGGCTCCCAGACGGCATGCAGAAGCGCGGACAGCCGCACCGGCTCCCGCCGGGCCGCGATCTGCCCCGCATCGAGGCGGACCAGTGCCAGCAGGTTCTCCACCAGGCCTTGCGTCGCGAGGACAATGGCCAGGCAGTCCTGCACCGTTTTCCGATAGGCGGCGGCCTGGCGCGGCTGCGACAACGCCACCTCCAGCTTGGCGCGCAGCCCAAACAGCGGCGTCCGCAGTTCATGGGCCAGGTCGGCGGAGAGGGAGCGTTCCCGCGCAAAGGCGGCGTCAAGCTTCGCCAGGAGCTGGTTGAGGCCGTCCACCACGGGGCGCAATTCCTGGGGGACGCCGGCCGCGTCGAGGCGCTGGGAAAGCTGGTGCTCCCCGATGCCGCGCAGGTTGTTGCCCAGGCGGTGGAGCGGCTTCAGCCCGCGGGTCACGACGCCGGCCAGGATGGCGGCGCAGCCCAGGGTGGTGGCGGCGATGACCGTGGCCAGCCCCCAGAAAATCTGCTCCAGCACGTCGTTGACCGCCGTGGCGTCGCGGGCCACCGCCAAGGTGACGGGGGGCGGCGGCGTTTCCCGCGGCGGCGGCTTCGCCCCGTCGTGCTCATCCATCGCCGGCTGGAAGACGGCCAGCGCCTGCCGCCCCCGGCGCTTCCCCGGCAACCGCACGGCCCGCACCGTGCCTGGCGCGCCGCGGGCCAGGTCGTAGGCGCCCAGCGAGGCGGAGCGCTGCCAGACCCGGCCGGATCCGTCCCACAGCTCAAAATAGTCCTCGCCACGCCCAGGGCCGAACTGCCGCAGCATCTCCTTGTCCAACTCAAGCCGGACTTGCCCGCCCTCCACATCCACTTGGCTTTTCAGGGCCTGGAGCTGCGCCAGCAGGCTCCGGTCGAACTCGTTCATCACCGTGCGGTGGATCAGGGCAAAGAGAATGGCGCCGGCCGCCAGCAGGATCGCTGCGGCGGCGGCCACTGCCCCAAGGGTCATCTGCGAGCGCAGCGAACGCATGGCTCAACCGTCCTTTTGCAGGATGTAGCCGTGGCCACGCCGGGTATGGATCAGCGGCGGGCTTCCGGGACGGTCAAGTTTCCGCCGGAGATGCCCGATATACACGTCCACGACATTGCTCTCCGCCATGGCGTTGAATTCATAGACGTGTTCCCAGATTTCCGTCCGGGTGACCACGGTGCCGGCGCGGCTGGCAAGGAATTCCAGCAGGGCGTATTCGCGGGCGGTCAGCCCGATCATGCGGCCGGCGCGCGCCACGGTCCGGGCGGCGGTGTCGATCGTCAGGTCCGCCAGGCGGAGCACGGGATCCTTCGCCTGGTATTGCCGCCGCACCAAGGCCCGCACCCGCGCCACCAGTTCCTTGAAGGCGAAGGGCTTGACCAGATAGTCGTCGGCGCCGGCGTTCAACCCCTTCACCCGGTCTTCCAGCGTGTCCTTGGCGGTCAAGACCAGGACATGGGTCTGCCGCCCCTTCCGCCGCAGCTCGCCAAGGATGGCCATGCCGTCCACCAGCGGCAGCATCAGGTCCAGGATGATCACGTCATACTCGCCGGCCATGGCGGCGCGGAGCCCGGCCCGGCCATCCGCCGCGGCATCCACAGCAAAACCGGCTTCCCGCAACCCCTGTTCCAAGGTTTCCCGCGTCGGCGCGTAGTCTTCAATCAAAAGAATGTGCATGGCTTGGACTTGGCCTCCGCCTGGCCGGGCGCCTTGCCCCTGGGCAACCCCAAGGGTGGCAGCCCGGCCAAGCTCAGGAATCTAGCGACGTCCAGGAAAAAAGCGATCAATCCTGGTGCTCGCCGGCTTTTTCGTCATCCGTCTCCACTTCCTCGCCGGCTTTTTCGTCATCCGTCTCCACTTCCTTGCTGATGAGCTTGCCATCGGCGGCGACCTTGATCTCGCACTCCTTGCCGCCCACGGTGGCCTTGGCCTCGTAGGTGGTCGTCCCGTTTTCCGCCTCCACTTCGACCTGGGCAATCTTGACGCCGGGGGCTTCCTTGGCCAAGGTTGCCTGCACGGCGGCCGGCGCCTTGTCAAAGCTGATTTTTTCGTCGGCCTTGCTGTCATCGCCCGCTTGGGCCGCCACGCTGGCGAGCATCCCCAAGGACGCCGCCGCCAAAGCCATGGCCTTGATCATTCCATTCATCTTGGGACCTCCAGTTGCACACTCGGTTGGGACTTTGCGGAAGTCGGCACCATGCCCACTTCACACCCATCAAAATAGCCAGGCCAGATGACAGGATGATGAAAAACCCGAAATAAATTGCATCTTCCTTATCCCCAATTCATTGCGCAGCCACCCGCGCAAATTCGCGCCTTGGCCCCCCTGCCAGGGGCGCGCCGGGGCAAGCGCCGCCCGCCACGCTGGAGCGTGGATGCGCTTGGGGAAGTGCCGGCCCCGTCGCCATCCCCGGCCCCGACGGCTCGCCGCCGCCAACGCCGCGCAAGGAATCGGCGACGCTGCCGGCGCGCTCACCCCTTGAACACCGCGGAGACCGCCTTGAACGCCGGATGCTTCGCGTCCCGCAGCAACTGGAAGAAGGCCGCCTCCACCGAGGTCACGGCCACGCCGGCATGGCGCAGGAAGGCCAGCGCCAGCTCCCGGTCCGCCGCCTGGCGCGAGACCACCGCGTCCGCCAGCAGCACCGGGCGGTAGCCGCGCGCCAAGGAGTCCAGCGCCGTCTGCTGCACGCAGACATGGGTCTCCATGCCGAGCAGCAGCAGCGCCGCCGGCCGCACCGCCTCCACCGCCGCGGCGAACCCCGGATCGCCCCAGCAGGAAAAAGTGGTCTTGGCCAGGACTTTCGCCGCCGCCGGCAGCGCCGCGCGCACCGCGGGCAGCGTCGGCCCCAGACCCTGGGGATATTGCTCGGTGACCACCACGTCCAAGCCCAGGGCACCGGCCGCCCGCAGCGCCTTCAGCGTCGCCGCCTGCGCCGGCCCCGCCTCGAACCCGGGCATGGCCCGGACCAGCCGCTCCTGCACATCAACCACCACCAGCATCACGCCCCCGGCCAGCTCCGGCATCGCCATCGTCATTGTCCACCCCTTCCTTTTGCCCGGCCACGCAACCGCGCCTGGCCCAACCTGGCCGCCGCCCAACGCCCGCGGTTTGCGGAGTCCGCACGGCGACAACCGCCTATAATCTGCCCCGGAAATCCGCCGCCGCCACCAGCCGGCCACTCCCCTTCCGTTCCCCACCTTTCCCGCTACCTTCCTCCGCGCTGGAAAGCAATTTCCGGTCGGCTGATGCCGTTTTGTGAGAACAGACCCTGCGCCCGCTGGCCCATGCCACCAGTGATGATGACGTTCGCGCCCGGCTCGTGCAGCCAGCGGGGGAGCGCGCCCGGCTCATGCGCGGGAGGCGTGATGTAGGTGGTGCCGGCAATGGTCCTTCCGGCATCGTCCACATCAACAAGGGCGAACTGCTCGCAGTGGCCAAAGTGCATGCAGAGCCATCCCACAGGAGATGAAAACTGCCTGGCCTTGTTGGGTTCATGAGCTTGGCGGCGGCGTTTTCCGGGGCGTCCCATTTTGCTTTTTTCCTTGGCCCTGAAGTTTGGTGTCGTGCGTCCCCGAGGGACGCTGGGGCAATAGGCAGGGGCAACGCCCCTGCACCCAGGCCCCCCCGTTTTGGCGTGCCATCGGTACGCCGGGAGATCGTCAAGATCCGGATTTCCGATTTTCGAATGCCTGGACGGCAGATCCCCCGCGTACCTACGGCACGCGAACCATTGGCAACAACCTGAAGCAGGGGCGCCGCCCCTGCCTATTGTCCGCCGGTCCTTACGGGACAGGTCACGCCCGCCCGATCGCGATTTCGATCCCGATTCCGATTTCGATCACTATGGGAAGAAGGCCCATGGGATGCCTGCAATATGCAATACTAGCGTCTCCGCCCGCGCCCGTCGGCTTCGGGCGTGTCGATGCCGAGGGCGTTGATTTTGCGGTAGAGCGTGCTGACGTTGATGCCAAGGTCCCTGGCCGCCAGCTTGCGGTTGCCGTTTCGGCGATCCAGCGTCTCGGCGATGAAGAGCTTTTCGATAGCTTCCAGGCTCATCGGTTGGCCGTCCGGAACGCCTCGCCCGGCCGTCGGCCGGAGTTCGGGAGGCAGGTGGTTGAGCTCGATCATTCCGCCGCGGCACAGCACAAACGCCTGTTCGATGATATTCTCCAGCTCGCGGACATTGCCCGGGTAGTCGTGCTCCATCAGGCGGGCAAGCACCTGATTGGAAACGCCGGCGATATCCTTGCCCTGGAGGCGGTTGAACTTGGCGATGAGGTGGTCCAGCAGCAGCGGGATGTCCTCGCGCCGCTGGGCGAGGCCGGGCAGCTCCAGGTGGATCACGCGAATGCGGTAGTAGAGGTCGTCCCGGAACTTGCCAGCGTGGACCAGCTTGGCCAGATCCCGGTTGGTGGCCGCGATCACACGCACGTCAACGGGGATCGGCTTGAGCCCGCCGAGCGGCTCGATCACACGTTCCTGGAGCACCCGCAGCAGGCGGACCTGCATCGCCGGCGAGATGTCGCCGATCTCGTCCAGAAAGACCGTTCCGCTATCGGCCAGGGCGAACCGGCCGGGCTTGTCGCGTTTGGCGTCGGTGAACGCGCCGGCCTTGTGGCCGAAAAGCTCGCTCTCCAGCAGCGTGTCGGGCAGGGCGGCGCAGTTGACCGCCACGAAGGGCTTCTTCTTGCGGGGCGAGAGGTTGTGGATGGCGCGGGCGAAGAGTTCCTTGCCCGTCCCGCTGGGGCCTTCGATCAACACCGTGGAATTGCTCTCAGCGATCTGGGGCAGGATATCGAACAGCCGCAGCATGGCCGGGCTCCGGCCGACGATGTCCTCGAAGGTGTAGCGGGCCTGGAGTTGCTTCTGGAGTTGCTCGACCTGGCTCAGGTCCTGGAAGGTCTCGACGCCCCCGACGACTTTGCCGTCATTGTCCTTCAGCAGGGCCGTTGAGATGCGGATGGGCACCCGCTGCCCGTGCTGGTTGATGATGTGGGCCGTGGCATTCAGAACGGGCTTGCCGCTGGCTATGGTGCGGCGTAGTGCGCAGCCCGTCTCACAGATGCTCGCGCGGAACACATCACAACAGGGGCTTCCAATGGCCTGCTGGGCCGACACGCCGGTAATTCTCTCGGCCGCCCGGTTGAACGCGATGATGTGCCAGTCCAAATCGACGGTGAATACGCCTTCGTTGATCGACTCCAGGATGGCAGTCTCGTGTTGGTCGGGAAGTTGGTTCTTGCTCATGGTCAGTCGGCTCCAGCCACTACTCGTGCAATTTACTGCTGTAGACGGCCGACGTCAAGTCAAAATGCGCGATTCTCAATGTCGTCCACGGCATCCTGCTGTCGCCCATCTATTTGAAAACACAGAACTTGTGGCGTTAGCCGCCGGGTTGGCGCGGGATTTGCTATTCGGTGCAGATGATGAGAGTCGCGATATCTCACTGGCACGGCCGGGTCAGCCCGGTGTTCGACGTGGCTGGCAATATGTTGCTGGTCGACGTCGCCGACGGCAGGGAACAGGCCCGCCGGAACGTCGCCATCGCCGCGGAGCAACCGCAGGCTCGGGCGAACCTGCTTGTCGAGCATGGGGTGACGGTGCTGATCTGCGGCGCGATCTCATGGCCACTGGAGAGGGCCCTTTCGGCGGCGGGCATCGCGGTTATTCCGCAGACCTGTGGTGACGTCGAACAGGTTCTTGCGGCTTTCATTAACGGCCAACTGCAACAGGATGCTTTTTTGATGCCGGGCTGCTGTGGCCGGCGCCGGCAGTTCCGAGCGCGATGCCGACGAGGCAGGCGAAGCGAACTTTGAACCGGACGGGCAGGCGAAGCACTTGCCGCGGGTTAATGCCGGACGTCGAGAAAACGGAAAGGCGGTGATAGCGATGCCAGCAGGTGACGGAACAGGCCCGCCCGGTGGCGGGCGAGGACAAGGCAGGATGGGTGGATCGTTGGCGGCCGGACCGGGCGGGCAGTGCGTCTGCCCCAAGTGCGGCCACAAGGTTCCCCATGTGGCCGGGCGGCCGTGCAATCAGCGGGCCTGCCCGAAGTGCGGAACGACGATGACCAGAGGTTGATTCGACCTCGCAACAGCATGAAGGAGTTCAGCAATGCCTGGTAGAGATGGAACAGGCCCCGCTGGAATGGGCCCGATGACAGGACGTGCGGCTGGCTACTGCGCCGGCTACCCCGTGCCCGGATACATGAACCCCGTCGGCGGACGGGGCTTCTGGGGATGGGGCTGCGGCCGTGGCGGCGGCCGCGGCTGGAGAAACTGGTTCTACGCGACCGGCCTGACGGGCTGGCAGCGGGCTGCGCTGGGCCGTCCCGCCTTTGGCGGTGTGGCCCCGGTTGCCGCCGATGTGGCCCCCTTCGCCCCGGCCATGAGCACCGAGCAGCAGCTCGCCGCGCTCAAGGGTCAGGCGGAGTACTTCGATGATGCCTTGGAAGGCATCCGCAAGCGAATCGCGGAACTCGAGGCGGAGGGCAAGAAGGGCTGAGGTCGGATACCAGACCTCGAGGTCAGGGACAGCCTGCCCGTCGGCAGCCAGCGCGCCGGGGCAAGGGAAGATTGCCGCCCGCACCCCGGCGCTTGTCCATTGGGGAAGGAAAGGTGATGACATGAAAATCGCGATCACAGCCACAGGGCCCAATTTGGAAGCCAATGTGGATCCACGGTTCGGCAGGTGTCCGTACTTTCTCGTCATCGAAACCGATGACCTGAGCTTCGAGGCCATCGAAAATCCCAACCTCGCGCTGGGCGGCGGCGCGGGCATCCAGTCCGCGCAGCTCATGGCCGACAAGGGGGTAAAACACGTCCTGACGGGCAACTGCGGGCCCAACGCCCACCAGACGCTGGCCGCGGCCAGTATCGCTGTCGCCGTCGGGTGCTCCGGCCCGATCCGTCAGGTAATCGAGCAGTTCAAGGCGGGGCGGTTCACCGCCGCCCTCCGTCCCAATGTCGCCGGGCATTTTGGCATGGGCGCGGCCCCGGCGGATACGCCCGGTGAGCCGACCCAGTCAGCACCGGCGTTCGGCGCAGGCATGGGCCGGGGCGGGGGTCGAGGCATGGGCCGGGGCATGGGCATGGGCATGGGCCGGGGCATGGGAGGCGGAATGGGTCGAGGTCGGGGTATGGGCTTGGGGCGCGGAGTTGTGAGTGATGCGCCGCCAGCCGTTGCTGCCGGGGGCGACGAGCTATCGGCCCTGAAGCAGGAGGCCGAGGCAATGGGGCAGCAGATGCGGCAGATTCAGCAGCGCATAGCGGAACTGGAACAGGAGAAGAACAACGGAGAGAACCGCCCTCGCCATGCACCGGAGGCGGCGTCATGAACGGCGGCGAGATCATGCGCCAGTTGCGGAGGCACGCGCCGTTCACGGCGATTGGCACGGCATCGGGCGTGGTCATCATGCTCCTTGTGGCCTGGACCCGCGTGCCGCGCGGGGTCTCGGAGGTTCTGTTCTGGGGTCTGCATCCTCTGCATGTGCTGCTCAGCGCCTTGGTGACGGCCGCCATGTATCGGCTCCATTCGCCGGGCAAGCTCGTGCCGACCATCCTCATCGGATACGTCGGCTCCGTGGGCATCGCCACATTGAGCGACTCGATCATCCCGTTCGTCGGGGAGTGGCTGCTCCAGATGCCGCATAGAAGCGTGCATCTTGGTTTCATCGAGAAATGGTGGCTGGTCAACCCGCTGGCTCTGCTCGGAATCGCTATCGCCTGCGCGTGGCCGCGAACACGGCTCACGCACGCCGGGCACGTGTTCCTGAGCACGTGGGCATCGCTGTTCCACATGACAATGGCCATGGGAGAGCAACTGACGCCCTGGACGGTTGCGGTAAGTGCCGTTTTCCTGTTCCTGGCCGTGTGGATTCCCTGCTGCACCAGCGACATCGTGTTCCCGCTGCTATGGGTCAAGGAGGGCAAGGACAAGTGACCGAGCACTTCACAGCAGATCGCCCAAGCCTTTGGCGACGTGCCGCGAAGCCCCTGGGAAGATTCCTGGTTTGGTGGTTCGGCATGTTCGCCCTGCTGGGGCCGTTGTCGACCTGCCCCGTCTGCGGCCAGACGGGCTGCGCGGGCGGCATGGCCAGCGCCGGCATCCTGGGAGGCTTGGCGGCGGCAGCGCTGTGGCTCCCTCGGCGCGTTATCGAAACCTTCCGCCGACGGCCAGCCCTCAGGGAAGGAAGTGCGGAATGAAGATCGCCGTTGCCAGCGGGAAAGGAGGGACGGGCAAGACCACGGTGGCCACGAACCTGGCGTTCGTGGCCTCGCAGAACGGTCGCAGCGTGGCGTACCTGGACTGCGACGTGGAGGAGCCAAACGGGGCGATCTTCCTGAAACCGCAGATACAGGAGGACCGCCCAGTCGGCGCGGCCGTGCCCAAGGTGGACCTCGACAAGTGCACCGGCTGTGGCCTGTGTGGCAAGATTTGCCAATACAGCGCGATCCTGTCCATGAACAAGACGGTGCTGACGTTCCCCGAACTGTGCCACGGCTGCGCCGGATGCTGGCTGGTCTGCCCGGCCGGCGCGATCGTGGAAGACCAGCGAGAGATCGGCCGCCTCCAGGCCGGGCCGGCCGGGAAGGTGCAGTTCGTCCAGGGGCTGCTCGACATCGGCCAGGCGATGAGCCCTCCGCTCATCCGCGCCGTCAAGGCGGCAGCCCCGCAAGCGGATCTGACGGTCGTGGACTGCCCGCCGGGCACGTCCTGCCCCGTCATCGAGGCCATGCGCGGGGCCGACTACGTCCTGCTGGTGACCGAGCCCACGCCGTTCGGTCTCAACGACCTGAAGCTGGCTGTCGAAACGGTCCGGAAGCTCAAGATGCCCTTCGGCGTGCTCATCAACCGCTCTGACGTCGGCGACGAACAGACCAAGCGGTATTGCCAGCTTCAGCGGATCGATGTGCTGGTTGAAATCCCCGATGACAGGCAGGTGGCTGAGGCGTACTCCCGTGGCGAGATGGTCTGTACGGCAATGCCCAAGTACCAGGGCCTTTACGGCGATTTGTTGAGCAAGATAGAGACGAGGATTCCCACCCGTGCCGGATAGAGATTGGGCCCAACGGGAGCATGCCCGCTTTCGTGACATGAAAAAGGAATTGCCAGACAACTTCTATGAAACGATCAAGCCACGCCTGCACAAGCGGATCGGCCGCGAGGTGCGTCTGGCTCGTCGGGTGTTGGATCTTGGCTGCGGCTCTTGCGACCTCGTCCGCTACCTGGCCGACGCGTATGGACAGGAAGTCACCGGCGTGGACATCTCCGGCGGGAGTTTCCCATCGCGCCGTCACACGTCGGATGGGAGCCGCTACCACTGCCTCAAGCGGAACGCCGTTGCCTTGGGCTTCGCCGGCGACGGGACCGTGGATGCTGTGGTGACCATGTGGGCCCTGCACGAGATGGCCAAGCCGCAGGCGGTTCTCCGAGAAGCACGCCGGGTTCTTCGACCGGGCGGCGAGGTCTTCATCGTCGATTACCCGCGAGATTCCCTGGCTCAAAGGCTTTGGAACGAGAAGTACTTACGGCCGTCCGAGGTGAAGGTTTTGCTCCAGGAGGCGGGATTCGACCAGGTGCAAGTCCGCCTGGTCGAGCATGGACAGGTAATGTGGGCGCGAGGATACCGCCCGCCAGCAGGGCGGACACATCAGGAGCAAAGGGAAGGCAGATTGCATGGCAGCAGAGCCTAAGGAATTGGTGGTCATCAGCGGCAAGGGCGGCACGGGCAAGACCTCCATCGTCGCCTCGTTCGCCGCTTTGGCAGAGAAGGTCGCGCTGGCCGACTGCGACGTGGACGCGGCCGACCTGCACCTGGTCCTGGAGCCTAGGATCATCCGCCGGGAGAGCTTCTCCGGCGGCAAGCGGGCGCGGATCAAGCCCGGCCACTGCACCGCCTGCGGCAAGTGCGAGGAACTGTGCCGCTTCGACGCGATCTACTTCGACGGCCCGGGCAACGGCAAGGTGGCCAAGACCTTCCGCATTGACCCCATCGCCTGCGAAGGCTGCGGCGTCTGCGCGTGGTTCTGCGCTGAAAAGGCCATCGAGTTCGGACCGGTGGTCAATGGGGAGTGGTTCGTCTCGGAGACTCGCCACGGCCCGATGGTGCATGCCAAACTGGGCATTGCCGAGGAGAACTCGGGCAAGCTGGTCAGCACCGTGCGGATCGAGGCCCGGAAGCTAGCCGAGCAGCGCAAGCTCGACACGGTCATCATTGACGGCTCGCCGGGCATCGGCTGCCCCGTCATCGCCTCCATCACCGGGGCGAGCCTGGTGCTGATCGTCACCGAGCCCACGCTGAGCGGAAAGCACGACATGGAGCGGGTGGCCGACCTGACGCGGCATTTTGGGATTCCAGCCATGGTCTGCGTCAACAAGTGGGACCTGAACCCCCAGGTCGCCGACGAGATCGAGTCGCTGGCCGGCAAGCGGGGTATCCATGTCGCCGGGCGCGTGCGCTACGACCGTGCCGTGACGGCGGCCCAACTCCGCGGACTATCCGTGGTGGAGCACCAGCAGGATGGCTGTGCCGAGGATGTTCGCGGGGTTTGGGACGTCGTAGCCGGCAAACTGAGAGAGGCGAACGTTCGTGATTGATCAAGAGACACAAGAAGCGGCAATCCATCCGATTCCCACGCGTGGTCCTGGGATCGCCAGCTTGCGCAAGAGCTTGTTCGACTTCGGGCCGCTGGCCCGCGAGTATGACCGGTGGTACGACACGGCGGCCGGCCAGGCCCATGACCGCGTCCAGAAGGCGGATGTGAAACGGCTGCTTCGCCCTGCATCGGCGAGCGAGACCTTGCTGGATGTCGGATGCGGCACGGGTCACTGGAGTTCCTTCTTTGCGGAAATGGGCTACCAAGTCACAGGGGGCGATATCGCGCCGGCGATGACCGAGGTGGCGCGGGCCAGGGCGCCTGAGTGCTCGTTCCAGGTCGCCGATGCGCATGATCTGCCCTTTGATGACGGGACGTTCGATGTCGTCGCGGCCATGGCGACGCTGGAATTCCTCCCCGACCCGGCCGCCGCGATCCGGGAAATGGTTCGTTGCGCCAGGAACGGCGGCCGCCTGCTGGTCGGCACGCTCAACCGGCTCGCCCCGCTGAATCAACAGCGCATTGCCAAGGGCAAGCCGCCGTACTCATCGGCGCACCTGCTCTCGCCGGATGAACTGCGGGGTCTCCTGGCCCCGTGGGGTCGCGTCCGGATGGTCGCGTCAGCGCCTCCGGGACATGGTCGCCACCCACTGCGGTCAAAGCGCGTCGTGGGGCGGATTGCCGGGCTGCGGAGCAAGCTGGACGGACCCTTCATCGTTGCGGAGGTGCGCCTATGAACGTGCAGGCCGAGATCAGCCTCTACCCGCTGCGAACCAACGAGCTGGGGCAAGCCATCGGGAATTTCCTCGGCGAACTGAAGGCCGCTGGCTTGACGGTGCAGCCGGGAAACATGAGCAGCGTGGTGGCGGGTGAAGCTGGCGCGATCTTCTCGGCCGTCGCAGCGGCCTTCAAGGCCGCTGCCGAGAACGGCCAGGTCGTGCTGGTCATGAAGGTTTCAAACGCCTGCCCGCCGGGCGCCACAACGGAAGGAATGGACGCCGATGCCGGATAGCCAGTACAAAGTCATGTTCCAGCCGCAGGGTCGAGCCGTTTCAGTCCTGGAGGGCACGACGATATTGGAGGCCGCAGCCGTCGCCGGCCTGGTGATCGACACGCCGTGCGGCGGCGCCGGGACGTGCGGCAAGTGCCGCGTTCAGGTGTCGCAAGGAGCGACGGAGCCGTGCGACTCGGACCGCAAGACCTTCACCGAGGCCAAACTGGCTCAAGGTTGGCGGCTTGCCTGTCGGACTCGTGTCAACGGTGACCTGGTCACTCACGTACCGACAGGATCTTTGTTCGGCGGTGACCATCAGATCGCCCACGGCTCCGCGGTGGGCGGACCGACCGAGGTTCGGCCGGCCATTCGAAAGGTGCATGTCGAGTTATCGCCGCCCACGCTGGAAGACCCCCGGCCCGACCTGCTGAGGCTGGAGGAGAAGACCGGCCCCTTCAAAGTGGACGTGGCCATGCTTCGGCATGCCCCCGGGCGGCTCCGGCAACAGGGCTACAAGGGTACGGCCGTGTTGTCCGACCATCGGTTGATTGACATCGAGGAGGGCGACACGACCAAGCGGTGTCTTGGCGTCGCCATCGACGTCGGCACGACAACGATGGTGGCCTCCCTGCTGAACCTCTGCGATGGCCGGGAGTTGGCTGTGGTGTCCCGGATGAACCCGCAGGTGAGCTTCGGCGATGATGTGCTGTCCCGCATCGAGCATTCCACGTCGTGCCCGCATTGCCTGGAGGAATTGCGCCAAGCGGTCGTCCAGGAGATCGGCGGCATGATTCGCGCCCTTTGTGATGAAGCGGGGTTCGACGCGCGGTTCATCTACGAGGCCGCCTTTGCCGGCAATACGACGATGCAGCACCTGCTTTGTGGCGTGGATCCGTCTCCGATGGGCACGGTTCCCTTTGCGCCCGCCTATGCCCGTGGGCTGCTTCTGTCCGCGCGCGACCTGGGCATCCCGATCAATCCGCACGGGACCTGCTACGTCTTTCCCGTCATCGGCGGCTTCGTCGGCGGCGATACCGTCGCCGGCATGCTGGCCACCCGGATCGATGAACTGGAGGGCCCTGTGCTGATGGTGGACATCGGCACGAACGGAGAAATTGTCTTGGCCCACGACGGCGAGCTGCTGGCCGCCTCGACGGCGGCGGGACCGGCCTTCGAGGGGGCGAGGATCAGTTGCGGGATGCGCGGCGCAAGAGGCGCGATCGAAAAGGTCGTCCTTGACGGAGACGTCCACCTCGGCGTCATCGGAAACGTGCCCCCGATGGGCATCTGCGGCAGCGGCCTGATCGATCTGGCGGCCGAGATGCTGCGGGTTGGGATCGTTTCACCTGAGGGACGGTTGTTGCCGGCCGATGAATTGCCGACGGGCTTGCCATCTGCACTTGCCCGGCGCATACACACCGCTGATGACGGCAGCACCGTCTTCGTGTTGATGGACTCTGAAGGGGGAACGACGCATAAGTCCCTGTCGCTGACCCAGCGGGATATTCGGGAACTTCAGTTGGGCTCTGGGGCCATACGGGCGGGTATTTCCATGCTCCTGCGAAAGGCCGGCCTGACGGCGACGGACCTGAAGACGGTTCTGATCGCCGGTGGCTTCGGCAGTTTTATCCGGCGGGACAACGCCCAGCGAATCGGCTTGCTCCCGCCGGAGGTTGACCACGAGCGAATTCACTACGTGGGCAATGTCTCTTTGGCCGGAGCTCGGTGGGCGCTGCTGTCCCTGGAGGCACGCCAGCACGGCGAAGAGCTGGCCCGGCGGATCCGACACGTGGAGTTGTCCGTTGACGGAGATTTTCAGGCGGAGTTCGCGGAAGCCATGATCTTCCCGGGCGGGTGACCGAACACAAGACGAATACAACGCCTCGCCGGGGCGGGGCGCCGAGGCAAGCGGCCTTGGACATGGACACGCAATGAGCGAATGAGCGGACTGCCGTAAGGAGCAAAGCCGCAGGAAAGGAAGAGACAACGGCATGGCCCCAGACCCACTGACGCCGTACGGCAACCGGCCGATGGTTACGCCCATCGTCAATGCCGTGAACTACGAGTATCCATCGGTATCGAGCCTGCCAAGGGACTCATCAAGGACATCAAGCGGGCCTTGGCGTGTGTAGCATAAAGGGTGGCAATCAATGGCTGACGGGCAAATTACAGTTCTGGTCGAGAACACCGCTGGCGGGCGCGGCCTGCTGGCCGAGCATGGCCTGTCCTTCCTGATCGAGCTTGGGGGCAAACGGATCCTCTTCGATACCGGTCAGGGCGGCGTGCTCATCGCCAACGCCCGGCGGCTTGGGATTCGCCTGGAGCAGGTCGCTGCCATCGCCTTGAGCCACGGCCATTACGACCACACCGGCGGCCTCGGCGACGCCTTGCGGAATTCGCGGGCACCGACCGTCTATGCTCACCCGGCCGCATTCGGGCCCAAGTTCGCGCGGAGCGCTGATGGAACTGCTCGCGAGATCGGCATGCCCTCGCTGGATGAGCGGATGGTCCGCGAGATGGCTGAGCTTGTATGGGTACAAAAACCAACCGAGGTCGGCGGTGGCCTTCATCTGACCGGCCCGGTGCCACGCGCAACCCAGTTCGAGGACACGGGCGGAGCGTTCTTCACGGACCGCTCCTGCACGCAGCCGGATGAGCTGATGGATGACCAAGCCGCCTTCCTGGAGACCGAAGCCGGCACGGTCGTGATTTTGGGCTGCGCTCATGCCGGCGTCGTCAACACGTTGCGGCATGTTCAGACGCTGACGGGCAACCGCCCGATTCACATGGTCATCGGTGGGATGCATCTGCTGCATGCCAGTCCAGAGCGGATGGACAAGACCGTGGCCGAGCTGCGCCGCCTGGACGTGCAGCGTCTGCTGCCGTGCCACTGCACCGGCATGGCAGCCGTCGCCCGGCTTTGGCAGGAGTTCCCTGGCAGATGTGCGGCCTGTCCCGTAGGGACCGTCCTGGAGGTGCCGGCATGATGGGGCCTTATCTCGAAAGTCTCCGGTCCCGTGTCGGATCCCAGCCAATCCTGCGGCCCGGGGTGCGTGCGATCATCCTGAGCGAGCGCCAAGAGGTGCTGCTCCAGCGAAGAACGGATATGGTAGTTTCATGATTTCAGGCGATCCTCAAACAACTGAAAGGAACGATGAATGAAGGCTTTGCCCCAAGACGTGCGTCAAGCGTGGGAAGATCGGGACGGCCCAGTGATCCTGGCGACGGTCAGCCCGGACGGTATCCCGAACATCATCTACGCCACCTGCGTTGCCGCGTTCGGCGACGACCGGCTGGTCGTGGCCGACAACTACTTCGACAAGACCCGCCGGAACCTGCTGGCCGGTGGCAAAGGATCAATACTGTTTCGCTGCAAGAAGGGCAAGGCCTACCAGGTCAAGGGCACGCTGGAATACCACAAAGATGGTGAGGTCTTCGATCACATGAAAACCTGGAATCCATCCCAGCACCCCGGCCACGCGGCGGCGGTGCTGCGCGTCGAGGAAGTCTACTCCGGCGCGGATAAGCTCTGCTGAACGATGCGGATGCAGTATGAGGTGAAAGACGAATGCCAACGGATGACTACCAGTGCGAAAAGTGCGGCCATCGTTTCGAACGCTTCCAGAAGATGTCGGATTCCCCGCTGAAGACACGCCCCGAATAATGAGGTAATGCCATGGGAACCATCTTTGGCCCTGTGCCATCACGGAGACTGGGGCGCTCCCTGGGAGTGGACCTCGTCCCGTTCAAGACGTGCAGCTACGACTGCATCTACTGCCAGCTCGGCCGGACGACCAACAAGACCGTCGAGCGACGCGAATGGGTTCCGCTGAATGACGTTTTGGAAGAGCTCAAAGATAAACTGGCGAGCAAGCCGGACTACATCACGCTCAGCGGGTCAGGCGAACCGACTCTCTACTCTCGGCTGAACGAACTGATCGCCGGCATCCGCGCCATGACGGACATCCCGGTCGCCGTGCTCACGAACGGCTCGCTGCTGTGGCAGGAAGAAGTCCGTCGGCAGTTGATGGACGCCCACTTGGTGATCCCGTCGCTGGATGCCGGGCACGCCAGCATGTTCCACGCCGTCAACCGCCCGCACGAGAGCATCTCGTTTGACCGGATGCTGGAAGGCCTGATCGCTTTCCGCGAGGAATACTACGGCGAGTACTGGCTGGAGGTGTTCCTCCTGGCTGGCCACACCGTTATCGACAGCGAAATCCGCAAGATCGTCGAGTGTGTCAACCGGATCAAACCTGATCGAGTGCAGCTCAACACCGCCACCCGGCCCACAGCCGAGGATTACGCCGTGATGGTGGACCGTGGGAGGATGGGTGATCTGGCAAAGCGGTTCAACCCGCCGGCCGAGGTGATTGCCGACTATCGCGGCGTCCACGCCCAGAGCGACTTCAAGGCCGGGCGCGAAAGTGTCCTGGAGATGATCCGGCGGCGACCGTGTTCCTTGGACGACGTCGCCGCCGGCCTGGGCATGCACCGGAACGAGGCCATCAAATACATCGAGGAACTCGATGCCGCAGGGTTGCTGACGAAGCAGTCATCCGGCGGCAAGCTGTTCTACGGCGGCAAACACCAACCCGAAGGAACCCAAAGGTGAAGGAGATCACATGACCACGGCAGACATCGTCATTCTTGGCGGCAGTGCGGCCGGTATCACGGCCGCCATCACGGCACGCCGCCACCACCCGGACAAGAGCATTCTCCTGGTTCGCAAGGAGAAGCAAGTGCCGATCCCCTGCGGCATTCCTTACATCTACGGAACGTTGGGCAGTCCGGACAAGAACTTGATCCCGGATTCCATCCTGGAGACAAATCGCATTGGGCTGCTGATCGCCGAAGCCACGAAGATCGACCGCAAGCAGCATGTGCTGGTGACAAATCAAGGGGACGTCCAGTACGAGCGGCTGATCCTGGCGACCGGCTCGCTGCCGACAAGGCCGCCGATCCCCGGCCTGGACCTCGAAGGCGTCTTTGCCATTCTGAAGGATGTGGAGCATCTTTCCCACCTGCAGCAGCGACTGAAGCCGGCCAAGAACGTCATCATCATCGGCGGCGGCTTCATCGGCATTGAATTCGCCGACGAGATCAACAAGATCGCCAGCAAGAACGTCACCGTTCTGGAACTGGCCGGCAACTGCCTCAGCCTGTCATATGATGTGGAATTCTGTCTGGAAATGGAGGAGCGTCTGCGCTCTCGTGGCGTGACCGTTCGCACATCAGCCACGGTTGCGAGGATCGCGGGTGACGGCCACGTCAGTGCCGTCGAACTCAAGGACGGGACCAGCGTCCCGGCCGACCTCGTGATCCTTGGAATCGGAGCCAAGGCGAATGTCGCTCTGGCCACGGAGGCGGGATTGCGCCTGGGGCTTACCGGCAGCGTCGCGGTGGACCGCACGATGCGGACGTCCGACCCGGCCATCTTCGCCTGCGGGGACTGCGCCGAGAAGATATCCTTCTTTGGCGGCGGGCCCTCGCCGTTGAAGCTGGCATCCATCGCCCAACTCGAGGCCCGTATCGCGGGAGCCAACGCTTACGGCCTGCGACGGGAAAGCGACGGCACGCTGGGCGTCTGGTCCACTGCCGTGGGTGACCTGGCGATGGGCACCGCCGGTCTCACCGAATCCATGGCCAAGGAACATGGTTACGAGGTAGTGGCCGGCACGGTGGAGACGCCGAACCGCCATCCGGGCGGCATGCCTGGGGCGGCTCCGGTGAAGGTGAAGCTCGTGTTCGAGAAACACTCGCAGGTGCTCCTGGGCGGTCAGGCGCGGGGCAGCGTCGCGGTCGGCGAGTTGATCAACACCATCGCCGCGTGTGTTCAGAAGCGGATGACGGCCGAGGACATCGCCATGTTCCAGATGGGTACGCACCCGGCGCTGACGGCCTCGCCCATTGCGTATCCGTTGGTGAACGCCGCAGAGGTGGCCATAAGCTGTATGCAGTAGAGTCTTGCTACCGTCGCGCCCTGGTGGCCGTCAAGGCCAACACGGGCGTCGAAGCCGCCTGGGTCTACCACATGGCGCGGATCCGCCAGGGGCAACGCCTGTGTGGCGGCGCGTGGCACCATCGGAAATCGGACCCCATTTGCACGGACCACATCTCTGCTTCAAATCCGCCCGAGCGCTTCTCTCGGGGTTGACAAGCTCGACTTGAAGGCTACGTTCCTCCAATTAACCACGAGGTCTGTCGATGCGATACGCAGGAAGCCAGTTTGTTGCTGTACCGAGCCCGGCGATGGTTGCCGGGGCTCGATCCGCGTAGACTAACGCACTGCGTAGACTCTCTGGATTTCAATGCCCCTTCAAGCGCCATCGTCGGGTAGAGACGACGATGGTGTTTCGTTTTTTGGGAACCGACTAATGGACGGACAGACAAGGGAATTGAGATATGAATGGCGCAGCGATTATTGCCAGAAGCCTCGAGGAACTCGGGGTTGAATACGTGTTCGGATACACCGGGGCGGCGATTCTGCCGGTGATGGATGAGCTGGGTAAAAGCCCGATCAAGATTGTCGTCAACGCGAACGAACAGTGCGCGGCGTTCAGTGCCGCGGGATACTCGCGCTCGACCGACAAGGTTGGGGTCGCCATCGTGACTTCCGGACCGGCAATCACCAACACGCTGACTGCCGTGGCCGATTCGTACGCCGACGGCATACCGCTGTTGATCATCGCCGGCCAGGTCACGGAACACAAGATCGGGACGGATTCCTTTCAGCATATCGCTGTGGCGTCCGTTTTCGGCCCCACGGCCAAGCACGTGGTTTCGGTCACGGGCATCGGCAACATCGAAGCGGTCATCAAGGATGCCTACTTCCGGTCGCAATCCGACAAGCCCGGTCCTGTCGTCATCGACCTGCCGATCAACCTGCAGCAGAACTTCAATCAGTACGAGGGCGGCAACATCGAACGCTTCGCCACGGTGTATGAGGATGAACACCATCTGTCCGACGGCCAGTGCGCACGTTTCTTTGAGTTGCTGACAGCAGCGAACCGACCGCTGCTCTACCTTGGCGGCGGTCTCAATTCCGCCAGGGGAAGTGCGGCCATCCGCCGGTTCAATGCCCGGTTCGGCATTCCCTCGGTGAACACCCTCATGGCAAAAGGCGTGCTCGACGAGAACGAGCCCACCGCTCTGGGGCTGCTCGGGATGTTTGGCACGCCCTATGCCAACAAAATCATTCAGGACAATGACTTCTTCTTCGCCATCGGGGTGCGCTGGGACGACCGTGTAGCCGAAAAGGTCGGGTTCGCGATCCATGCGAAGATCGCGTACATCGACGTGAACCCGCGAAAGATGCACCAGATTCGCGAAGAACGACGCCCCGACTTCACGTTCCTCGGGGATGCCGCCACAGCCCTCGACGACCTGACAAGCTACGCGGAACGGCACGACATCGTGATCGCCATTGACGAGTGGGGCGAGCGGGCGGCCGGACTGAAGCGTTCCTGGCCGTTGGCCTATCGGCGCGACGGCGACCGCATCCAACAGGCGGAAGTGCTGGACATGCTCAACGACCGCCTGACGGACGACATGATCTTCACGACCGGCGTCGGCAACCATCAGTTGCTCGCGGCCCAGTACCTGCGCATGAAACAGCCGAAGCGCTTCCTCACGTCCGGCAGTTTCGGCACGATGGGATTCGGCATGCCCACGGCGGTCGGGGCCTGTCACGCCAATCCCGACGCGCGGGTCATCGTGATCGACGGGGACGGCAGCTTTCGCATGAACATGGGCGAAATGCATACCATAGGAACGCTCGATTTGCCGATTAAGGTGCTGCTGCTGAACAACCACAGCGACGGCATGGTGCGGAACCTCGAAGACGTCGCTTATGGCGGTCGCCATTCCGCAACTGAGCGTCCCCGCGACGTTGATTTTGCCGCGATGGCGAAGCTCTGTCATTTCCCCTTTGCGGAACGTGTGAAGCGGCGCCATGTTCTGCGGGAAATGGTGGATGCCTGGCTGACCGCCCGAGGACCCGCGATGCTCGAAGTCATCACGGACATCAAGGAAGTCATCTACCCGGTTGTCCGCCCCGGTTCGTCATACGCCGAAATGGAACTTGGCCCCTACATCCGGGAACGAAAGGAAGACCATGCAACGATTACTGAACTCACATCATCGAGCGCCACATGACGTCTCCCCTCCAATGGAATAAACACTATGCCAGCCCGTCGGTCTTCACCGTTGAGGGCCGTCTTCGCGAGGCTCGGCGGCAGCAGAAGAACCTACCGCCCGGCAGTGTGCCTGAGGTCTGTCTCCTCGACCCGGATGGCGATCTCTCGCGCGAGCTGAAAAAGGCTGGAGCCAGCCTGAATCCACACTGGGCCTGCCACCATACCGAGATGCAGGAACTCGTCACGCCAACGGCAACCGTCGGCGTGGTCGGCTGTGCGGTTGGCGCACCGTTCGCCGTGCTGGTCGCCGAGGAGCTGTTTGCATCGGGGTGCCGGTTGCTGGTCAGCATCACATCCGCCGGACAGCTTGTTCCTGCCGGGGAGCCACCCTATTTCGTGCTGATCGAGCGCGCCTTGCGCGACGAAGGGACCAGTCACCATTATCTGCCGCCAACACCCTATGCGCATGCTCGGCCACGGATACTGGCCTTGTGTGATGACCTGAGCACCGGCGAACCGCCGGTCATCCGGGGCGGCTCGTGGACGACCGATGCGCCGTTCCGGGAAACCGGGGAAGCGATTGCTTTCGCCCGGTCCGAGGGACTGCATGCAGTCGAGATGGAAGCGGCTGCACTCTACGCCCGCGCCGAAGCGAAGACATATCCGATCCTCTGCTTCGCCCACGTCACCAACCGCATGGCCACCGTCGAAAACGACTTCGAGAAGGGCGAGGCCAACGGCAACAAGGCGCTCACCGATCTGATCGGACGCGTCATCCAGGCATGGAGGGGGCGACCATGAAGACGCGAGAGAGCGGCATGCCTGACGAGGCCATGTGGCGCACCTTCTTCAATCCCGGGGCCATCTTCGACGCGCTGGGCCTGACCGCCGAGACCGGCGACACGGTGGACTTCGGTTGCGGCTACGGGACCTTCTCGCTGCCCGCCGCCCGCCGTATTCGCGGCGTCCTTCATGGCTTCGATATCGAGGCTGCGATGATCACGGAGTGCGAGCGGCTCGCCCGCCAGGAAGACCTGAGCAACGTCCATTTCGAACGCCGCGACTTCGTGGCCGACGGCACCGGCCTTCCCGACGAGAGCGTCGAGTACGCCATGCTCTTCAATATCCTCCACGCGGAAGAGCCACTGCGCCTGCTCAACGAGGCGTGGCGCATTCTCGCGCCCGGCGGCCGGGTCGGGGTCATCCACTGGAATTACGACGCAGCCACGCCGCGCGGCCCGTCCATGATCATCCGCCCCCGGCCCGAGGACTGTCGCCAATGGTTGATCCAGGCCGGTTTCACCGTCGCCGACCAGATCATCAACCTGCCACCCCACCACTACGGCCTTGTCGGCCGGAAAGGAGCCGAAGCATGAAGCTTGGCATGATCATCACCCAGACCGACCCCGAAACCGTGTTCAATGCGCTGCGCCTGGCCTTGTACAGTCTGAAGCAGGGCGACGAGGTGCGCATTTTTCTCTCGGGCCGGGGCGTCGACATCGACAAGATCGAGGATGCCACCTTCGACGTGAAGAAACAGGCACAACAGGTGCTCGACGCGGGCGGCGAGTTCCTGGCCTGCGGCACCTGCCTGAAGCTGCGCAATTCCGAAGGCTCGGAGATCTGCCCGCTGTCCACGCTTAAGGACCACTACGAGATCGTGCGTGATTCGGATCGGCTGATCACCGTCTGACCTGCCGGTGAGGGCCATGAGCACTCTGTTCGACGCCATCGCCAGCGACTACGATGCCTGGTACGACGAGCCCGTGGGCCAGGCTATCCTGGCGGCCGAATTAGCCTGTCTGCGGCGGCTCGTCGATACATGCTCAGGGCGATGGCTCGAAGTCGGCGTGGGAACCGGCCGCTTCGCCGCTGGTCTGGGCATCCGGGAAGGCATCGATCCCGCAGGAAACATGCTCCAGATCGCGGCTCGACGTGGCGTGCACACCTACCTCGGGACGGCGGACAGTCTGCCGTTCCCGGATGGCAACTTTGACGGAGTTCTGCTGGCCCTGACCCTGTGCTTCACCGACAACCCGGCGGCGGCGCTGCAGGAATGCCGCCGGGTGCTGGCGCACGATGGCGTCCTGCTGGTCGGCATCGTTCCCGCCGACAGCCCCTGGGGCCGGCTCTATGCGCGGAAGAAGGCCGAGGGCCATCGCATCTACGCCTCGGCCACCTTCCGCACCGTTCAGGAGACGGTCGCTCTGGCTGAGGCCACCGGTTTCCATCTGCGCAACACGGCCAGCACGCTCCTGTGGGCACCGGATGAGCCAGTCGAGTCGCCGCCGCGCATCGAGGACGGTCTTTGCCCACAAGCAGGTTTCGTCGCGTTGGCTCTTGCCGCCGGGCGCAAGAGACCTTAACGCCAGTTGGTGATTCTGGTTCTCGTCATCGGGGGAAATGGACACATCCCGGCCAGTCGGCCTGTGTGCGTTCGGAGACAGGCAACGCACCAGCCGCCACAGAGAGCGTTGCGCTGGCGGACTGCCTCCCAAGGAGCGGTCTGGCCCCTGTCTGATCCATGCACGGTTTCTGCTCGGCTGGAGTATGCAGGTAGGCTACGGGCAGCGTTTCTCTCGCCGCGCCCTTGTGGCCGTCAGGGCCAACACGGGCGTCGAGACCGGCTGAGTCTACCAACACGGCGTGGGTCCGCCAGAGTGCGACGCCTCAGTGGCGGCACGCAGGCGAATTGGTGCTGGTCATAGAGTACTTGACAGCGACCCAATCCGCATTAGCGTATTCGTGGAAACTAATATGGACAGCAGACCAGACAACTTGGCACGGGTGCTCAAGGTCCTCGCCGTGGGCACCAGGGTACGCATCGTTCAGCTCCTGCGGGAGCGGGCGCTGTGTGTCAATGCGTTGGCCGCACGACTTGACGTCACTCAGGGGGCGGTGTCGCAGCACCTGCGGGTGATGCGTGACGCGGGGCTGGTCATCGACGAGCGTCGCGGTTACCACGTCCACTATCGCCTTAACGAGGAGACCCTGGAGCAGTGGCGGACGGATATTGATGCGTTGTTGGGGCCGTTGGGGAGTTCTGAGTTCTGAGTTCTGAGTTCTGAGTTCTGAGTTCTGAGTTCTGAGTTCTGAGTTCTGAGTTCTGAGTTCTGAGTTCTGAGTTCTGAGTTCTGAGTTCTGAGTTCTGAGTTCTGAGTTCTGAGTTCTGAGTT
>JBAZOO010000020.1:0-64384 GCA_041648735.1 Lentisphaeria bacterium
AGACGAGCACAAGATGCCGGCGGCGGGTGTCACGCCTATAGCCAAGCACGCCAGGGCAATAAATCAAGTCTCTCCCTATGGTTTCAGGCCGCCGTGCCGGTGGCTTCGCTGAAGCGTGAACTCCAGCGGGGGCGGCGGGAATGGTGAATTGTAAACCGTAAACCGTAAGCTGTGGGGCGCGGTTGTAGGCTTCCGGCCTGCCGCCAACGCCCGGGCCGGGTGAGCCAAAAAAAACAGCGGAGACGTTGGCACGTCTCCGCTGCTTTCAGCTTGAAGCTGGGTGAGGCTTAGCGGCGTCCGCCACCGAAGCCGCCACCGAAGCCGCCGCGGCGCTCGCCGCCGCCGAAGCCGCCGCCGCCGCCGCCACGGCGCTCGCCGCCGCCGAAGCCGCCTTCTTCACGGGGGCGGGACTCGTTGACGCGCAGGGTGCGGCCGTCCAGATCCTTGCCATCCATGCCGGCAATGGCCTTGTTGGCCTCTTCGGCGTTGTCCATTTCGACGAAGGCGAAGCCCTTGGACTTGCCCGTGAACTTGTCCGTCACGACGCGGGAGGCGCGGACCGCGCCGAACTGTTCAAAGGCAGTGCGGAGACTGTCTTCGGTCGTCTTGAACGACAGGTTGCCAACGTAGATGTTCATGTACCTTACTACTCCTCGCAGGTCTTCTTCTTCGCCTGCTCGAACCGGGCCGGCCGGCCGTCCCCACCCCGAAGACATCCGAGGAACCACAAGGACCAACACCGCTCAAACCCAACGTAGACCGAAGGTTGCGGGCCACAGAATCCATTTGGCGTGGCTGCAAAAAAACGGTCTGAGCATTAATATGCGGCGTCAACGCCAGAATTCAACCCTTGGCCGCAATTTTTTTCGGTGGCCGATTCGGCGGTCCAGGCGTCGAGCACGCGGAGGAGGTTTTGGCGGAGGTCGGGGTCTTCCTCGAGCCGGCCGTCGTTGTGGCCGCCGCGCAGGGGGAGGAACTGCTTGGGGCCATGGGCGCGTTCGTACAGGCGCCGGCCGTTGGCATAGGGGACGATCTCGTCGGCTGGGCCGTGGAGCACGAGCACGGGGCAGGCGACCTTGGCCAGGAATTCGCCGGTGGGGAAGCGGTAGCGCAGCAGCAGCCGCACGGGCAGCCAGGGGTAGTGGTGGGCGGCGACGTCCGGAAGGGAGAGGAAGCTTGATTCCAGCACCAGCCCGGCAGGTCCTTTCCCTTGGGCGAGGTGGGCGGCGACGGCGCCGCCGAGGGAGGTTCCGAAGATGATGATGCGCCGGGGCGGGATCCCTTTTTCCATTGTCAGGTGCCGCCAGGCGGTGGCGGCATCGCGGTAGAGGCCGGCTTCGGTGATGGCGCCGCCGCTGCGGCCGTAGCCGCGGTATTCGAGGAGGAGGGTGGCGTAGCCGGCGCGGCTCCAGGCGGCGGCCTTGTCGAGGCGGTGGGCGATGTTGCCGGCATTGCCATGGGTGTGGAGGATGACCCCCTTTTCCGGTCCGGGGGCGGCGGGGATCCACCAGGCATGGAGGCGGATGCCGTCCGGCGTGGCCAGCCAGCGGTCCTCGAAGGCGAGGCCGGCGCTGGCCGGGGTGAAGGGCAGCTCCCGTTCCGGGAAGAAGACCAGCCGTTTCTGGAAGGCGCAGCCGGCCAGGAGCAGCAGCCCATAGCCGAGGGCGGCGGCGGTGAGCAGGGTGCGCAGGGCGTCCAGCAAGGGGGGCAGTTTCATGTGGGAGGGGGAGCGTCTGGGGGCGGGGCGGCGGCTTCGGCTTCGGGCTGGGCGAAGCGGTGGAAGAGGAGCTGCCAGCGGAGTTCGCCGCCGGCGCGCTTTGCCGCGAGCCAGGCGGCCACCGTTTGCGGAGTCCGCAGGGCGGCGAGGGCGCGGATTTCCGCGTCGGTGCAGCGGCAGAGGGCGGCGAGGGCGCGCTCGCCGAAGGTGGGGATGAGGTGGTTGCGGGCGCGCTGGAATTCGCGGCCAGTCAGCCAGTGGCGGAAGCCGAGGTGGCAGGCGACGCCGAAGACGGCCAGCCAGAAGGGCCAGGCGACGAGGTTGGGCAGCAGCAGGGCTTGGAGGAGGCGGGAGCCGGCGAGGATGAGGACGGCGCCGAGGAGCAGGGCGCTGTCCGCCGGGGTGCGGAAGACGCTGCCGAGGGCGCGGCGGAACGCCGTCTCCGCCGTCTGGTAGGCGAAGCGTTCCTCGAAGCGTTCGGCGTTGAGCGCTATGCGGGCGACATGGGTCAGTTCGTGGGCGAGCAGTTCCCGGCGGTTGTAGAGGAACCAGCGGGGCTGGCGGGCGAAGGCCTTGCGGATGATGAACAGGGCGAAGAAGTCGTGGGTGTCGAAATAGGCGCAGCCGCCGAAGAGCCAGGCGAACCGCGGGTTGACATAGAAGCCGGGAACCCAGTCGCTCTGGAAGGCGAAAAGCCGTTCCGTCTCCTCCGCCGCTTCGGCGTAGAGGGTGGGATCAATGCGGTCGGCGGCGGCAAGGGTGAGGCCGGCAAGGGTGATGGTGCCGTTGGCCGCCAGGTCCGCCGCCAGCCGGTCGAGGTTGCGGCCGAGGGTGGCGAGCCGTTCGGCGAAGGCGGCGGCGGTCTCGCCGGGCCCGGGGGGCAGCCCGCGGGCATCCAGGGCCGCGATGGTCGCCAGGTCGCCGTGGCGGACCAGTTCCAGTTGGGGCTCGGGGAAAAGGGGCATGAGGCGGGCGTCCTTGCGCGTGGGTTGCGCCCTACTGTAGCCGCCCGCCGGTGGGCCGGCGGCCGCCAACCCGGAATTGGCTCGGCGAAAGCGGCTTCAGCGGCTTTCGAAGAGGTCGATCACGCGGAGGTTGTTCTGGAGCACGGCGGTCTGGCCGGGGCCGGCCTCCACCAGGTGGCCGAAGGGGTTTTGGATGCGGACGCGCCCCGCCGCGACCTTGACGGTGACGGTGGCATTGGCGATGGCGGTTCCCTGGCCGATCCGGGCGGGGTGGAGCAGGGGCAGGTCGCCGGCGCGGGTGGCGGGATCGCTCCGGCTGGTGACGGTGAAGCGGGTGCCGACAACAGTCACGACGCCGGCGGCGGTGGCGACTTGGAATTGGCGGCCGTGCCGATGGGGTGCGACCTCGCATTCCACGCTGCCTTCGTCCAGGTGGATGGTCTCGCCCCGGAGCCGGTTTGCCGCGATGCGGAACTGGGTGCCGCTGGCGAGGCTGAGCCGCGAACCGTCCGGGAAGCGGGCGATGGTGTCGCGGAGGGCGAGCATGGCGTCCTGCCCCGGGATGTGGGTGCCGGTGGTGAATTCGCTGCCGGAGCCGGCGCTGGCGACAGTGCCGGCGACCACGGTCAGCGGCGCCGCGCCCAGCAGGTGGAGGGCGGTCCAGAGGGCGGCGCCGAGCAGGAGCACGGCGGCGGCGGCTTTGGCGAGGGTGGCGGGGGCGGGCAGGAGGCGGAAGCGCCGGTGGCGGGCGGCCTGGAGCTGGGTGAAGCGGGCGATGGCGGCGGGCGGTGCCGGGGGCACGCCTTGGAGCAGGCTGTTGAAGAGTTCGAGGCAGATGGGGCAGGTGGCGAGATGCGCGGGCATTTCCCAGTAGCCGCTCCACGCCTGCCGTTCCCGCACGGCCTTTTCCAGTTCCGGCAAGGTCAGGTGCGGCGCGCCGGCCACCTGCCGCCGGCAGCCGCCGCGGATGGTGGCGAGCAGTTCGGGGGTGATGGCGAGGGTTTCGCCGGCCGTGTTGTGGCGGGCGGGTTCCGGTGGCGGTGCCGGCGGCGCATTGTCCAAGGGTGGTTGCATGTTCAGGCGAAAATCGGGTGGAGGTTCGCCCTTGTTTGCGCGGGAATTGCCGGTTTCGTACAGGGTTTCGGGCGGCGGCCTCTGGGTTCAGGCCGTGCCGGGCGTGGCGAAGCCGCCGAGGGCGAAGAGGTGGCGGAGGGATGGGAGTTCGCACCAGGGGAAGGGGGCGGGCGCGGGGTGGATGGTCCAGGCGGCGCCGAGCTGGTGGGCGGCCCAGGTGGCGAAGTCGTGGAGGCCGTTGCTGTCCCAGTGGGGCAGGGTCAGTTGGCGGTTCTTCTCCAGGTGGCCGGCATCGAGGCAGCGGCCGGGGAGGAGGCCGCCGAGGATCAGGGTGCCGCCGGCGGGGCGGGCGGCGGCCAGGCGGCGGATGAAGGTGCGGGCATGCCGTTGGACGCCGGGCTCCTCCCAGCAGGGCAGGTGGCTGCCGCTTTTGCGCCAGTGTCCGGGCCAGTCGCGGCTGGCGAAGTCGTAGTGGAAGACGGCGTTGGCGGGGGCCTTGGCGAGGGCGGCGGCGTCGGGGTCGCCGGCGGGGTTCGGGGGCAGGGGAGTGCTGGCTGGGGGTGGCGGTGGTGGGGCGGTTTCCCAGGCGCAATGGCAGGTGAAGCGGTATTTGCGGGGCTGGGGGAATGTCGGTTCGGCGGCGGCGGGCGGCGGGGTGGCGAGGGTGCGGCGGAAGCGGAGGGCGTCGCCGCCGGCGGTTTCCAGGCGGTAGGTGGCGGGGGAGGTGCCGAAGGCGTGGAGCCAGCGCCAGAGGTCGCTGCCGGTGCCGATTTCCAGGCGGCTGCCGTCGGGGCGTTCGAGGAGGATGGCGAGCGGGGGTTGTGCCCGTTCGACGAGGGGCGTGCCGGGGGGCAGGGTGGCGGGGTCGGGGAGCGGCTGCCAGGCCGGCGGGGCGGCGTCGGGGTTGGCATCCAGGAGGAGCAGCCGCGCCCAAGGTCCAGGGAGGTCGAGGTTGCCGAAGCCGGTGGGCTGGCGCAGGGGGGTGGCGGCGGGCCAGGTCACGTCCAGCCGTTGCCGGAGCATCTGGCCGGCGTAGACGCTCCGTTGCTGGAGGCGGATTTCGGCGCCGAAGGGGAAGAAGCCGTCGCTTTCGACGATGGCGGTGGCGCCTTCGCGGCGGCAGCGCCAAGTTTCGACGACGGCGCTGGCGAGCGGCAGGCCGTTGAATTCCGTGTCGGCCGCCCGCCAGAGGGTGTGGCCGCCGAGCTGGAGGGTGGCGGTGGCGAGGAGCTGGCCGCGCCGGAGTTCGGCGATCCAGGCAGCGGACTCGGGGGTGAGGCAAAGGGTGTCGGGGTCAGGGAGCGGCATGGCAAGGGGCCTGGGGATGGTGGCGGCGGGGGGTGGGTCAGCGGATTTCCAGGATTTCGGCCAGTTCCTTGCGCTGGAACGGGCCGGGCGTGGCGTCGGGCCGGCCGAGGGGGGTCAGGGCGACCACGTCCCATTCGGAGGTCAGCCCGAGCCGCTGGTGGAGGGCGTGCTGGTCGAAGGCGCAGATCCAGCAGGTGCCAAGCCCTTCGGCGGCGGCCGCCAGGACCAGGTGCTCCATGGCGATGCTGACATCGATGATGTGCGAGGAGCTGTGGTCGACCCGGCGCCAGGCGGTCTTGCGGTTGCCGAGGGCGACGATGATCAGGGGCGCTTCCCGCAGCCATGTGCCCCGGGTGTAGACCTCGTGGACCGGCGCCTTGGCTTCGGGCGATTGCAGGATCAGGAACTTCCAGGGCTGGAGGTTGCAGGCGGAGGGCGCGATCCGGACCGCCTCGAAGATGCGGTCGAGGGCCGGCTGCGGGATCGGGTCGGGCTTGAATCCGCGGATGCTGCGGCGGGCGCGGAGGACCTCGTGGAATTCCATGGCCTCATCTCCTTGGGGGTGGGGTGGCGGACGGCGGCAGCGGACATTGCCATACTCTAGCCGCTGTTTGGCAACCGTCGCGGGCCATCGGGACGTCTTCCGTCCCCAAGGCGGGGTCCTGGCGTCACTGGCCGGCGGGGAACGGCACCTCGTAGACGTTGCAGTTGCCGGTGCGGACGGAGGTGAAAATGACGCTCCTGCCGCTGGGGGTGGCGATCGGGTGGGCGTGGGCGTCCTGGTCGTCATAGGTGGTGTCATGCCGGCAGAGGTCGGTGACGCGGTTGGCGCTGGCGGCGGGGTCGAGCACGGAGATCATCCCGTCGCGGCGGTCGACGACGAGGCGGCGGCCGTCCGGTGCGCCGGTGGCGTGCCAGAACTCGATGCCGCCGAGGTTCGTCTCGTGGAGGAGCTTCCCTTCCCAGGTCCGGGCCGCGACGAACGCCTTGCCGTCGCGGCCGCCGTGGTAGACGATGCTCCTGCCGTCCGGGGCCCAGTTTTCATGGGAGCGCCATTCTTCGGCCGGCTGGTCGGCGAGGGGGCGGAAGGCGCCGGTGGGCTCCAGGCACCAGATGCGGTCGGGCATGGGGCCGCCGCCGGGGCGATCCCCCTCACGGTTGAAGACGATCCGGCCGCTGCCGGCGGGGTCGAACTGGACATGGGTGACCCAGAAGGGCACTTCGGCGGCGATCCGGAGGTTGCCGGTCGCGACCTCGACCAGAAGGATGCGGCTCACCAGCCCGAGCCTGTCCATGCGCTGGGGCACCGTCTTCAACTGTTCCCATTGGGTCTTCTCATCCGCGAAGGCCCGGGGATCGGTGCAGGGGACGCAGAAGCACTTCCCGTCGGGGGAGATGTGGGTGAAGCCGCCATACCAGCCCTGGGGCAGTTCGCAGAGCTGGCGTTCGGAAGTCTCCGCCGCGTCGAGGTCCACGGCGAAGACGGTGTCGTCGCGGATGTAGAAGAGGCGGTTGCGGTGCGGGTCGAGGCAGGGTGAGGCCTTGCTGAGGCCGTGCAATCCGCCTTGGGAGTAGACGTAGCTGCGGAGCAGGCCGTTGGCATTGGCGCTCAACTGGCGGATGGCGCCGTCGCGGCGGTCAATGGCGTAGAGGTTGGGGTTGCCGTCGCGGTCGGAGATGAACACCAGCCAGCGGTCGTCGGCGGTGACGCTGGGGCTGGTGAAATAGAGGTGCTGGTTGGTGTGCGGCCCTTGGGTCCACTGGATGAGGGTGGGGCGGGGGGGGGGGTCGCGGTAGGTCGAGCGTTCGGAGGGCAGGGATTGGGGCGTCATGGGGGGGGCTTGGGTTCGGGGTTGGAGTTTAGCCGGAATGATTCACGCGAAGTCACGAAGTCCGTCCGAAAATTGCCTTCAGTCCTACGGGACGGGAGCTGCCGTCCAGGGGATCTGCCGGCGAGGCGTTTTTTCCGTCCTTCCGTTGTTCCGTCTGAGCCGCGACAGCCATGGAGCCCGGAGCGGCGCGCCGAGGCGCGCCGGAGAAGGGCGGCGCCGAGTCGCCGCACTCCACACCGCACTACCGTTCTTCCGACGGGCGCGGTTCTGGCCGCTCCGGCTGGAGCGCGGCCTCGTCGAGGTTCTGGTGTCCGACCACGGTGCCGTCGTCAAGGGGATTGATTTTTTGCACGCGCAGGCGGCGGAAGAGGGCGCGCATGTCGCGCAGGCCGCCCCAGGTGAACCAGACGGCGGTGACGGCGGCAAAGCAGATGGGCAGCCCGATGCTCGTCACCTTCCAGAAGGTGGACCAGGCATGAAGCGGCCAGGGGGCGACGAAGTTCCAGAGCGTGCCGAGGATGAAGATGCCAAACCAGAGCAGGCTCCAGCCGAGCAGGCTGCCGGCGATCCACTTGTCGCCGAGGGTGAAGTTCTCGTCGAACCCGATCAACTTGCCGAGCCAGAGGCGCCGGTCCGGGGCGGGCTTGACGGCTTCGCCGACCTGTTCCTTGATGGCCGCGTACTTGCCGCGATGCAGCATCCGTTCCAAATTGAAATCCTCGCGGCAGGTCAGCAGGGAGACCAGTGCATAGACGGCGATGGCGAGCAGGGTGGCGAAGAAGGAGACCTGGACGACATTGAGCGGAAAGGCGTCGCCATGGATTTGCCGGGCCAGGATGCCGCCGACGGCGAGGGTCGAACCGGTGAACAAGGCGGCCCAGGCGCCCGCGGTGGTCCCTTTCTTCCAATAGAGGCCGCCGATGATCGCGGCGCCGGCGCCGCCGATGTAGATCGTCTGGGTGATCGTCCACCAGAAGAAAATATATTCAGTTTGCCGGAAAAGGCATCCGAAGAGAAAAGCGAACCCGGCGACGCCGCCCGCCGAGAGGCGGAGCGCAAGGATGTGCTGTTTTGGAGTCAACGGCTTTTTGCGGAGCGGCACCAGCACGTCCTGAATGAAGATCCCGCCCCAGGAGTGGAGGTGGGTGGAGTCGCCGCCGAAAATCCCGAGCAAGAGGATGATGCAGAGCGCGCCCTTGACGCCGGCCGGCAAGAGGTGCGAGAGGGCGACCGGCACGGTCATCTGGTCCTGGATTTTCGCCGGGGCGATCTGGGCGATCTCCTGGTGGGCCTGGACGGCGCGGGTGGCGAAGTCGGGATGCTGCAAGTAGGTGATTGCGCAGACGGCCAGCAAGGTCACGACCGCCACCTTTCCCAATTCGCGCCAGCGGCCGAGGATGCCGGCCATGCGGGATTCATGCGGGGTCAGGGCGGCCGAGTTGTAGGCGCTGGCGTTCTGCCAGGCCATGGTGCCGTAGATCGTCGCAAACAAGCCCATCAAGATATAAGTCAGGTTGAAGTCTTTCAGGCTGCCGGAGTCGAACGGATTGAGAAAGGATTGGCCGGGGGGACGCTGCGCCAGGACGGTGTTGATCTGGGACCAGTCGAACATGGTGAGCAGGCTGACGATGATGACCAGATAGAGGATCTGTGAGATCATGCCTTCCAGGCAGTCAGTCACCATCATGGTGATCAATCCGCCGGCAAGTGCGAGCCAGAGCGCGAAGCCGAGAAACAGCGCCATGAGCGGGATGTAGGTCGGCACGGGGTGGGAAAAGAGCATGATGTCCTGCGGCAGGCCGAGGAAATAGACGAAGAAGCGGGCGCCGACCGCCGGGATGATCCCGAAATTGACCAGCCCGGCAAAGAACCCCAGGAGTCCGGTGAAGAAGCGGAATTTCTTGCTGTAGCGGATCTCGAAGAACTGCGCCAGGGTCATGGCGCGCGTCTCGCGGTAGCGGTACACGACAAACCCGGTGATGGTCACCAGGAAGATGACGGGAATGGTGATCCAGACCCACCAGTTCAGGACAAACCCCGATTTGGCGATCACCTCGAACGAAGCCACGAACACCACGGCTCCGGCCTGCATCTCGCCGCGGGCAACGGCGACCAGGTAGCGGCCGGCCACGCGCCCGCCGGAGAGGAAGTCGGCCACGCTTTTCATGTAGCGCTGCGTGTAGAGGCCGACAGCGAACACCACGAGCAGCGGGACGGTCAGGAGGATCCAGTCAATGGGTTGCATGGGATTGAGTCCGATTTTGGATTTGTGGTTCTTGAGCGATTCGGGCGAGAGCTTCAGGGGCGCCGGGTTCCGGTTGTTGGGTATTTCAGAGGCTCAGGTGCGTGGCGAACCAGTCGGCGCGGAGGGCATGCTCGGCAGCCATGTCCGGCCAGCCGTGCCCCTTGCCCGGCCGCACCTCGGAACGGTGCTCGACACCGAGTTCCCGGAGCCGCGCAGTCGCGGCCCGTCCCTGTTGGATGGGGGTCAGCGTCTCCGCGTCACCGGGGATGATGAGCGGCGGCGGCATGGCGGCAAACCAGCTCCAAGGCATAGCACAGCGAGAGGTTGGTGGGATGAACCAGCGTCCCGTCGGGAACACGCGAGTGATAGCCGGGGCCGTGAAACGGCACCCGGACCAGGCAGGCTTCCGGATCATAGAAGGCGTCGTAGAGATGGGGTGGAGTGTCTTGGGTCATAAGTTTTCATTGATTCGGCCACCCAGGCTTGGTTTCCGCCGGGGCGTCTGGACGAGCCTCAAGGCCAAGCGCCCAGAGGATGCCACCTAACAAGTGAGCCTGAAAAATCTTCGCGGTTGCGGGCGGGTTTTTGCGGGTCGCCAGATTCTCGTCCCAGAGATCGCGATTGCCGCCGAGCGACGTGAAAAAGACACGCCCGCGCCCATAGTCCCGACACCAGGCGAGCGGGTAATGACCGGGAGCCTGATCGGTCGGGCTTTTTTCCATGATAAGCAGTTCCTGCGTATGCGCCGGATCGGACAGGACAAAATTCGGGATTTTATAGCTGAATTCCCGGATCGTCCATTTGGCAGGAATGCCTTTGCTGGCGGGATGTTGTGGAGACGGGTTGACGATTTCCGCATCAATCCATCTCTGTGTTCCCTTGAAATGGATCCACTTCCCCCCGAGCATGTCGTAGTAATCCGGGTAACTGACCATCGTTTCCATCGCGTTCCCCAATCCAATGAAAGCGTGTCCCGCCTTGATCCACGCGAGGAACCCCTCGAAATCCGGCAAAGGCAGATCGCCCGAAGTGTAGCAGAAAACCACGCCATCGTAATTCTTGAGCGATTCGGGCGACAGCTTTTGCAGCGCCTGCTTCATCTCATCCTGGAATTTTTTGGCCACCTCGGGATACGCGTCCTGGGCAGCCTTGAAAGCCTCGCTGGCCTTCGTGTATGCCGCCTGCTCCTCCTCGCTTGCACCCGGTTTGGGGGCGGCAGGCTGTTTGGGTTTCTTGGGCTGGGGCGCGGACGGCTGCCGCACAAATTCGAGGGTGAACGCCCCGCTCTGTTCCGAGAGCCGCACGAGTGCCTTTTCCGCCGCGTCAATCGAAGCCTGGAAGCGGTTCCGCGTGCTCGTGGAGACGACCAGGAGTTTTTTTTCTGTGGATGAAGGCGGCCGGCCATTGGCGGGCCGGTCTGAGTCGGTGGGCGATCCGGATAGGGGGTCAGGTTTCGTGACTGCCAGGGCCGCGACGACGGGAAGTTCAATCCGCGATGGATGCTCGGGGCCGCGCGCGACACGCCACTTCGCCGGGCCTTTGGCGGGAACACGTTCAAACGAGTCGCTGTCGGCGCCGGCAAGGGCGATCCGCAGACGATGGCCGCGCGCGAATTTCACGGACGTCGGCATCAGCTCGAATGCGAGCTCGCAGGTCTCGCCCGGTTTCATCGGCGCGGCATCGTTCTTGGCGAACGAATGGAACGGTGTGGATTGCGGATGGTCGGGGTTGGTCCCAACCTTGCGATGCAGGCCGCGCAGGCCCCCCTCGGTCACGTAGCGGCTCTGTCCATCGGCATCGACATCCTCGAGATAGACGAGGAATGCGCCGTCGTCGCGATCCGTGCTGCACCAGAGATGCACCACAGCCGAGCCGGTCACTTCCAGATCCGCTTCGAGAGGCTCGCTGGTGTAGAGCAGCATGCGCTCGTCCATCTTCTCGCGGTGGTCAAGGTTCAATACTGGCGAGCTTGTCTGCGCATACCAGCGGTTGGTGCGTCCCGTGCTCACGCCGAAATCAACCTCGTAGTCGTCACTGCCGGCGGCCGCGGGTTCGGGAGCGAGAACATGATCGGCGCCGAAATAAAAAGGGCGCATCGCTGTGCCGGCCGGTGGCCACTGATCGGTCGCGCGCATCTTCTCTTCGCCCATATGGAAATAGCGCACCTTCGGCCAGCTCGCGACGCCGCGGTCGATGCCGCGCAGATACTGATCGAAGAAGTCGAGCCGCATCTGGACCTGCTCGTCCCACGCTGGCACCGGCGGCAATGATTTACTGCCGACAACGAACGGACTCGCCAGCGCCTTGCCGCCGTGGGTTGACGCCATCATCACCAGCTTCTGCGGGTTCGAGTAGTATTGCAGACGCTCAAGCGCGCCGATGGCGGTGCCCCCGTCGAGCCAGCTCGCGAACACCAGCATCGGCACCTTGGAAGCTTCGATTTCCTTGCGCCAATGCAACGAACCGCATTCCGCCAGGCTCACTTTGAAGCCGGGCGCGGGTTGGTCGCGAAACCGCGATCCAAGGATCCAGGTATTGACGTTGATGTTGGACTCGTGTTCGGCGATGGCGGCGGCTAGTAATTTGCCATCGGCATCGGCAGTGACCGGGCGCACGCCGACCTTGCCCTTGTTCAAGTCGAGACTTCTCACAAAACTGCTCCATGCCCCGATGAACTTGCAATACAGTCCGTATGGCCAGCAGGCGGTGCGATAGATGTCGAAGTCGGAGCAACTGAAGGCGACGGCCTTCAACGCAGGGTGCCGGGAGGCGGCGAGGAATTCGGCGGTCGTGCCGGTGTACGAGTTGCCGTACGCGCCGACCTTGCCGTCGCACCAGGGCTGCGACACCACCCAGTCGAGGATGGCTTTGCCGTCCTGCGTTTCCGCGGGCCCGTACTCCGCATCGCGGTGGCCGAACGACGCGCCCGATCCACGCAGATCAACCTTGACCAGCGCATAACCGTGGGCGATGAAGAACTCATCAAGCGGAATAAGCGACTTGACCGGCTTGCCGTCGGCGCCCTGCCGGCTGCGCATATAGCGCGTGAGCAAGAGCAGTGTCGGATGGCGTGCGGCATCCTCGTGCCCGGCCGGCAGATACACGTCAACGGCAAGCCGGACGCCATCGGGCATCGGCACGAGCACGGACATGTCCTGCGCCAACCCACTTGATATCGCGAGCAGGAGTACGAATGCGACAATTCCAGACGTCCGTTTCATTCCAACTTTCCGGCTAAATTTCATAATTCAAAAACTGACTTCCCCGAAATCAATTTCCCGGCTTGCGGCCACCATTCACCTTCACTCCTTCATTTGTCTTGCTCCCCGCCAAAACTTTGTCGGTGTAATTGGCCAAATCCATTCCGTTGTAAAAAATCGCCAGGTCCTCGTCATCGGTGGTGATATGATCCGCGATGAATCCGGCAGCAAAGCGGTAACCTTGGAAAGCATATTTTAGATGAAAACGCCCAAAGCTCATCAGTCTCGCCCCGGCCACCGGCGCGGCCAGCGCACCCTTGTCGGGACGGGTGGCCACGGCGCAATCCATCCGGTCCCAAGCCATCACTTCGGTAAGCGGAGCGGCCTTGAGCTGGACATAGGATCCTTGCTTGTAAACAGTCCATGTTGCCGAATTACTGCGATCAAGTTTTGGATTGGGACGGTGTTTGATGATAACGACATAGGGAACACCATAGAGCACGCGGGCCGGTTGATGATCGTTGGAATCGCCCACCGACATCGCCGGTGGGATGCCGTTCGGGCCTCCGGGTTGTGTGACCCATTGAAGGTGAAGCCGGTCACGGTAGGCGAAGACATGGGCGGCCCCCCACTGATCGTGGTTCAAGTAAGTGAGCGATGGCGCCTGGGCCACCTTGCAGGGCCATTTGGTGAAATCCATCTCGAATTTGATCTCCTGCGGCACATCAATGGCAACTGTCGGCTTCGTGTAGAGCGTCCAGTTGTTGTGATGCCGGCCAACCGTCCATGGGGCTTCGACCCCATATTTTCCTGAAGCGTTCATGTCGGTGACTGCACCTGTGCGCATTCCCAGGATATCAAGCAGGGTGCTGTTCCGACCCATTGCCGGATCGAACATCACGATTGCCCATACCGTCCATTCCCACTTGTCGCTGAAAAAGTCGTTGTCGGCCTGGAACGAGTTCGCCAGGTTCAAATAGTCTCCGGTGTACAAACCGGAAATCCCATATTCACTCATTTGGGCGGGTGCCAAGGCGGGAAGGTGTTTTTTTCCTTTAAAATCCACCTCTTGGGTATTCAGGATCAGGTTGGTTTTTCCCAGCAGGCCAGGTATTGCGGTCTGTCCCTTGATCTGGACGGTTTTTCCAAAATCAAGCACCTCATTCGGTAACACCAGATTGGTCAGCGTGCGAGCCCGCCGCCAGGCGGCCTGTCTGGAGAACCGCCACTGCATAGTTCGCGTTTCGGGCACAGTAAGCAGATCCGTAACGATCAGGCCATAGAACAAAAAATCCTGTGAGGTATTGACTGCGGGAGATTTGGCACTGTTGATGCCGATAGAAATGTTTCCAGCCGCTTCATCCAACACCCCCGATGCCGGAGCATGTTGTTGGCTGTTGATCTTGACGCCATTACGGTATACCCCAAAGGCGCCGGTACTGTTGCAGTTGAGGGTGAGAATGTTATGCCCTTCGCGGGGAAGCGGGGTGCGATCAGTGTAGGCCGATGTGCCGCCATTGTTCCAGACAAAACTGGCTGATCCCGCTGCTGCGCCCTGTTGAACATCGATCTGGTTTGCATCCGTGCTGCTGCGATAGGACCAGGCGTAGTCCACGGCGTTGGCCGCTTCCTTTCGTTCGCCATTCACCGTTAGTCCGGTGAAAGATTTGCCGCCGCCGGTTGAAAAGGGAATGCCATTGACAGGAACCACCAGGGCTTGACCGCCGACGAACCGGAGGCACCAGTTGCCGGCCGCATCCTTGGCAAAAGTCGGCAGGGATTGGCCGGAGGGCGTTGTCATCCAGAGCGGTGTCGCCGTGCCGGGACGTTGCACCGCCACTTCCACCGGAGCGCCGGCGAGAGGCAGCCCCGCCAATGCCGCTGTGGCAGCAGCCTCATCCAAAGTGCCGTTGGCATTCACGCCGATTTCCTTGCCGTTGATACGGCAGGTTGGGCCGGTATAGGTCGCGATCATCCGATCAAGACCAATCGCATAGTAAACTGGTTTGGAAATGGCTGTGGTGGCGACCGGCTGTACGGAGGCTTGCCAGCCGGTTTTGATGCCGTTGGCGAAGGCGAAACCACCCGAGCAGAGTATCGTAAATAGACAAAATAAGGTTGATAGCGCGGTACGCCCCGGGATCCCAGCCAGATTCTTAAACTTGATGTTTTGAGTGGCATCTTTTGCCGGAATCCCGGAAAAACACCATGGAATCTCTCCAAGAAGGGGAACCTCGAACACCCGTACTTTTTCGGTTGAGCTAATAGCGGTCATTGCCTGAAGGCGTTGGTGAGCGGCTCGTTGTCGGTCCGGAAGGGGGTGGCCGGCAGGCCGGCGCCGTTGAAAAGGTTGCTGCCCGCCGGGTTCACGGCCCAGGCGTAACGCACCGCGACGGGGTCTTTCACTTCCGGACTGGAAACGGCCACGGTGTTCCCGTCAATCTTGGCCTTGCCCCAGACCCATTTCATGTCCGCGCCGGCAATGGCAAAGCCTTTCAGCTCGCCGCCGCCCTGCGCCACCAGGCCGCCGTCGGTGTGGGAGAAGGTGACAATGACTTTGCCGTCCGCGACCCGGCTGCTCTCGGGCAGCGGGCCGGAGGCCGCGACGTTCTTGTGCTTGTACACGGTCGCCAGGGCCCACTGCGCCAGGCGCCGGCCGACTTCCTGCTTGTTCACGGGATGATTGGATTTCTCCTCGCCGGTGCCGATGGTGACGGCCAGGCCGGTGTTGGGAAGGCTCAGGGATTTCAGGACACCCTCGCGCACCAGCACCCGCCCGTGGGTCTGGACCGGCTGGGTCTGAGGTGAACCGATGTCGGGAAGCTGCACCGAGATGAAGGCAAAATCGTAGCCCCACAGGCGGCGCCAGTCCTTGATCATGGTGGCGAGCTGAATCCCGTACAGGTTGGCATGGATGGTGTAGGAATTGGCTTCGCCCTGATACCAGATGACGCCGCGAATGGCATACGGCGCCACGGGCAGAATTCTGGCTTTGAAGAGGGCGCCGGGAACAACCTTCTGGGCGGCGGCGGCCTTCTTGCCCTCGACTTCCACGGCCTGTTTGCGGTCGCTTTCGGCTTGCTTGACATCTTCCGCGCTGGCGGCGGCCTCCCCGCCTGCCTCAACAAAGAGGGGCTTCAATTCGGGAACCGCCTTCTGCGCTTCCAGGCTGGTCCACAATTCAATGGGCGTGCCGCCGGACGAGACGTTGAGCAGTCCGACCGGCAAGCCTGTCTTCTGCTGGATTTCACGGCCGAAAAAATAAGCGGCAGCCGAGAATTTCCCGACCGTCTCGGGGCTGCAAACAACCCACTTGGTGTTTTGAAACTGCCGAATCTTCGGCCAGGTCGCCGCGGGTTGCTCGGTTTTGAAATCCTTGGCCTTGCTCACCGGGAGAGCCATGTTCGACTGGCCGGAACAAAGCCAGACCTCGCCCACGAGCACATCCCGGATGGTGCGGGCGCGGGCCTCGCCGCCGCCCTGCACGGTGAGGGTCAGGGGACCGCCCGGCGGCAGGGGATCGAGCGCCACGGACCATTTGCCATCCGGCCCGGCTTCGGCGGTCTTGGATTGGCCGCCAATGGCGACCGTGACCTTCTCGCCGGGATCGGCCTTGCCCCAGACGGGAACGGGCCGGCCGGTCTGGAGCACCATGTGATCGGAAAAGAAGGCGGGGAGCTGAACCGCCGCCCCGGCTTGCAGCGTGATTGCCGCCAGCAGGGCTGGAATCATCAATAGAAGACAATGTTTCATCGGGAATTTGGGGGAATGGATTCTTTTCATTGGATCTGTTTGTTTGTTATGGAGTCGCTTGTTTCCGTTTCAATGCGGTATTTGGTTTTGAAGTACCCAACCAGTGCCTGGATCTCGCTGTCGGGCACCGCGTCGGCGGAACTGCCGAAGACCAGTTCATACAGATCCAGATCGATCGGGACGTGTCCTTGCGCGGAGTTGAAGAGCGTCCAGGCATGGGAGTGATCATCTGCCGCCGCCGGAGTGAGGCCTTTGGGAATCTTCTTCAGCAATTTTTGCTCCGTCACCGCTTCGTTGACGCCAAGCGTGGCGAGCACCGACGGCTGCGCCGGATCGGCGAAGTCGATCTTGAAGACCAGCACGCACAACGGCCCGAGGGGGACGCGGGTGGTCATGGGTTCCATCGGCCCAAGCGTTCCGAAAGTGATTGCGCTCGCGCCATCGGCGTAGCTGGTCAGCATCTCGCCGCTGCCCGGCGCGGTGAATTTGATGCAGCCTGAATCGCTTGTCGCCTTGCCGGCGCCTTCCTTCGCGCTGGCCAGGGTCGCATGCAGGCGGCCCGTGCCGGGCGAAGCCGGATTCCTCGTCGTCCAATACGTGACACCCGCCCGCAAGGGCGCGGGAAGCACGGCGCGGGGGGGAGTCCACAGGACGACCGGGCTCAGCTCCGGCAGGTTTCCGAAGCCGGAGATGTTTCCATTGCCGCTCCCGGCGACGGTGAATGCTTTTCCGATTTTCAACACACCGGCACTGCTCGGCACGGGCTCGCTCAGGCGGACGGAAAGCGTGTTGCCGCCGCCTTTTCCGGGTTCGAGCACCTCCGCAAAGAAACTCCACCGCCGCGCGTCTCCCACCCGCTCCGGCGCCCAGAACAGGAACGAACCGGTCCCCGCGCTGGTGAGGTTGATGACATTCGTGTTGCTGGCGGCGTCCGCGGCGGTCGGGTGCAGGGTGACAAAGCTGTTGTCGCTCCTGCGCACGTAATAATCCGTCCCTTCCACGAGCGGTGCCGGCAGCGCGGAGCCTGCATCGGCTTTGCCATTGAGAAGGTCGCCGGTGGCGAGCCTGCCCCGCATCCGGTGGTCGGCGGCATATTTGACGCGGTCCGTGCCGGGATCCACCAGTGCCGGATCGGCCAGGAACTTCACCACCTGGCGCTCCTTGAACGAACGGACTCTTCCGACAAAGATCTGATAGACGACCCGCTTTCCTCCCACGCGCTGCCGGGCCTCGAACCGTTTGGCACCGGGACTTTGGAGGAAGACCTGGCCGTAGGCGCTGTAGCTGCCGACAAAGTTCTCGCGGGCCGTCGCGCCGGCCGTGCGGATGAATTTCCTGCCGCCGCTGTCGGCATCCACTTCGAGAAGTGCGTGTTTGTCCGATGCATTCACGGCGCTGGAGTTGTAACCGTTGGCCGTCAGGTCGGTGAGCTGGCTGATCAAAGTTTTTGTGGCAAGCGTGTGCATTCCCGTCCCGGCGTCCGTGAACACGATGCTGCGGACGCCCTGGGAGACGTTCTGCGCCGGCAGGACCTTCTCGCCCAAAACCCCGCCCGGCTGAAACGGCGCGTCCGCATCCACGGCCGCGGCAAAGACTTTGTAACCGCCGCCCGCGGCGGGAACGACGTAATAGGGCGTCGCGGGTTGCAGAGGCGCCGGCAGCTTTCCGGTGGACGAAAAATACACCGGCGTCGCCGGGCCGATGCCGCCCGGATAGACGATGGGCGAAAAGCCGAGATTGGGGAGCGCGAGCTTCTGATTCGCAAGGTCCACGTCACCCACGGTGAACGCCTGGCGGAGCGGCGGAAGCGTTGTATTGGCCGGATTGTCCGCCGCATAATGGACATAGACGGACGAAACCGCCGGGAATTCCGCCGCCGCCAAAGGCAGGCTGCGCGCCGCCAACAGGCCGGCGGCAACAACGCCTTTCAGCAGGGCGCGGTTCGAGGCAAGGCGCATCAGTGATCGCTTTTTCAGGATAGGGAGGATATTCATGGGGGTCATTTTGTAACGGATCCTAACGTGCTCCGATTTTCGCGAAGCAGGCTCTCAGGAAACGGTTCATGTCGGCGCCATACGCCGCAGTGTCCGCAATCGTGAGGATGCGGGCGTTTGCAGGGCTTCCCTTGGCGCGGAGCGACCAATGGGCGGTGCCGTCCCCGCCAAGCTCAATGCTGGCCGGAGTCATTTCGTAGGACTTCACCGCATGGATTTCCGGCGTCGCGCATCCTGCCAGTTTCGCGGTTTCCAGGAAGCTCACCGTGGACCACATGTGTCGCGTCACCGGGTCGGCCGTAGAAATCTGCTCCGAGTCGAAAAACTCCTTCACCCGTGCGGGACAATCACCCAGGATCTCCTTCTGCGGGAAGCTCCAATAGGAAACGTGGTGGTTCAGGCGACCGCGTCCTTTGGATGGATTGCACGGGAACCAGTCAACCGGCAAGCCGGAGGCCATGATCCGCCGCCAGCCGGCCAGATCGAGCGCGGTGTTCCAATCCTGGGGTCCGACCTCGCCGCAGGAATCGCCGGCGTTGACCATGAGCCGCGCCACCTTGGCGTGGAACAGCGCCGGTTCCCGGTTGTAGGCCGCCGCCAGGTCGCGCATGGAGCCGACAATGGTAAAGATCATGCCGCGGTCGGGGCAGCGTTCGAGGCAGGCGAGGATCAGTTCCACCGCCGCCTGGGCTTCCTTCGGCTGGCCGATGCCCGTGTCGGATTCCGAGTCCAGGGGGCGGGTCAGGCCAACCGCGCAGGGGATCGGGCCGCGCCCACAGAGCGCCGCGGCCTTGGCAATGGTGGCCGTGCCTGGCACGCCGCGCGCGACGGTGTGGTCAATGACGCCGCCGGCCACTTCCAGATCGGGAATCGAAAGAAGAGTCAGCAAGTCAAAGTGATCGTCGGGATCGCCCGGCGGATTGAACAGGTCGGTGATGTGGAGGACGCGCATAAAGCTTTCCTGCCTTTTTTCCCACGAAACACACGAAACAGCACGAAAAATCCAAACCCTTTTTACCCACGAATCCACACAAATCAACACGAATCAAACCGCTAAACCGATTTTACAACAAATCAAAACCCATAAAACCTTCCAAATGTCGCTAAAAATCTAAAAATTAAATTTTTCGTGTAGTTTCGTGTGTTTCGTGGGCAAAAAGATTTGTGCGGATTTGTGAAGATTTGACGCTTCGCTGCGGCCTTTGGCCGCCCGTGCCGCCTTGCGGCGCTGTGGGTAAAAAAATGGGTCGGATTTTTTCGTGTCGTTTCGTGTGTTTCGTGGGCAAAATCACTGCACTAGATAGGCATTCAGCTCCATCGGCCCGGAGTCCACCGCGAACGCCAGCCCGTCACCGGCGGCCTTCGCCGGCACGGTTTTGCCCGTCACCAGATCGGTCACCTTGGCCCCCGCCTTGGCCGGGATTTTGACGGTGAACTTTTTCCCGGCATAGCCCTTGTAGGCCACGCCGACGTAGGTTCCTTTGTCCGAGGCGTAGGTCCGCACCTTCAGGTCCGCGTCCCCCTGGTCCACGACGGTGCCAGGGATGGCCGGCAGCGCCAGGAAGGCTTGGGCGAAGCGGCGGTGGGCGGCGGCAAAGCCGCGCGCGTAGGTATAGGGCGTGTAGCTCAATGTCCGGGCGTCGCCGTGGAAATAGGGCAGCAGTTCGAGCGCCATGCTGAAGGCAGCCGGCGACGGCGTGACCATGCTGCCCTCGTAGCGGGGATTGATGGTTCGCGCGCCGACCTCGTCATAAGAGACGCAGTTGCTCACCGCCAGCCCCTCGGCGGTCTGGAAATAGTTCAGGTAATCCGGTTTGTCCGCATAGCAGCGGAAGTTGGCCGGGGCGAACAGTTCCACCCCCTTGATGCCGCGGTAAAGTTCCGGGCGTAGCGCGTAGTCGGCCCGTGGCGCCTCCAATTTGGCCACCGCGCCGAAGTTGCCCGAACGCATCACCTGGATGTAGTCCGCCCCCGTCAGCTTCTTGCGCGCCTCGCGGTCCTCTTTGTAAACGGCCAGGCCGCTGCCGGTGCCGTCGTCGTTGAAGTTCGCGCCCTCCTTCGAGGGCGAAAGTCTGCCGAGGAACGACCACATGGTGATGCTGGGCAGGACCAGCGAGAACTTGTCGCTGTCCCAGTTGTAATAATAGAGCTTCAGGTCCGGGCGGTAGCTCCGCAGCAGGGCGGCGAGTTTGCCGTGGAATTGCGCCCGCTTTTCGTGCCACCAAGCTTCGTAGTGGCCGCGTCCCTTGCCCGTGGCCCAAGCGCGCTGTTCCGCTTCCGGGCCGGCGGGAAGTTTGCCCGTTTCCTGGGCGAACAGCTCAAGATCGAACTTGCTGTAGCTGATCGGCATCCGGTCCTGGCGGATGCGCCAGAGGACGCCGGTCAGTTGCGGGTTGTCCTTCACATGCGGCTTGATGAGATGGTCCAGCAGCTTCTTCAGGTCGTCCCCGGTCGCCGGCTGCAAGAGGTCGGCGCACCAGGCGCCGAAGCGGTTGGGCTTGGCCGGTTTGCCGTCGGGGCCGATGGCGCGCAGTCCCTCCGGGAGGTCGAGTGACCCACCGTATTCGACGCGCGGGATGTAGCGGATGCCGTGGCGTTTCGTCTCGGCCAGGTATTTCAGATGCTGGGAATCCATTCCCGGCACGGCGGGCCGCGCGTTTTCGCCGGGCTGGCAGTCCTTGTTGACCATGTATTTTTGGGCGTCGCGTCCGAAGCTGTGGTAGCCGTTGAGCGGCTCGGCCCAGTTGGCCAGCCCCCATTTGATCATGATGGGGGAAATGGCGTTGTAGCCCATGAGTTTCGCGTAACGTACGCCGTCCCCCGGCGCCGCTTCGGCCTGGCGCTCCCAGTCGAACATCAGCGTGCGCTGGGGCAGGCCCCGGGGTTGCCGGATGACAGGCGCATTTTTCGCCGGGGCGATCTCGTAAAGTTTCAGCCGCGCAATGGCCGGACCGCCCTCATACAGGGCGTAGTATTTGTTGGGCGTGACCTTGTTGATGAAATAGACCCAGACGCCGTGCTCCGTGGGCGCGCCGTAAGCGCCGCTGGTGCCGGTGGTCTCCTCGTCCAGCGGGACGATGACATCATACCATTGCCAGGAATGGGTGAGCGGCCAGGGGTCGTACGGGTCGTCCGCCGCGCCGACGCCGCTTTGCCAGCCGACGTCGAGGTAGTTCCGCCCCGCGCTGATTTCGATGGGGCAGTAGCGCGGCTTGTCGTCGGCGTATTCGATCCGCAGCAGATAGGTCCCGTGGGGCTTCAGCTTGCCGCGGCCGATGCGGTAGGCAAACCAGCCGGTCCCGCTTTCCCGCGCCTGTTTGCCGAGGATTTCGCGGACGCCCGCCTTGACGGGAACGCCCGGAGTCTTGAACAACTGGCCCTGATCGAATCCACTCTCGAGGTAGGGGTGCGGCTCCTCGTCCAGCGGCGTCGCGCAGTCAATTTCGTCCACCAGCCTGAGCCGTCCGTAGGGCGTTTCCTCGGATTTGCCGCCAAGCGCCGGAAGCGCGGTGGCGTCGCGTTTGGCAAAGGAAAAGTGATCCAGGTCTTTGGCTGTTTCGTACAGTAATTTGCCCGAGGCATCCCGGACGGCGAGATTCGCCGTGAAGCGCGTGCGCAAGGCCAGCGTCCGCGCCAGGTCCGGATCCGGCTTGATCACGGCGAAGGTGGTTCCGCCCTTGTCCTTTTCCCTGTCCACCGGGGCTTCGAGGGTGGCAATCGCGCCGCCGACAACATCCGTCAGCGCGCATTGCAGCGTCGCCGGGCCGGTGATCTTCTCCGCCGGAAAGCGAAAGACCATTTCAAACGGCTTGCCGCGCGCGGCCTCGCTCAGGTCGAATCCCACGGCGGGCCGCTCCACTCCGCCAGGTTCGCGGATTGAAACGGCATACGGATCCAGCACCGCCGCGAAATCCCCCTGCACCAGTCCCTGGCTGGCTTCGCCGATAAACGTGAGGTCGCCGCCCCAGATGCGGGTGGCGATGGTGTTCGACTCGCCATAACGGATGAGGGAGGCCGGAACGGCATAAACCCGTTCGGCCAAATTCCTGTATTTGTATTTGCCGTGCAAGCCGCCGATGTGCTCACCGTTGAACCAGACATCGTCGTCGGACTCGTTCTTGCCCAGCTTCAGAACGAGCGGCACGCCGGCGTATTCCTTGGGTACGACGATTTCCCGCCGGAACCACCCCCAGCCGTCATGTTCGACCCCCTGTTTCCGCCACGACTTGCCGGTGACCAGTGTCTGCCAGGAGGAATCGTCAAAATCCGCCTTGTGCCAGCCGCGCTTCACCCCATCGTTTTTCGGATCGGCGGCAAACCATCTGGCCAGGATTCCCCGTTCGCCGGGGGCGGTCGCAAAGCGCCATTCGCCTTCCAGGCTGATTTCCAGGGGTTCCATGCCGGCGATGGCCATGCCATGGAATGCCAGGAAAACAGTGGCGAGGAGAAGAAGTCTCATATTTCTCATTTTTGGGTGGGGAGGTGTATTCATATCCTATATCTGTTAATGCCAACGGGCGGCTCCACGAAGAGCGCGTGGGACGTGGCCATGTGGCGTTCGCGCCGAAGGCGCATGGCAAACCAGCCCAGGGCAAACGAAGTGCCGCCCTGGGTTACTGAACATGGTAGGCGTTCAGCTCCATCGGCCCGGAATCCACCTCGAAGGCGAGCGTGTCCCCGGCGGCCTTCGCCGGCACGGGTTCGCCCGTCACCAGGTCGGTCACCTTGACACCCGCCTTGGCCGGGATTTTGACGGTGAACTTTTTCCCGGCATAGCCCTTGTAGGCCACGCCGACGTAGGTTCCTTTGTCCGAGGCGTAGGTTCGCACCTTCAGGTCCGCGTCCCCCTGGTCCACGACGGTGCCGGGGATGGCGGGGATGGCCAGGAAGGCCTGGGCGAAGCGCCGGTGCGCGTCGGCGAAGCCGCGGCCGTAGGTGTAGACCGTCCAGTTCAGGGTGCGCGCGTCGCCGTGGAAGTAGGGCAGCAGCTCCAGCGCCATGCTGAAGGGCGCGCCGCCGGGGGTGACCATGTTGCCCTCGTACTTGGGATTGATCGCGCGCGCCCCGATCTCGTCATAGGGCACGGCATTGCTCACCGCCAGGCCGTCGGCGGTCTGGAAGTAGTTCAGGTACTCCGGCTTGTCCGCATAGCAGAGGTAGTTGGCCGGGGCGAAGAGCTGGATGCCCTTGGTGTCCTTGTAGAGGCCCGGCCGGAGGCCGTAGTCGGCCCGGTTGATGCCGCCGCTGGCCAAGCCGAAGTTGCCGGTGCGCAGGGACTCGATGTAGGCCGCCGCGGTGAACGTTTTGCGCTCCGCCTCGTCCTTTTCATAGACGCCGCGGGCCCCGCCCGGGCCGGGGTTGAGCAGCCCCTTGTTGAAGGCCCAGGTGGTGTTGGCCGGCAGGATCAGGCCAAACTTGTCGCCATCCCAGTTGTAATAGTACAGCGTCAGGTCGGAGCGGTAACCCTTGAGCAGCTCCACCAGCCGGGCGTGGAAATCCGCGCGCTTCTGGTGCCACCAGGCGTCGTATTGCGCCTTGCCTTCGCCCGCCGCCCAGGCCGCCCATTGTTCCGTCCGGCCGGGGGGGAGCTTGGTGTTGGTCTCCTTGGCGAAGAGTTCGAGGTCGGCCTTGCCGTAGCTGATCGGCATCCGGTCGCAGCGGATGCGCCAGAGGACGCCGGTCAACTGCGGATTGTCCTGGACGTAGGGCTTGACCAGGTGGTCGGCAAACTTCTGCAAATCGTCCCAAGTGGCGGGGTGCAGGAGGTTGGCGCACCACGGGGCGAAGCGGTTCGGCTTGGCCGGGTTGCCGTCGGCGGCGATGGCGCGGGCCTCGACGGGCAGGTCCATCGAGCCACCCCATTCGACCCGCGGGATGTAGTCAATCCCGTAGCGCTTGGTCGCCTCCAGGTAGCGGAGATGCTGCGATTTCCGGCCGGGGATCGGCGGCTCCGCGGCCTTGCCGCTGGCGGGGTCATAGGCTTTGCGCGCCCAATAATCGTGGTCGTCAATCGCCACCGATTCGTAGCCGTTCAGGGGCTCGCCGTAGTTGGCAAAGAACCACTTGAGAATCACCGGCGAGATGGCGCTGTAGCCCATCAGCTTGGCGTATTTGACGAAGTCGGCGGGGTCGTGGTCCGGCTGCCGCTCCCAGTCGAACGACAGGACACGCTGGGGCAGCCCCTGGGGCTTGCGGATCACCGGCGCGTTCTTCTCGGGGTCGATCTCGTAGAGCTTGATCCGCGCCACCGCCGGGCCGCCCTGCCACATGGCATAGTAGGCGTTCGGCTTCTGCTTGTTCATGAAATAGAGCCAGAGGCCGTTCTCGGCCGGGGCCGTGCCGGTGCCGCCGGTGCCCACGGTCTGGTCGTCGAGCGGCACGACCACGTCGTACCACTGCCACTTCTGGCTCAGCGGCCAGTTGTCATAGGGGCTCTCCGGCGCGGTGCCGTTGCGCCAGCCGACGTCCATGAAGTTCTGGCCGGTCTGGACCTCGACCGGGGCGAAGCGCGGCTTGTCCTCGGGATACTCGATCCGGACCAGGTAGGTGGAACGCGGCTTGAGCTTGCCGCGGCCGATCCGGTAGGCGAACCAGCCGTACCCGCTCTCCCGCGCCTTCTTGCCCAGGATGTCGGTCACCTTGACTTCCACATCCGCTCCGGGCGTCATGTAGTTGGTCAACTGGTTGAATCCGCCTTGCAGCCAGGGGTGCGGCTCGGCAAGCAGCGGCGTCGCGCAGTCAATCTCGTCCACCAGCTTCAATTTGCCGTAGGGCGTGTCCTCGAGCGTTTCCGCCAACGCGGGCAGCGGCGTCGCGTCGCGCTTGGCGAAGGAGAGCTGGTCCAGCTCGCGCGTCCCGGAATAGAGCGGCGTGCCGCTGGCGTCCTCGACGATCAGCGAGGCGCGGAAGCGCCCGCGGAAATAGATGGTCTGCGCAGTCGCCTGGTCAACCGGCACCACCGCCTGGACCACCCCGGCCGCCGCCCCGGCCACCAGCGGCGCCTTGCCCGCGGTGATTTCGTTGCCGAGCATGTCGCTGAAGCGGTAGTTGAGCTTGGAACCCGGTTCGGACGCCACTTCGGCGGGAAAGGGAAAAAGGACCTCGAAGGGCTGGCCGCGCTGCGCCTCGCTCAGGTCGAACAATTGGAACGGCACCGCCTGGCCGCCCGGCGCGCGCATTTGCGGGAGATACGGATCCAGCTCCGCCGCCAGCGGCCCCTTGATCAGCCCGCTGTTGTTCCCAATGAAGGTGATGTTGCCGCCCCAGATCCGGATGGCGATGGTGTTCTCCGCCCCATAGCGGAGCGCCGCCGCGGGAACCGTGTAGGCCCGCGTCAGCCAGTTCTTGTACTTGTATTCGCTGCTGAAGCCGCCGACCCGCTGGCCGTTGAACCAGACTTCGTCGTCGGCGGGGATCGGGCACAGCGTCAAGGTCAGCGGCAGCCCCTCGAATTCCTTGGGCACGAAGATTTGCTGCCGGTACCAGCCCCAGCCGTAATGCTCGACCCCCTGCTGCTGCCAGCCCAGCCCCGACTTCAAGGTCTGCCATTGCGAGTCGTCAAACTTGTCCGCGAACCACTTCTCCTTTTCGCCCTGCCCGCCCGCGTCGGGCGCGAAACGCCAGTCGCCGTTGAGGCTGATCTTGAACTGGTGGGAAATCCAGGCGGCGTCGCTGAACGGCGTGCCGCCCACGCGGATGTCCTTGATGGAAACCTCCGCGCCTTTGTCGGCGGAGGCCAGCCGCACCCCGACGCCCGCCACGTTGTTGAACCCCTTGAGCTTGAATTCCGTCACCGGCAGGATGACCCGCTGCCATTCACCCGGTTTGGCGGCAAAGCCGGCCTGATACGTCCCGGCCGTCCTCCCCCGGATGAGCAGGTGGAAGCTCATCTGTGCGGGCTTGTTGCTCTGGCACTGGAAGGTGACGTAGTTGGCCAGGCTCTTGGCCCAGACGTTGCCGTTGGCCGGACCGTCGCCGGGCAGCAGGATCCGCACCGTCGTCCGTGCCGGGTCGCAAAAATCGGTCGCAATCCGCAAGACCCCCGCACCGCCTTCCTGCCGGATGCTGAAGGTCTTGGCCTCCTGCCCGGCCCGCGGGAGTTCCACCACCCAGCGCGCCGCGTTTTCCTGGGAAAGCGGGTCAACTGCCACCGGCGTGACCTTCGCGGGCTTGACCTGCCTGGCCGGCACCCGCAGCCCGGCGCCAAACGGCGCCAGCGCCGCCCCCGCCGCGGCCGCCGCCGGCAACGCCGGGGCCACCAAGAGCAATCCCAATAGAGCTGCAATGATTCGACGCTTCATCATCATGTTCCCTTTCCCATTGGATGTTGGATGTCCGGTGATTTGTGGCCGCGGGCGCCGCGAAGCGGCGCTCGTGGGTAAAAAGCTCATTCCCGCACATTGACCGGATGGGCGGCGTCGCCATAGCCCGGCTGGCCGTTGTGGAACAGGATCTGGCCGGACCAGAGCCAGGATCCACTCAGGTTGATGTCTTCGGCTCCGGTGGAATACCATTGCACCCGCCCGTCCAGGAACAGGAAGTTGGCGCCCTTCGGCTTCTCCCAAATGCGCTTGTCGTTTTTGCCGCCGCCGGGATGGTTCGAGTAGTAGGTGGGAGTCGAGCTTGTCCTTTCAATCTTGTCCAGCACCACGTCGGTCATGCTGGGCGAGGCCAGCAACGGCCCGGAAAGCCGGTACTGCCGTGGGTGCGGAAAGTAGCCGATCGCAGGCCCCACGCCCGCCAAGGGGGCGGTGTAGACATCTGGATCCCAGCGTTCAGGGACCATGTGGGCCTGCTCATACAGCGACGAGGGGCAATAGAAGGACTTGTAGCTGGAGAGATAGTTCGGGTAAAGGATTCCGATCCCGGACATATACCCGAATTGGTTGGTGTTCAGCGACGCGTTCCTGTAGTAGACCGCCGCGCACGGCGGTGTCCAGTCGTCAAAGTCGGCGGCGTACAGGGCGATGCCCACCCCCAGTTGCCGCAGATTGTTCTTGCAGGCGGCGCGATAGGCCGTTTCCTTGGCCTGCTGCAACGCCGGCAGCAGCAGGGCGGCGAGGATTGCGATGATCGCAATCACCACCAGCAGCTCAATCAGCGTAAATGCGGTTTTGCGTTTCATGATTCCGCCCCGAAGATTGTTTAACCCACAAATCATTTTGCCCACGAAACACACGAAACCGCACGAAAGTTTCAACTCCTCACCGCGGCGGCGCGGAGTTCGCAGAGGGTTCGACCGAAAGTTTTAATTTGTGAAGATTTGACGCTTCGCTGCGGCCTTTGGCCGCCCGTGCCGCCTTGCGGCGCTGTGGGTAAAAAATGGTTCGGATTTTTTCGTGTTGTTTCGTGTGGTTTCGTGGGCTAAAAGATTTGTGCGGATTTGTGAAGATTTGACGCTTCGCTGCGGCCTTTGGCCGCCCGTGCCGCCTTGCGGCGCTGTGGGTAAAAAATGGTTCGGATTCTTTCGTGTCGTTTCGTGTGTTTCGTGGGCAAAAAGATTTGTGCGGATTTGTGAAGATTTGACGCTTCGCTGCGGCCTTTGGCCGCCCGTGCCGCCTTGCGGCGCTGTGGGTAAAAAATGGTTCGGATTCTTTCGTGTTGTTTCGTGTGTTTCGTGGGCAAAAAGATTTGTGCGGATTTGTGAAGATTTGACGCTTCGCTGCGGCCTTTGGCCGCCCGTGCCGCCTTGCGGCGCTGTGGGTAAAAAATGGTTCGGATTTTTTCGTGTTGTTTCGTGTGGTTTCGTGGGCAAAAGAATTTGGGTGGATTTGCGCGGTGAGCCCAATCCTTCAGCGTCCTGGCCGCAGCCGCAGCCGCCCCATGGCCGCTGGGGAGATGTGCGGGCAGCCAAACAGGACCGGCGCCCAGTTCATGTGCAGGATCCGCCGTTCCCCGGTTGCCGGGTCGGGCTGCCAGTCGTAGCGCATGAAGTTCGCCCGGATTTCCAGTGGCTCGAACTGCTTGAGCCCCAGCCGCTTCACGACCGCCGCCGCCGGAATCGCCAGCTCCACGCTCCAGCCGGCCGCCTTCCCCTCCCGCTGGAGCCGCGCCCCAGCGGTGCGCAGCCCCGCCATCTCCCACTCGCGGAGCAGCCAGCGCTCACGCTCAACGAATTTGGGCGTCAGCCGCCATTCCGGCGTGTGTTCCGGCTCGCCGCTGTAGACGTAGAGCACGTCCGTGTTCACCCCGGAGGGCGCCACCTGGATTTCCACCTGCTGCCGGCCGTCCCCCTTGCCATCAAGGAAAACCTCGCAGACATCCTCCTTGTAGAGGTCGGCGTCGTGCCGCAAGCTCCCGGAAGTGTAGACCTCGGCATCCACGCACTCGAACCCGACGTAGAGGAACTCCGCGTCCCAGAGCACCCGGACCGTGGTCGGGATCCGGGCGATCTTCCCCTGGGTGTCTTCGCCCCGGGCCGGCTTGAGCCCGGGAATGACCGCGGCGCCCCGCCAGCAAAGGTCGTCGAGCCTTCCGTCAATCACCGGCGCCGCCGCGGCCTGGGGGACGTCCAACTCCGGGACGCCCAGCGGCTTGCCCGCCGTGGCGCCGCCGGCGGCCAGGGCGCCGAGGCCGAAGCAGAAGCAGCCGAAAATGGTTATCCCCAAGCGCATGCAATTCCTTCCCAAGTTTTCCCACGAATTAAAACTTTCGGGCAAAAACTCGGGTGAATGGTTCGGGCTAAAGATTTGGGTGGATTTGTGGAGATTTGACGCTTCGCTGCGGCCTTTGGCCGCCCGTGCCGCCTTGCGGCGCTGGGGGCAAAAAATCCGGTGGGGGAATCCGGGAATCGCCCTCAGCCCAGCCGTTTCACCGAGTTGCGGACGACCAGCACCGGCTTCACCAGTTCCCGGAAGAGGTAGTCGCGCTCCGGCGACTTGACCTGCCGGACCATGATCTCGGCGGCCTTCTCCGCCAGCTCCATGGTCATGTGCGAGACGCTGGTCAGCGGCACTGGCACGCTGGTGCGGACGTTGTCGAAGCCGACAATCGAAAGATCCTCCGGCACCGTCAGCCCCCGGGCGGAAAGCTGGCCAATCAGCTCCTCCGCCAAGCTGTCGTTCACGCAGAACACCGCGGTGGGCCCGAAGCCGAGCAGTTGCTCGGTGATTTCCGGCAAGTCCTTGAAATCATAACGATAGGGCACCCCGAAGCCCGGCGGGTTCCGGACGCGGGCAACGGGGATGACGGTGTGCTCAAGCTGCCGCCGCCGCGCCTCCGCCGCGAAACCCTGGGCCCGCCCCTGCGCCCAGGCGAGGTCGCCGGCAAAGGTCAGATGCGCGATCCGCCGGTGGCCGTTCTCGGCCAGGTAGCGCGCCGCCAGGCTGCCCGCATAATGGTTGTCAATGTCCACGGTGTGCAGCCCGGTCTGCGACTGCGGCAGGTAGCCTTCGATCACCACCACCGGCGCCGCGATCTTCCGCAGTTCGGCAATCTCCGCCGCCGAAATCTGCCCCGAGCCCAGGAAATGGATGATCCCGCCATACCCCGCCTCCGCCGCCTGCCGGATGAGCTGCTCCGGCGCCAGGTTCATTTGCACCGGGTTCAGGTAGACCAGCCCGAGGGCGGCGGCCTGCAAGTTCGAGGTCAGGTTGACATAGACGTTGGCCAGGTCGGTGTAGCGCCCGTCCGCCTGCTTCTCCAAGGGAATCCGGGTGATGTAGCCGACGATCGCGGAATTGAACGACGCCTCCTTGGGGAAGCCGTTTCCGACCATCGGCCGCTTCTTGCCGGGCTCACGGACGATGTAACCCTCGGCCGTCAGCTCCTCGAAGGCGCGGCGCACCGTGTCCCGGCTCAGCTTCAGCTCCTGGCAGAGCTTGCGCTCGGGCGGCAGGAAATTGCCCTTGTCGAGCCGGCCGCCCTGGATGTCGCCGACGATCAAGTTCTTGAGCGCGACATAGCGGGGGGCGCCGTTGCGCGCCTCCAGTTCCAGGGTTTTCAGGCGGTGGAGCATGGTTGGGTGTGGGCGTGGAATGGTCGGGTCAGGGGGCCGCCACGGGGCGGAGTGGGCATACCAAAATCATACCATAACCTAGCGCGCCGGGAACCGTTCCGCAAGCGCGGCCAACAACAAAAAAAACTTTCCCCCCCCAATCTTCACCAACCGTTTTTCCCGCCCCGCCCGCCGCACGCTGAAGCGTGGGACCTGCCGTCCAGGCGATCCCTCGCAGGGCGGAAGGTGGACTTGGGGACTGGGGAAAATCCCCCCGCTGGCGTTCACACCCAGTGTGGGACCTGCCGTCCAGGCGATGATGACTCCGCGCCTTCAGCTTTCTCGGCCGCGGTAAAAAAAGATTTGTGCGGATTTGTGAAGATTTGGGGGAAAATTGGCGCGGTGGGGGCGTTGGGGAGCGGCGAATTTCGAGCGCGAGCGCGAGCAACGCCGATTCAGTCCATTGCAAGCATGCCCACGGCGAATTTCGAGCGCGAGCGACGGCATGGTGGTGGACGCAAGGAAGGCCGTCGGCGAATTTCGAGCGCGAGCGCGAGCGCGAGCTCGAGCGCGAGCGCGATTGATTAAGCGGGTACTGGCGCCGCCCCCGCTGGCGTCCCGTAGGGACAGGAGGACAATAGGCAGGGGCAGCGCCCCTGTATCAGGAGTTTGGATGGAATTCGCGTGCCGGAGGTACGCGGGGGACGCCGGGCTGTCCCGGCGTACCGATGGCACGCCCAAACGGGTGGGGGCCGGGGTGCAGGGGCGTTGCCCCTGCCTATTGTCCCACCGTCCCGCGGGGACGGGGACAGACCTGGCGTCTTCGTGAGTGAAGGGACAGGGGTGGGGCTTGGGGACAGGGGAAAATCCCCCCGCTGGCGTTCACACTTTAGTGTGGGACCGGAACCCCCCGCCGCCGCCCACCGCCCGCCGCCGTTGGCGACGCTGCCACGGCTGTCACAACAAGCTCCGCGCCCAGGCGGCAAAGGCGCGGACGTTCGCCCCGGGGGTGCCGGGCGGGATTTCGCAGCCGGCGCCGGCAATGTAGCGGCCGCCCGCCGCGGCCCGGCAGGCGGCCAGCTCCTGGCGGACCAGCTCCGGCGTGCCGTTGCGCACGATCCGCACCGGGTCGAGGTTGCCCAGCAGCACCTGTTGCGGCCCGGCCTGGGCGCGGGCCGTGGCCATCGGCACCATCGAATCCAGGTCCAAAATGTCGGCGCCCACTTCCCCAAGCCACGGCAGCAGCGCCGTGATGTTGCCGCAGATGTGGAGCCGCGCCAGCCCGCCCGCGGCATGGATCGCGGCCACCAGCCGCTTCTCCCGGGGCAGCACGAAAGTCTCGTAGATCTCCGGGCCGACCAGCGACGCCGCCGCGTCGCCCACCCCGATGATCTCCGCCCCCGCCGCCAGTTGCGCGGTGGCGAAGCGGATGGCCAGTTCCGTGACTCGGTCCAGCAGGTCGTGGACAAAGCCGGGGTCGTCCAGGAAATCGAGCATCAGGGTGTTGATCCCCCGCAGGTCCGCCGCTTCGGCGCAGGGCCCCTCGACCCAGCCTTCCACCAGCAGCTCGCGTCCGGCCCGCTCCCGGAGGAGGCGGACGCCGCGCAGGCGGTCGCCCATCCGCCCGGCTTCCGGGTCGGGGTGGCCCAGGCGCGCCAGCGCTTCCTTGTCGGCCAGCAGCGCCTGGCTTTCGTCCACCGCCGGCGGCTGCTGGTCGAAGAAGAGGATGGCGGCGCCGAGGTCATGGGCCTCCCGGGCCGGGTCGGAAATGACGGAGACGAAATCGAAGCCGAAGCGCTCGGCGGTCCGGAGCTGGGCCTCGGCGAGCACCCGGTAGTCGCTGACGTAGTCGCGGTAGCGGCAGCCGAGCTGCTCCGCCGCGAACATCATGGTGATCGGCATCACCGGCGGCCGCGCCGCCACCCCATCGCGCAGGAGACTGAGGACCAATTCACGGCCAGACATGGGTGTTCTCCCCCCCTTTTTTGGGGTCTGAAGACTCTGAGGACTCTGAGGACTGCGCCGGAGCGTGGCAGCGGCATTCCTGCCGGTGAAGGGCGTGGCAGCGGCATTCCTGCCGGTGCGAAAGGGGACGGCGGCCGGCAAACGCTTTTCCGAAGCGCCCGCCGGCCGCCGCTGGGGTGGGGCCTCGCGGCCCGGGTCAGACCGTCCGCCGCCGGCGGAGCAGCCCGACGCCGCCAATGAGCAGCAGCGCCAGCGCCGCCGGCTCGGGGACGACCTGGATGGCCAAGTCGTTGCCGCCGGTGAAGCCGGTGTTGTAGTCCGCCGCGTAGGTGATCTGCCACTGCTGCGAGTTCCAGGTGAACTCGCTGCCTTCGCTCAGGGTGGTGTTGGTGCCGTTGAGCTTGGTGAACTCGCCGACGATGGTGTCCGAATCGTCGTTGCTGACCAGGTAGAAGATGTCGCCCAGCTCCGGATTGTCCAGCCCCGTGTAGCGCGTCAGCTTCAGGTCGGCGCCGTCGCTGAACGTGACCGTGCCGGTGACGTTGGTGCGGTCGCTGGTCGGCGTGCCGGTGTCGCGGCCCAGCTCGACATCCAGCGCGCCGGTCGCGCCGATGGCGAGGTTGCCGGTGCTGATCGTGCCGATGCTGTTGCCGGGGGCGAGGGTGCCGTTGACCGTGACCGCGCCGCCGAGGGTGCCCGTGCCGCCGAGGCTGGCACCGCTGGCAACCATCACCGCGCCGGTGGCCGTGGACTGGTTGCCGTTGACCACCAGCTTGCCCTCGTTGACGTCCGTCGCGCCGGTGTAGGTGTTGTTGCCGGAGAGGGTGGCTGCGCCACTGCCGACCTTGGTGATCCCGCCTCCGCCGGAGATGGCCTTCGTGAACGCCACGGTGCCGGCGCCGGTCTTGACGCTGGTCACGGTCAGGCTGTCGTTCAGCGTGATCGTGCCGCTGAAGGTGGAGGTCGTCTCGCCCGCGTTGTTCGAGCCGAGGAGAAGCGTCCCACCACTGCCGGAGGCGACCGTGATGTTGTTGGCGAGGTTGGTGGTGGTGCCGGTCGAGACCAGGGTCGCGGATCCATTGCCCGCGCTGCCCAGGGTGACCTCGTTGGCCGCGTTGCCGAGCGAGGTGTTGTTGCCGATGAGCACAGCGCCTTTTTCGATGAGGACGTTACCGGTGAATGAGCTCGCGCCACTCAGGGTGATGACGCCTTTGGCAAGGTCGTTCATCGCGTTGGAGAGCGTGAGATTCTTCGAGGTGCCGCTGAAGTTCGACGAGGCTATGATCGACTGCGTCGTGATGTTGGTGTTCGTGTTGCTGATCGTCAGATTGTCATTCAGCACGATCGTGCCGCTGCCGAAACTGATCCGGCTTCCTGTGCCCGTGGTGGTATTGCTGATGGATGCCGAACCGCTGCTAACGTCGAACGTGATGGCGTTGGTGAGCGTGAACGTCAGCCCAGTGTTCCCCGAGCCGCTGTACGATAGGGTCCCAATCGTCGCGGTTTGATCCAGTGTAATGCCCTTGGCAACAGTGGTGGAGATGAAGTTCGCCGTGGCGTCAACTGCATTCGGCACGCCGGTGCCGTTCCAGCCGGGGCTGCCATCGCTGCTCCAGACGCCGCCGTTGCCGGTCCAGGTGGACGCGGACGCCGCGCCGCCGGCCGCCACCGCCAGCAGCGCCGCCAGCGCCAGGGTGCTCTGCGGCCGGGCCGTGGCCGTTGTCATGTTCTTGTCGTGCCGAGGTGCCATGATGCTGACTCCTTGTTCCTGGTTCCTGGTTCTTTGCGTTGCGTTTCCGTCTTCCGCCCCGCCGTGGCCGTCCGGCGCCCGCGGCTGCGGGTGTTGGTTGGCTGGCGGGGTGGGGCAGACCAAAGGCATACCAACAGGACGGACTATACCCGCCCGGCCAAGAAAGGTCAAGCGCCAGCCGCAATCTTTTTTGCGGCGGCGCACGGGACAGCCCTTTTTTGTGTGGAGATTTGGGGGGGAATTGGCGCGGTGGGCGCGGTGGGGAGCGGCGAATTTCGAGCGCGAGCGACGGCATGGTGGTGGACGCAAGGAAGGCCGTCGGCGAATTTCGAGCGCGATGGATCCCGTAGCGGACGGCGTCGGCGAATTTCGAGCGCGAGCGACGGCATGGTGGTGGACGCAAGGAAGGCCGTCGGCGAATTTCGAGCGCGAGCGCGATCGCGAGCGCGAGCGCGATCTCATATGGATCCCGTAGCGGACGGAGGTGGCTTGGGGACAGGGGAAAATCCCCCCGCTGGAGTTCACACTTTAGTGTGGGACCGGAAAACCCCGCCAACGCTCCAACCAGCCCACGCTGAAGCGTGAACTCCAACCCGGGCCGCCCCCGCCGCCAGGGTTGCAAATGGCCGGGGAAGGGGTACGGTTCGCGCATGAAAAAGCCAGCCGCCAGAAGCCAGGAAGTGTCGAGCGGAGTGCCGGCGCTGGACGCCATCCTCCAGGGGCTCCGGCCCGGGGACAATGTGGTCTGGCAGATTGACGCGCCGGAGAGCTACCGGGAATTCACCCTGCCCCTGGCCGCCTGGGCGGCGGCGGCGGGGCGGCCGTGCGTGTACGTGCGGTTCGCGGAGCATCCGCCCCTGGTCCGCCCAGGGGCGGGGGTCACCCAGGTGGCGATCGATCCGCGGCCGGGGTTCGACTTCTTCTGCGGCGAGGTCTACCAGCTCGTGAAGCGCACCGGCCCGGGCGCGGTCTATGTGTTCGACAACCTTTCCAAGCTGGTGGAGAGCTGGGCGACCGACGAGCAGCTCGCCAATTTCTTCCAGGTGGTCTGCCCCTATCTCTTCGAGCTGCGCACGGTCGCCTATTTCGCCGTCAGCCGGGGACAGCATTCCCACAGTTGCATTTCCCGGATCCGGGACACGACCCAGGTGCTGCTGGACCTCTTCCACGCCGACGACCACGCCTGCTTCGTCCATCCGGTGAAGGTGCTGGGACGCTACACGCCGACCATGTTCTGGCCGCACCAGGTGGTGGCCGGCGGCCCTTGGATCCCGGTCTTCCGCAGCGGCGACGCCGCCCGCCTCTCCACTGCCGCCCGCCGGCCGCCCTTTGGCTCCGCCTCCGACGGCGCCGCCGCCCCGTGGGAGGCCGTCTACCGCAAGCTCCAGGGGCTGAAGAACAAGCATCCGGAAATCTATTGCCTGACGCCGGAGGACGAGCTGCTCAAGCGTGACCTGATCGGGATGTTGTTCGGCGCCGACCGGGACTTCAAGCGGCTGGCCGACAGCAAGTTCACGGTCGGCGACCTGCTGGGCATCCGGGAGCGGGTGCTCGGCTCCGGCCGCATCGGCGGCAAGGCCGCCGGGATGCTCCTGGCCCGGGCCGTGCTCCGGGAGACGCTCGGGGTCAGCCGGGTCAACGCCATCCTCGAACCGCACGATTCCTTCTACATCGGCTCGGATGCCTTCTTCACCTTCCTCGTCACCAACGGGCTGTTCCGCCTGCGGCTGGAGCCGGGCGACGCCGAAAGCTTCCCCGAGATCGAACGCCGCTTCCTCGAGGGGCGCTTCCCCGACGAGACTCTCCAGCAGTTCCGCGTCCTGCTCGACTATTACGGCCAGGCCCCGATCGCCGTCCGCTCCAGCAGCCTGCTCGAGGACGGCTTCGCCCATGACTTCACCGGCACCTACCGCACCGAGTTCTGCGTCAACCAAGGCACGCCGGAGGCGCGGCTCGACGAGTTCCTGCGGGCCGTCAAGCTGGTCTACGCCAGCCTGATGCACCCCGACGCCGTGGCCTACCGCCGCCGCCGCGGCGTCCAGGAGCGGGACGAGCAGATGGCCGTCCTCATCCAGCGCGTCGCCGGCATGCCGCACGGGAACCTCTTCTTCCCAATCGTCTCCGGCGTCGCCTATTCCCCGGGGGTGCCCCAGCTTGGCGGCACCGCCCGGCTGCTCTTCGGCCTTGGCACCCGGGCGGCCGACCGCGCCAGCCGCGACCAGGCCCGGATGGCCTCCCTCCACCCCGGGGCGGCGGCCGCGGCGGCGGCGGCGGCGCCAACCCCGCAGCAGCTCGTTGATGTGCTGGATCTCAACGCGAACCGCCCCAAGACCTTGCCTTTCCGGGAGGTGGCCGAGGTCACCCACCGGCTGAAGCTGGCCCTCTGCGCCTCCCGCCAGGAAGGTGCCGCCCTGGTGGAGCCGGAGGGGGGCGAGTGGCAATGGGCGGTGGACGCCGGGACGGTGCCGACCTTCAACAACCTCCTGCGCCGCACCGAGTTCGTTGGATTGCTCCGCCAGTTCCTGGAAACCCTGGAAAAGATCTATGGCGCCGCCGTGGACATGGAGTTCACCGTTGCCGTGGCCGCCGGTGGCCAGATCCGGATCAACCTGCTCCAGTGCAAGCCGCTGCGCCTTTCCGCGCCGACCGGCGGCCTCCCGCCGCCGCCGGCCGGCCTCGTGGCGAATGCGGCTATCCGTCCAATTCGATCTTGATCCCGCGGCGCTGCCAGGTCGGGATGTCCAGGTTTTCGCCGTTGCGCACCGTTGGCGGGCAGTTGGCGAAGATGCCCGCCGACTGTTCGACCAAGTCCAGCACGCCCTGCGTTTCGCCGCCGGGGCCCGGGGGTTGATGCATCCGCCCGCGGGGTGGCGGGGTGGCGTCCGGCTCGCCGTCCCCGGGGCCGCCGAAGCGGCAGAGCATGCCGGTGAGGTGCAGTTCGTCGCCCAGGGCTGGATCCACGAAGGCGCCGTTGTAAAGGCGGGCCGTGGAGGGGAAGGCGGCCTTGAGCCGGTCGAAGCAGCTTTCGATCTCCCCTTTGGTCAGCCGCGGCCCGCCGATGAGCGTCAGCACTGCCGCATCGGTGCGGCTGACGCTCTCCTCGCCGCCAAGGAAGGGACAGGTCAGGAACTGTTCGACCGCCTCTTCGCAGCGCCCGTCGCCGGCGGCGCGGCCGAAGCCGAGGGTGCAGAGGCTGGGCTTCTCCTTCAACAGGTTGCGCAGGGTGACGAAATCCACGGACAGCAGCGCCCCGGCGCGGGTCATCCGGATCAGCCCGGTCAAGTCCGCCGCCAAAAGCTGGTTGGCGACGGCGAACGCCTCGGCCGCCACCATGTCGGCGGGCATGGTGCTGAACAGCAGGTCGTTGGGAATGGCCAGGACGGCGGCGGTGGTGCGGCGCAGCTCCTCCAGATCCTTCTGCGCCAGCGAGCAGCGCCAGCTTCCCTCGAAGGAAAAGGGCAGGGTGACCACGAACAGGCTGGTCTTGCCCGCCCGCCGCAGATGGCGGGCGACGACGCGGGCGGCGCCGGAGCCCGTCCCCTTGCCCAAGCCGGCGACGACGATGACGATGGCGGCGTCTGCCACGAATTGCTTGAGGTCGTCCAAGGAGGCGATGGCGGCCTTCTCCCCCAGCGCCGCACTGTCGCCGGCGCTGGCGTTGCCGGTCCAGCCGCCCCCCAAGGGGATTTGGACGACGCCGGCGAGGCTGGCCAGCGCCTTGGGGTCGGTGTCGGCCGCGCCCAAGGCGACCGCGTCCGCCGCCAAGGTCAAGTCGGCCATGGCGGCGACGACCCGGCCGCCGCCGCCGCCAAGGCCGAGCACCACCACGCGATCCTTGAGCGTCGCATCCATCGCCATGCCCACCCCATTCACCAGTTGAACGCCTTGAAAATCTTCTTGAACTTCCTGCGGCCGAGAAGGTCGAGCAGCGTGTTCGCGTCCGCCGCGATCTGCTGGAGCGGGCCGCGCCCATTCGCCGCGGTCTGGGCGAGATGCAGCCGCCCGTAGCGCAGCAGCCCAAAGGGCGTGGCGAACCGTGGCGAACCGCAGATCTCCCGGCGGCCGATGGCCTGCCGCGGCAGGCCGACAACGACCGGGCATTCAAAGACTTGCCGGGCCAGCTCCGTGGCTTGGGGGATTTGGGCGCCGCCGCCGGTGAGCTTGATGCCGAAGCCGATGCGCCCGAGCATCCCCGCCGCCACCAGGTCGTCCCGGATGCCGGTGAACAATTCCTCGAGCCGCAGTTGCACGATCTTCTCGACCAGGGACATGGGCACCCTGCGGACCGGCTTGCCGGAGCCGACGTCGATCTCGGCCAGCCGGGCGGCGTCATCGTCGGTCATGATCGCCCGCAGATCCGGATCCCGCACCAGGTCCCGGCAACGGCGCAGGGGCAGCTTGAGGCAAAGCTGCAAGTCATTGGCCAGATGCTCGCAGCCGACGGCGACCTGGCCGGCGAAGAGGCAGCGGTCGTCGCCCTGGAACAAGGCGAATTCGGTGACGCCGGCGCCGAGGTCGATGACCAGCGCCCCCTTCTCGGTCTCGTCCCGCTCCAGCACTCCCAAGCCGGCCGCCAGCCCGGAAAAGACCAGCCCTTTCGGCTCCTGCTCATCCGAGGAGAAGGTGTCCTGGATCAGGCCACGCAATGTCTGCATCCGGGCGGCATTGCCATGGATGATCAGGCAATCGGCCTCGACCCGGCTGCCGTACTGCCCCACCGGATTCTCCACCTCCTGCCCGTCCACCGTGAACTGGCGGATGATCTGGTGCAACGGTTCGCGGTCATCCTTGAGCTTGTAGCTCCAGGCCACGGCGAGCGCCGCCTCCCGGTCCGACTCCGAAACATGCGGTTCCTGGGCGTTGACCACCGCGCTGCCAATGCTGGGGGCCGCCGCCACATGGTTGCCGGTGACGGCGAGGTAGATGTTCTGCGCCAGCTCGTCGGCCTCCATTTCCGCGTCAAGCAGCGCATCGTGGAACGGCCCCTGAACCGCCGCCACGTCCACGACCACCCCCTTCATCACCGTTTCCAAGGTCGGACGCTCACCGGCGCCCAGCAGCTTGACCACGCCACTCTCCTGGACCTCGCCGATGACCACCTTGACCGCGGCGGTGCCGATCTCGACCCCGGTGACTACATCCCACTCCTTGCGCCGTCTGCCCATGGTCGCACCGACCGTCCGCGGCCCGTCTCCGCCTTCTTGCGCCGGCGTGCCGCGAACCATCGCGCATCGCCCGGCCGTCGCCCGCGGGAATCCTGGCCGTCCTTTCCGCCCGGTAACGTAATCCTTGCCGCCCCGTGCGCCACACCGGGGCCTGGCGATCGTGCCGGCGCCTCACGGCGCCGGGGCGGCGCCGCCGGAAAGGTAGGCCACCAGCATCTCCTCGTAGCGGCCGAGGGCGTCCGCCTCCAAGCTTTCATTCACGGCATGGGCGCCCGCGCCCGGCACGCCGATGATGGCGATGGGCACGTTGCCATTGACAAAGTGGCGGGCGTCGGTGGCGCCGTTCATCCGCTGCACGGCGATCTCCCGCCCCAGGAAACGGCCCATGAACTCGATGAACTCGCGGAGCGCCGGAGTCTCGCCGCTGAAGCTGACCGGCTGGCAGTCGGCCACCCCCGCCACCTCCAGCCCGGACAGCTCGCGCAGCCGCGCCAGGATCGCCCCATCCTCGCCCGGCGTGACAAAGCGGATGTTCAGGTTCAGCTCCGCCGTCTCCGGCACGCGGTTGTGGACGGAGCCCGCCTGGATGACCGTGGCCGCCAAGGTCGTGTGCCATTCGTCGCCGGCCCTGGCCTCGGAAAAGAGGCCGCGCACCTTGCCATAGCCGTCCAGCAGCAAGTCAATGGCGTTCTGACCCTTCCACGGCTCGGCGGCATGGCACGCCTTGCCGCGGGCGACGAGCCGGACGTTCAAAATCCCCTTCTGCGCCACCGTCACCGCGTTGCCGGCCCCATCGAGCACCAGCACCAGCCGCCGGGCGGCGTAGCCCTTCGCCACCATGAAGGCCGTGCTCGCCCCCCCCGCCTCCTCGTCCGTCGAAAAAATGGCGCCGACGCTGGCCTTGCCGTTGAGCCGGGCCAGGAGGTTGGCGGCCAGCGCGCTGTTGCCCAGGCAGTCATGCACGCCGCGGCCGTAGAGCATCCCCCCCTCCTCGCGCAGCGTGAAGAGCGAGTCCTCCGCCGGCACCACGTCCAGGTGCGCATTCAGCAGCACGTCCACCGTCTTGTGGCGCTCGGTCGCGGCAAACAGGGCCAGCCGGCCGTCGGGCAGCCGTTCCAGGATGGTGTGGACCCCCGCGCCCTTGAGGTATTGACGGAGATCCTCGACCGTGGCGTTGACCTGCCCCGTCTGCGCCGTGACCGGCTTGAAGGCCATCCAGCGCCGGATCAGCTCCTTGGTTGGCAGCAGACTGCCCATGGCAAACCCCTTCTTGGCAACCGGCCGGGGACGCCTCCCCCCGCCCCGGCGTAAAACCAAACGATAACCCGCCATCCCCCAATCCGCAACCTCATTCCAGGACGGGGTGTTGGCTTTCAGGCCAAATCCGCCGGCCAAACCGGTGATTCGCCAGAGCCGCGGCCCGGCCCCGCGGGGTTGACTTTTGCCATTGGCCGTGTATCTCCTGGAAAACAGCGGAAAGGATCCCGCCGCCCACCCATGACCACGATCCGCCAAGCTTGGGACGAAACGGCCGCCGCCCTGGCCGCCGCCGGGGCCGGACCCCAGGCCCGCCACGAGGCGGCCTGGCTGCTGGAACACCTCCTCGGCTGCACCCGGGCCGGACTGCTGCGGCAGACCGCCCAGCCACTGCCGCCGGCCGCGGCCACCCGGCTTTGCGAACTCCGCAACCGGCGCTGTGCCGGCGAACCGCTGCAATACCTGCTGGGCGACGTGGAGTTTTGCGGACTCCGCATCGAGGTCGGGCCGGGCGTGCTGATCCCGCGGCCGGAAACGGAGGGGCTCGCCACCCTCGCCCTGGCCGGATCCGGCGCGCCAGACGAGCCGCTGCTGGATCTCTGCACCGGTTCCGGCGCGGTCGCCTTCGCCCTCGCCCAGGCCCGGCCGGCCGCCCCCGTGCATGCCGTCGAGCTCTCGCCCGCCGCCCTCGCCTGGGCGCGGCGCAACCGGGAACGGCTGGGGCTGGCCAACGTCGTGCTGCACGAGGGCGACTTGTTCGCGCCGCTGCCACCGGGGCTGCGCTTCCGCGCCATCACCGCCAACCCGCCTTACATCCCCACGGCGGCGTACGAACGGCTGCCGGTGGCGGTGAAGGGGTTCGAGCCGCGGCTGGCACTGGAGGCGGGGGCGGACGGGCTGGACCTGCTGCGGCGGATCGCCGCCGCCGCGCCGGCGCGGCTGCTGCCCGGTGGCCGCATCATTTGTGAGATCGGCAGCGACCAGGGGGCGGCGGCCAGCGCCTGCCTGCGGACGGCAGGGTTGGGGGGCGTCACCCTGGCCCGGGATTGCTACGGCGCGATCCGTTTCGTCTCCGGCGACGCCTTCCAGCTTTGATGAGCCCTCTTTCAACCGATCATTGGGCTTGTCCGGATTCGTTGTCGTTGTTCCGTTCGGGGCCGTGCCTCCTTCCTTGGGGAGGGACAGGGGAAAGCGGCTGGGGGTTTCGCACGGAGTGGGGGTTTCGCACGGAGGACACGGGGAACGCGGAGGCGATGGATCGAGGTTTTCCCCGTGGCCTCCGTGGGCTCCGTGCGAACCTTTCTTCCCGTGTGCCGCATCGGGACAGGCGATGGGGGGTTTCGCACGGAGGGCACGGGGAACGCGGAGGCGATGGATCGAGGTTTTCCCCGTGGCCTCCGTGGGCTCCGTGCGAACCTTTCTTCCCGTGTGCCGCATCGGGACAGGCGATGGGGGTTTCGCACGGAGGGCACGGGGAACGCGGAGGCGCTGGGGGGTTTCGCACGGAGGGCACGGGGAACGCGGAGGCGCTGAATCGAGGTTTTCCCCGTGGCTTCCGTGGGCTCCGTGCGAAACCTTTCTTCCCGTGTTTTCCCCGTGGCCTCCGTGGGCTCCGTGCGAACCTTTCTTCCCGTGTTTTCCCCGTGGCCTCCGTGGGCGCCGTGCGAACCTTTCTTCCCGTGTTTTCCCCGTGGCCTCCGTGGGCGCCGTGCGAACCTTTCTTCCCGTGTTTTCCCCGTGGCCTCCGTGGGCTCCGTGCGAACCTTTATCCTCAGCCGCCGGCGAACTCGGGGCGGGCGGGCCGTTCAGCGGGCCGGTTTCGCGCCGTTGCGGATGGCGCTGGCGACGCGGCCGGCGACCAGCTCGTAGCCTTCGCCGTTGGGGTGGATGCTGTCGGCCATTAGGGCGGGGTTGCCGAGCAGGCCACCCAGCAGGTCCGGCACGAAGAGGACGCCGGTTTCCCGGCAGAGCCGGCGCTGGCGTGCGGTCAGCCGCGGCAGCAGCGGGTAGGTGACGCCGGTGTAGACGACGGCGGCGCCGCGGCGCTGGAGTTCGCGGAAGATCTGGGCCAGGTTCTCTTGGGTCGCCGCGAAGGGGACACGGTTGAGGAGGTCGTTGCCACCGAGGGTGACGACCACCACTGGCGCCCGGAGTCCGGGGGCGTCCAGCAGGCGGGCGAGGGCGTCCGCGGTGGTTGCGCCGGGGAAGCCGGCGGCCGTGACTTCGCGGCCGAGCTGCTGGCCAAGCTGGGCGGGGTAGGCCGTTTCCGCGGAGTCCGCGCCGTTGCCGGCGACCAGGCTGTCGCCGAAACAGAGGATGCTTCCCGCCGCCAGGTTTTCACCGTTGATGACCGGCCAGGGCCGGCGGCCCCAGGCCAGTCCGAGCAGGATTGTCAGGAGCAGGGCGGCGCTGGCGGTCAGCAGCCAGTGGCGCTTCATCCAGGGGATGGTGCTTTCAAGATCCATGGCGGCTTGGTGGTTCAGGGTGTTTCCCGGCGGGCCAGCCGTTCCTGGACGTCCGCCTGGAAGCGGCGGCTGGCCGCCAGGCCGAGGCTGTGGAGACGACCAGGTTGTCCTTCGCCATGGCCGCACCCTTTCCGCATACTATAAGGTGCTGGTGCTTCGCCATTGGGCAAGTCGTTCCAGTCGCCGCTTTCCATCACGGATGAGCGCGGTTGGCAATGGTGGCCGCGGCGGGGGCGCAAATCCGGCAATCGGGAATGGACGTCCGTGTCGCCCAAGGCTATAGTTCCTGCCCCTGCCCCTGCTCCGGAAAACGGCCACCCCCAAAAAACCATGGCACACTTCAAGCTCATCTCCTGCAACGTCTTCCTCCGCGAAGCCTGCCATTGCCTGGCGCGGACTCCGCCGGTGGTGGACGTCGAATTCCTCGAACTGGGGCAGCACGCCGACAGCGCCGGGCTGCGCCGGCTCTTGCAGGACCGCATCACTGCCGCCGGCGGCGATCCCCGGCACCATGACGCCATCCTCCTGCTCTACGGCCTCTGCGGCAACGCCACCGTCGGCCTGCGCAATTCCACCGCCGTCCCGCTCGTGTTGCCCCGGGCCCACGACTGCGCGACCCTGCTGCTCGGCTCGCGCCAGCGCTTCGAACAACATTTCGCGGCGGCGCCCAGCACGCCGTTCAGCTCCGTCGGCTACCTGGAACGCGGCGACTATTTCCTGCGGCCGCCCGGCGAAACCGGCACCGCCCCCCAGGTGGCATACGGCGACGGCTTCGCGGCGCTGGTGGAGCAGCATGGCGAGGAGAACGCGCGCTACATCTGGGAGACCATGCACCCGCGAGGGGCGGACTCCAACCGGGCGCTGTTCATCGAGCTGCCGGAGACCGCCGGGCTGGGGCATGCGGAGCGCTGCCGCGCCCAGGCCGCGGCGGAGGGCAAGGAGTTTGTGCTGTTGCCCGGCTCCCTGCGGCTGATTGAACGGCTGCTGGCGGGCGACTGGCCGGCGGACGAGTTCCTGGTCGTGCCCCCCGGCCATGAGATCACCGGCGTCTACGACTGGGCGGAGATCGTCCGCCACCGCCCCGCCACCACCCCCTGATGCCCAGTTGCAGGCACAGGCAAGAATGCCGGTGCCAAGTTCCCCGTCGCCTACGCCGCCGGCAGCGTCAGCCCCAGCGCCGCCAGCGCCGCCAGGAAATCGGCGGGCGGCGGGGCGGTGGCCTCGACGGTGGCGCCGGTCCGCGGATGGGGGAAGCTGAGCTTCCAACTGTGGAGCATCTGCCGGGCGGGCATGGGTTCGAGCCCTTGCTTGCGCCCGCCGTAGAGCCCGTCGCCCAGCACGGGATGCTTGAGGTGGGCGAGATGCACCCGGATCTGGTGGGTGCGGCCGGTGAGGATGCACACCCGCACCAGGGAGATGCCCCGCGCCTCGCCGACCACCGCGTAGTGGCTCTCCGACGGCTTGCCGCCAAACTTGAGCACGGCCATCCTCTTGCGGTCGTACAGGTGCCGGCCGATGCAGGCTTCGACCTTCCCGCTTTGGGCCGCAAACGGGCCGCCGGCGGCCAGGGCGAGGTAGACCTTGCCGGTCCGGTGCTCCTTGAACGCCTCCCGCAGCCGGGTGAGCGCGTCGGGGGTGCGGGCGATGACCAGGGCGCCGGAGGTGTCCTTGTCCAGGCGGTGGACGATGCCGGGGCGCATCTCCTCGTCGATCATCTCCGCGAACTCCGTCTCCGCGTGGGCGAGCAGTCCCTGGACGAGGGTGCCGGTCCAGTTGCCCTTGGCGGGATGCACGACCATGCCGGCGGGCTTGTTGATCACGAAGAAGTCGGGGTCTTCGAGGATGATGTCCAGGTCCATCTTCTCCGGCTTGAGGGTGAAGGGGCGCTCCACCGGCCAGTGGACGGTCACGGCATCGCCCGGCTTGACCGCGTCGGACGGGCGGGCGCGCTTGCCGTTGAGCGAAACCTGGTCATCCTTGATCTTCTGCTGGAACCAGGCGCGCGACTTTTGCGGCAGGCTGTGCGCCAGGAAGAGGTCGAGCCGTTCGCCGGCGGCTTCCGGGGGGACCGTGAGGATTTGCGGCGGCGGGGCGGCGGCATCGGTGCTGTCCGTCTCGGGCGTCGTCATTCGGCCGGCCGCCTTTCGCCATGCCGTTGGAGGAGGAGGAAGAGGCCGAGGGCGGCGGGGAAGAGCGGCAAGGCGAGGGCCTGGGCGGGGGTGAAGGGGCCGATGAAGTCGGCATGGTCGCCGCGCCCGAACTCGATGAAAAAGCGGCCGGCGGCATAGGCGGCGAGATAGAGGGCGAAGAGCTGCCCCCGACGCGGCAGCCGCCGCTCGGCCCAGAGCAGGGTGCCGGCCAGCAGCAGGTTGAAAGCCGCCTCGAACAATTGCACGGGCAGGACCGGCAGGGCCGCGGCGGCATTGGGCGGGATGAGGCCGGCCTCGGCCTGGGCGCGGAACACGTCGCTCGCCCGGCCGTAGCTGAAGGCCAGGAAGGAGTCCGAGCGGTGGCCGTGGCAGCAGCCGTTGAGGAAGCAGCCGACCCGGCCGAAGGCGTGGGCCAGCGCCAGCGTCGGCGCCAGCAGGTCGGCCACTTCGCCCTTGGGCAGCTTCTTCCAGTGGCAGAAGCCGAGCAGCGCCAGGCCGGCGGCGAGGAAGCCGCCATAGAACACCAGGCCGCCATGGTCAATGCGCACGATCTCCGCCAGGTTGCCCCGGAAGGCCGGCCAGAACTGGATCACGTACCAGAGCCGGGCGCCGGCCAGCCCGGCGAAGGCGGCGACAAACACCAGGTCCGCGGCGCGGTCGCCGCCGATCCGGCTGCGCTTCGCCCGCGCTTGCAGCAGGGCATAGCCGGCGGCAAAGCCGAGGGCGAAGAGGATGCCATACCAGCGGATGCTGAGCGGTCCGAGATGGAAGGCGACGGGATCCATGGTTGCCGAGTCTCCAGGCGGTGCGGAAACGGATTCCGGCAATGTAGCGGGCGGCGGCGAAAAAGCACGGCTGTCTCCACAGGTGGCCAAATCCGCCCGTGGCCCTCCTGAAGGCGCCGCTGCCCGGCCCCGCTGGGGCCGGAGCCTAAAGCCCCCGGCTTCAGCCGGGGGGCTGGCGATCCAGCCAGCCGGTTGCGCCCTGGAGGGGCGCGAGTGCGGCGGTTTTTGCCTTCCAGCGCCTCTGGGGGCGGCCATCACTCGCGCCCCGCTGGGGCGCAACTCAACCCTGTGGAACCCCCAGACCCCCGGCTGAAGCCGGGGGCTTTATTCCCTGGCCCCCGCTGGGGGCCGCGCCTGGTGCCTCCTGGGGACAGTGGACGACTTCGGTGGGGTCGCCGTTCGTGTCAAGATCCCGCTGGGGGCCGCGCCTGGTGCCTCATGGGGACAGTGGACGACTTCGGTGGGGTCGCCGTTCGTGTCAAGATCCCGCTGGGGGCCGCGCCTGGTGCCTCATGGGGACAGGCAGCAGGCGTCGGCGGGTTGCGCCACGCCGCCAACCGAATTGTCAGGCACCCCTGTCGCCGGCCGGGTTGGCAAAGGGGCGGGGCGGCGCTACACTGGCGGGCTGGCGGGGCGGCGCGGGCGGCTCCTTGCGGGGTGCGCCCCGCCCCGCGAACGGAGGCACGACGTCCATGACCCATGCGCCCAAGCGGCTGGCCCGCCGGGATCTGGCCCTCGGCAACTGGCTGAAGCTGATGGAGATCGAATACCAGGGGCACGACGGCAAGGTCCGCACCTGGGAGGCGGCCGGCCGCCGGCACCAGCAGGGGGCGGTGATGGTCATCGCCCAATTGCAGCCTTCGGGCCGCTACGTGCTCGTCGAGCAGTACCGGCCGCCGATGGACGCGATGGTCGTCGAGTTCCCCGCCGGCCTGATCGATCCCGGCGAGGAGCCGCTGGCCACCGCCGGGCGCGAACTCCGCGAGGAGACCGGCTACGTCGGGAGCATCCGCTGGCACAGCCGCCTCTGCCTCAGTTCGCCGGGCATGAGCGGCGAAGCCTTCTACCAAGTCGTGATGGCGGTGGATGAGGAGCTGCCGGAAAACCGCAATCCCCGGCCGGCCTGGGACGAGAGCGAGCACATCCTCACCCACTTGGTCGCCCCCGCCGAGCTGGGCGCTTTCCTGCGGGAGAAGGAGGCGGCGGGCGCCATCCTCGACAGCAAGCTGGTCGCCTTCTGCCTGGGCGCCGGCCAGCGCTGGTGATTCCAAGCGGGCGGCACGCCCGGCGATGGCGGCTGCGGAGTCCGCATTGCCCTCGCCTGGCGGCTCATGGTTCCGGCGCCGACGGGGCGAGGGCGGCGGCGACCAATTTCTCCAGCCGCGGCTGGTGCGTGCCCGGCCAGTAGACGGCCTGGCAGCCGGTGCATTGGAAGAAGGCCGGCGCGGTGCGCCAGGTGAAGGCGGGGACGCGGCCGGCGACGGCGGCCCGGGGGACTTCCACGAGCGGGGCGTTGCAGCGGAGGCAGCGGCTGAAGGGGCGGGCGGCCCGGGCCAGGTCGAGCCGCGCCAGGACCAGCCGCACCTGCTGGTCGGCCAGGTCGCCCCGGACGAAAATGGCGTGGGTGACGCTGCGGCGCATCAGCAGCCCCCGGTCGCGGGTCAGCAGGATGCGCCCCTCGGCGGCGGCGCATTCCGCCAGGGCGCGGTCGTCCCAAGCGCGGTTGTAGAGGCAGTCGAAGCCGAGGAGGCGGAGGCGGCGCGCCAGCTTGCCCAGATGCACGTCGGCCACGAAGCGGCATTCCCGCAGCGGCGGCCGGCCGAGGCGCGCGGCGGCCTGGATGTCGAGGCTCTCGAAGGTGGGATAGACGCTGACCCGGTCGCCGTCGCGCACCCGGTGGTCGAAGCCGACCGCCTCGCCGTTGACCAGGATCAGGTCCACCTCCGAATGGGGCACCCCCTGGGACTCGATGAGGTCCTTGACGGAGCGCGCCTCCGGGAAGCTCACCCGGAACGGCTGTTTCCGGCGGCCCGGGGGGAGGAAGTCGTTCAGCTCTTCGTAGAAGCGGAGTTCGACGGTGTGGGGCATGGTCCGGCGGCTCCTGGCGTGGCGTGGCCGCGCGGCCCCAGGGCGGCGCCGCGCCCTGCCTCACCCTATCGCCATCCCGCGGCTTCCGCAATGCCCGCGGCGGCCGGGCGGCGGAAAAAGGAAAGGCCCGAGGTTGGGTGCCTCGGGCCTTCGGATATGGTAGCGGGGGTTGGATTTGAACCAACGACCTTCAGGTTATGAGCCTGACAAGCTACCGGACTGCTCTACCCCGCAATCAGTGACGGCCATTATTATAGCATTGAAGCGGGCGGTTGCAAGCCAGGCAGCCAAAAAAAAGTTGGCCGCGGCCGGCCGCCCCGGGGCGGGGCGGTTCAGAGCTGGAGCGCGCCGCGCTTGCGGAGTTCGGCGACCACCGCCTTGACGTCCTGGGCCCGGTGCTTGGGGAGGACGAGCACGGCGTCGCCGGCGACGATCACCGCCACGTCGTCCAGCCCGACGACGCCGACGGCCATGCGCGCGGCGCCGGGGGCGTTGTAGACGATGCAGTTGCGGGAGTCAATGAGGACGGGGTCGCCGGTGGCGACGTTGCCGGCGGGGTCGGCGGGGAGGGTGCGGTCGAGGGCGTCCCAGGCGCCGATGTCGTCCCAGGGGAATTCGGCGCGGGCGGCGAGGACGCGGCGGGCGCGTTCGAGGAGGGCGAAGTCAATGGAGATGTCGTCGAGGCTGGCGAAGGCGAGGTCGGCGCTTTCGGCGTCGCCGGCGCCGAGGGCGGCATCAATGCGGCCGAGGGCGGCGGCGGCTTCGGGGCTGGCGGCGGCGAGTTCGGCGCGGAAGGCGGAGAGGCGCCAGAAGAACATGCCGCTGTTCCAGAGGAAGCGGCCGGTTTCGAGGAACTGCTGGGCGGTGCCGCGGTCCGGCTTTTCGCGGAAACGGCGGACGGGGAAGACGCGGACACCGGCGGCGCTCTGGAGGACGGGGGCGGCGGCTTCGGGGATTTCGATGTAGCCGTAGCCGGTTTCCGGGCGGGTGGGGGGGACGCCGATGGTTACCAGGGCGGGGGACTGCTCGGCGGCGGCGAGGGCGGCGTCCAGGGTGGCGCGGAAGCCCTCGGGGTTGCCGATCTGGTGGTCGGCGGTGACCACGGCCAGGGTGGGGTCGGTGGCGGGGCCGAAGCGCTGGCGGAGCTGGGCGGCGGCCCAGACCAGGCAGCCGGTGGTGTTGCGCTTGCAGGGTTCGGCGAGGATGTTTGCCGCGGGCAGCCCGAGCCCGGCGTGGCGGATGCTCTCCACCAGGTGGCGGGCGGTGACGACGAAGAGCCGTTCCGCCGGGATCAGTGGCAGCAGGCGATCCACCGCCTCCTGGAGCAGGGAGCGGTGCGGGTCGGCGAGGTTGAGCAGTTGCTTGGGATGCTCGCGGCGGGAGAGGGGCCAGAAGCGTTCGCCGGAGCCACCGGCCATGATGACGGCCACACGCAGGTTGGACATGGTTGGTTCCTTTGGCCTGAATGATTCACCACGGAGATCAGGTCACGGGGTTTGGCGGAGGTCGTGGAGCAGGGCGAGCACGAGGTTGCCGACGGTTCCGAGGCTGGCGGCGGCGAGCTTGTCGGGGGTGTCCTCGGCGGTGTGCCAGTGGCGGTTGCCGGGGCCGTACTCGAAGTCAATGAAATCAATGGCGGGGATGCCGAGTTCCTGGAACGGCACGTGGTCGTCGAGGATCGGGCCATTGGCGAAGCCGACTTGGCGGGCGACGCCCTGGGCGGCGGCGAGGCGGAGGGTGCGGCGGGCCAGGCCGGGGTGGGTGTCGGTGGGGAGGGTGAGGGTCAGGTCGCGGTCGCCGACCATGTCGAGGAGGATCATGGCCCGGTACTGCTTGGCGCTGCCGCTGGCGGCGAGCTGGCCGGCGAGGCGGCGGCTGCCGTGGAGGCCGTCCCCCGGGCCATAGGCGGTGTGGCACTCCTCGCCGTCGAAGAAGGCGAACTCCAGGGTGGGGCCGGGCTGGGGGCGGCTGGCGGCGAGGACGCGGATCAGCTCCAGGAGCAGGCCGGTGCTGGAGCCGGAGTCGTTGGCGCCGACGAAGCCGGGGGCGTCCCAGAGCCGTTTGCTGTCGTAGTGGCTGCCGAGGAGGATGCGGCTCTTGCGGTCGCGGCCGGGGAGGGTGGCGATCACGTTGCGGAAGGTTGTCCGGCCGGCTGGCGTCGCCTCCTGCCAAGTGTCGGTGCGGACTTCGGCGCCGAGGTCGCGGCAGCGTTGCTCCAGCCAGGCGGCGGCGCGGGCGGCACCGGCGCTGCCGGCGGGGCGGGGGCCGATCGCCAGGAACGCCTCGGCCTCGGCCAGGGCGCGGCCGCCGTCCGCCCGCGGCGGTTCGGCCGGCATCGGTGCGGGGCGCGCGCAGCCAGCGGCGGCCAGGGCGAGGAGGAGGGCGGCCAAGGCGGCAAGGGGCCGGCGTGGGTGGCGGTTGGGGGCTGGGATGGACATGCCGCACAGTATAATCCCGCTTCGCCGCGGTTCGAGCGCGCCCGGGTCTTGTCCGGATCGCTTGACGGGCTACATTTCCCCCTTGCCAAACGGATCGTGTTGAGCCTTCTGGAGGTCGCGCCATGAAACAGGTGGTTACATCGTTGCTGCTGCTGTCGCTGCTGGTCGGCTGGGGTGCCGGAGCCCAAGAGGCGAAGAAGGCAGTTCCGACGACTCCGCCGGCCGCGGCGCCGGCGGTGCCAGCGGTGCCGGTCGCCGCCAAGGTCAGCACCAGCAGCCTCAACATCCGCGCCCGGCCGGGGCTGACCTATGAGGTCATCGGCAAGTTCAAGCTGGGCGACGCCGTGATGGTCACGGGCGAGCTGGACGACTGGTATGCGGTTCAAGTCCCCCCGACGGTGGATGCCTGGGTCTCCGCCAGCTTCCTCGACGCGGCGGGCAAGGTCATGGCTGACCAGCTCAAGGTCCGCTCCGGGCCGGGGATCGTCTTCAACGCCTATGCCATGGTCAAGCGTGGCGACCCGCTCAAGAAGATCGGCGACCCGAGCGCCGACGGCTGGCAGCGGATCGCGGCGCCCGCCGGCGCCACCGCTTGGGTCAGCAAGCGCTACGTCACCTTGGACAATCTCGCCGCGGCGATCCCGGGCGTGAAGGAAACGGTTTCCTCAATTGCGACGCCGGACGAGGCGCGTGCCGCCGCCGCCCCCGAGGGCGGCGACCAGACTGAGGCGGCCACCGCGGCGCCCGCGCCGGTCCCCGCCCCCGCTCCGGAGAAGGCCCCGGCGGCAACGGCGGCGAAACCGGAAGCGGCAATGCCGGCGGCGAAGCCGGCCGAAACGGGCGCTTCGCCCGCCGTGGCGGTTCCGGCGCCCGCGCCCGTTCCGGGAACGGCAGAAGGAACCCCGGTGCCGGCCGCCGCCGTGCCGGCCCCCGCGGCGATCCCCGCCACCTTGCGCGACGGCGTGCTCACCGCCCTCAAGGAGAAGGCCACCGCCGCCGCCAGCCACCTGCTTTCCACCCGGGCCGGCGACAAGCTCCATCCCCAATGCTATCTCATCAGCGGCAAGCTGAACCTGAACGACTGGGAAGGCAAGATCGTGCGCGTCTACGGCCGCGAAGTCCGCTACGCCACCTGGCGTCTCCCGGTCATCGAGGTCACCGGCATCCAGAGCCTGGAATGAGCCCCGGCCGGCGGGGATCGCCCGCCCAAGCGCTGACCGTCGCCGAGGAGTTCCTCGCCGGCGCGCCGATCCCCCTGATCGGCGCAGCCCCGGGCGGCAATGGGGCGCGAGTTGGTTCCCGCTCTCCTACCGCGGCTCGTCCTGGCGCAACTGCTCCATGAAGGCGTCGAACTGGCCGTGGCTCTTGATGGTGCCGTCGGTCAGATGGAAGATGAACCCCTTGCCGCCCAAGTTCTTGACGATGGTGCGGGCGCCTTCGGTGCTGACGAAGAGCTGGCAGCGCTTGCCGCCGGCGCGGATGCGCTTCAGCAGCGGCAGCCAGTTCTCCGCCGGTGGCTGCCCGTCGCCGGGAATCCACTGGATGCCGCGCAGCCGTTCGATGCCGAGGAGCAGGTCGAGATGCGGGATCTGCCCCTTGCCGTCCAGATGGTAGAAGCCGTGGTCGAGGTGGGCGCAGCAGGCGGTCAGGTCCGGCACCACGAAGCGTTCGAACATCTCCGGCGAGATCATGTAGGCAAAGTCCGACTGCAGCATGTAGCCGCGGCCTGGCGACCAGATTGCGGCCCAGGGCGCCGTGCCGCGGCCGCCGCGGCGGATGATGGCGTACAGCTCGTCGTAATAGCGGAGCCAGAGCCGGGTGATCTCCCCGCAGACCCGCGCCACCCCGTCCGGACAATCATAGAGGTCCATGAGCAGTTTCTCGGACGTCCGCAGCGAGGCCAGGATGTCCAAGTTCCCGCCCAGGTCCGTGTGCCCGACCACGGCCTGCCCGCCAAAGGCCTCGACGGCCACGCGGGTGATTTCCCGCACCCGCTGCCACCAGAGGTTCTCCGGGTCAAAGGCGAGCTGCATCTCCCCGACTTCGCATTCCCGCGCCGGCTCGAACCAGACGGTGCCTGGCTGCGGCACCACCTTTGCGCCGAGGAAGCCCGCCATGATGCCGGGCCCGAAATTGACCCACCACTTCGGCCCCATGTCGCCGAACCACTCCGTCCGCTCCAGGTGCCGCCGGTGCAGGTCAACCACCTCTTCGGCTGGCATCGCCAAGGGATAGTTGGTCAGGTATCCCTGCAGCTTGCCGTCGAGTTCCGGGGCGGGCTTCGCATAGTCCGCCGAGACGATCGGCCGCTCCAGGTCACCGTTCCAGAAGTCCACCCACGCCTTCTCCACCCGTGCCCAGTCGTCCGCCGTGAATGCCAGGTTGATGCCCATCTTCGCGCCTTTCCGGAATGTTGGGAAACTTAGTTTGCCATACTATGCTTTGTTTTATGGCCGATTCTCCCGAAAAACGCGCAAAAACCGCCGCAAAACAACCATCTTTGGCGGCGGTCGCGGCACGGTACGACCCGGTCGAACTGCCGGCCGACTTCCCCTGCGTCGTCAGCGGCGTGTTCCGGCTCAGCCAGGTGCCCTTCCCCTACGTCCACCGCCACAACTGCCTGGAGCTGAACCTGTGCTACCGCGGCAGCGGCATCTGCGTCGCCGGCCACAAGATGATGGCCTTCGGGGCCGGGGACGCCATCGTGCTCAGCGGCGGGGAGATGCACATGGCCGGCAGCCTCCCCGGCGCGGATGGCGAGATCGCCTGGATCCTCCTCGACCCCATCCGCCTCCTCGGCCCGGCCGGCGGCGACCCGCGGGTGATTTCCGCCGCGGGACTGGCTGGGCCGGACTTCACCAACGTCCTCCATCCCGGCGACCATCCCGAGATCACCAGCCTGATGCGGCTGCTCTTCGCCGAAATGCACCGGCAGGCGCCGGGATACCGGGAGATTGTGCGCGGCCTGGTCTGGAGCCTCATGGGGCTCTTCCACCGCCTGCCCGGAGTCCGGCGGGACGCCGTTCCGGAGGGCACCTCCGCCCTCGACGACCTCACCCTCGAACGGCTGCGCCCCGCCCTGGAGCGGATGCTGAACCATCTCCAGGAGCCGCTGGAAATGAACCGGCTCGCCGGGCTCTGCCACCTCAGCCCCGTGACGTTCCGCCGGCTCTTCCGCGCCCTGGCTGGCGAGTCGCCCCTGCGCTACCTCAACCATCTCCGCGTCCAGACCGCCGCCGCCATGCTCGACGGCAGCCGCAAACCAATCTCCGAAATCGCGCGCTCCGCCGGCTACCCATCCCTCTCCAACTTCAACCGCCACTTCCGCCGCCACACCGGCCTCTCCCCCCGTTCCTGGCGCCAGCGCAACGCGCCGGGCCAGGAGGCTGGCTGACCGCATCCAGGACGGGGCCTGCCACCAACCGCCCATCGGGTTCTTGCCAGAAGTGAAGCTGAACTTGAGGGGGTTCCATGATCACGACCATGATGAAACCGTTCCGCCTCCTGGTCCAGTTGGCCGGCGTCGCGGCCCTTGCCGGTTCCGCCGGCGCCGCGGCGATCGCCACCTGGAACTTCAATGACCAAAACTTGATCGTTAACGCCGGTGCCGGCACGGCCAGTTATGTGGGCGGGACCAAGGCAAGCTCAAGCGGCGAGTTCGCCAGCGGTGTGGACGGCAGCGACGACCATGGCTGGAACACCAGCAGCTATCCGGCCCAAGGCACGGCCGACCAGACCGCCGGAGTGCAGTTCACGGTCGGCACCCACGGCTACACGGGCATCGCCCTTTCCAGCGACTTGTTGGCTTCGGCCTTCCTCGTTGCCGTCCTCGTCCTCGTAATCGTAATCGCTGTCCGGGTCTTTCAGGTGCCGGACCGGTCAAACCCGATTGCGATTACGACAACCGTTCGGCCATCGCCCACTGACAACGACAACGAGTCGGCAAATTCGTCCGCGGTTCAATCAGCCAACTTCTCATGAATGGAATCAGGCCAGGTCAAGCAGCCGGGGCGGATGCGGCAGCCGGGGGAGGATGGCCGCGGCGAGGTTGAACCAGCTTCCGCACTGGTCCAGGATGGCATGGTCCGAGGTGGCGACCGGATCCGTGGCGGTTGCCAGGCGGCGGTCGGGGTTGAACAGCAGTTCCGCCTCCCACGGCCAGCCATGGGCCGCCGCCAGTTCCAGGAGCATTCCCCGGAGCCGGCCGCTGTTGGAGACGGGGCGGTCCAGCAACCAGAGGCCGGCGGCGGGGCGCAGCTCCGCCAGCACGGTGCCGGCGAGTTCCAGGGCGGGGATGGTTTCCGCCAGCCGCCGCCAGGTGCCGTGGACGCCGGCGAGGTCGCGCAGACAGCCGTCGCGGCCACGGAACACGAGGCCGCCGGCGAGGGCGGTTTCGAGGGTGACGAGCAGGTTGAAGCCGTCAATGAGCAGGCGCTGGCCGGCCAGTCCGGCGGCGGGGAGTTCGCGGGCGCGGCGGGCCGCGGCCGTGGCCGGGGCGGCGGCGCAGCGGCCGACGGCCAGCCGCTGGCGGGCGGTGAGCTGGAAGCGGTCGCCGACGAGCTTGAGGGAACTGTCCGCCGGGTAGCCGCGGCCGAGCAGCCAGCCCAGGTCGGCGGTGGCTTGGCGGAGGCTGGGCAGGGCCGCCGGGGCGAAGAGGTGGTCGTCGCCAGGGGCGGGGCCGCGGTGGCGTGTTGGGGCTGGCATGGGTTTCTCCAATCCCGTTTGGTGCGGGGGGCGGTGGAATCTCCCCGCCTGCCACAGTGTAGGCCGCGGGCGCCGATTCGTCAACGCCCGCCCATTTTTGCGATATTTATTTGACAAACAAATGTTTGCCAGCTATACTGGTGGTGTTGAAGGACAAGCCCCGAGCCGGGGCCGCCCCGGCCGCGGAATGGGGCAAGGAGGCGCAGATGTTGGCGAAAACCTGGAGTTCGGCCCTGCAGGGCGTGGATGCCTTCACCGTCGAGGTGGAGGTCAACGCCACGGGCATTGGCAACGAATGCATCATCAACGTGGTGGGGCTGCCCGACACGGCGGTGAAGGAAAGCCGGCAGCGGGTCTGGTCCGCCATGCACAGTTCGGGCTATCTCCCTCCGACTGGGCTGACGACGGTCAACCTCGCGCCGGCCGACACCCGCAAGGAGGGGGCGGCCTTCGACCTGCCGATCGCCCTGGGGATGGTGGCGGCGACCGGCTGCTTCGACCGGCGGCGGCTGGACGGCACCCTCTGCATCGGCGAGCTGGCGTTGGATGGAACGGTCCGCCCCGTGCGCGGGGCGCTGTCCATGGCGCTGCATGCGGGGCACATCGGCTTTGAAAACGTGCTGGTGCCGCGGGAGAACGCCGAGGAGGCGGCGGTCGCCCAAGGCGTGCGGGTCTACGGGATCCACACCCTGGCGGAGGCGGTGGCCTATTTCCGGGGGGAGCATGACGGCCCGGCCCGCCGCATGGACCTGGAGGACTATTGCCAGCGGATTGCCGCCCGGCCGTTCCTGGACTTGGCGGATGTGAAGGGGCAGGAGACGGCCAAGCGCGCGCTGGAGGTGGCCGCTGCCGGCGGCCACAACCTGCTCATGATCGGCCCGCCGGGCACGGGCAAGACCATGCTGGCCCAGCGTCTTTCCCCGATCCTGCCGCCGATGACGCTGGAGGAGGCGCTGGAATCCACCAAGATCCACAGCATCGCCGGGATGCTGCCGCCGGGCGTGCCGCTGTTGATCGAGCGCCAGTTCCGCGCTCCGCACCACACGGTCAGCGACGCGGGGCTCTTCGGCGGCATGTCGGTGCCCCGGCCGGGCGAGATCAGCCTGGCGCACAACGGCGTCCTCTTCCTGGACGAGCTGCCCGAGTTCAAGCGCAACGTGCTGGAAGTGCTGCGCCAGCCGTTGGAGGGCGGGACGGTGACGATTTCCCGGGCGGCGGGCTCCTTCACCTTCCCCGCCCGCTTCATGCTGGTTGCCGCGATGAACCCCTGCCCCTGCGGCCATTACGGCAACATGCACCGGCAATGCCGCTGCACGCCGGGGCAAATCCAGCATTACCGGGCCAAGGTTTCAGGGCCGCTCCTGGACCGGATCGACCTGCATGTCGAGGTGGCGCCCATCGCGGAGGCGGAGCTGATGGGCCGGCCCCGCGGCGAAAGTTCGGCGGCCATCCGGGAACGGGTGCTCCGGGCGCGCCGGCTGCAGATGGAGCGGCTGCGGGAGGACGGGGGTGGCCGCTGCAATGCCGACATGACGCCGGCGCAGATTGAGAAGCACTGTGTCCTCGGGGAGGATGGCAAGGCGATTTTGCGCTTGGCGATCCGGGATTTGAACCTGAGTGCCCGGGCCTACCATCGCATCCTGCGGGTGGCCCGGACCATTGCCGACCTGGCGGGCGAGGGGCAGTTGCATGGGCAGCATTTGCAAGAGGCGATCCAGTATCGGACGTTGGACCGGCAGATGTGGTGAGCGGCGCGGTGGCCGGCGCTCAGAGGGCGACGGCGTAGAGGGCGGAACGGGCGGTGATGAAGAGGCAGCGGCCGTCCTCCCCGCCGAAGGTGCAGTTGGCGGGCGGTTCCGGGACGGGGATGCGGGCGAGGACGCGGCCGTCGTCCGGCGCGAGGATTTGGATGCCGTCGCCGGCGGAGGTCCAGAGGCGGCCCAAGCCGTCGAGGCGGAAGCCGTCGGGCTTGCCGGGGTGGACGTGGGCGAGGATTTCGCCGCCGGCGAGGGAGTTGTCGGGGCGGAGCTGGAAGCGGCGGATGTGGCAGCAGGCATTGTCGGTGTCGCTGACGTAGAGGGTTTCCTCGTCGGGGCTGAAGGCGAGGCCGTTGGGCTTGCGGAAGTCGCTGGCGACGGCGGCCAGGGTGCCGTCGGTGTCCAGGCGGAAGACGTATTGGGCCGGCTGTTCCTGTTCGTCGGGGCGGATGCCGTAGGGGGGGTCGGTGAACCAGATGGAGCCGTCCCGGCGGCGGACGGTGATGTCGTTGGGGGAGTTGAGCCGGCGGCCCTGGTAGTGTTCGGCGAGGATTTGGTATTCGCCGGCCGGGGTGGTGCGGGAGACGCGCCGGGTGCGGTGTTCGCAGGTGAGCAGGTTGCCGGCGGCGTCGCGGGTGTTGCCGTTGGCGCAGTGGCTTGGGGTGCGGAAGACGCTCAGGCCCGCCGCTGGGCGCCAGAGGTAGAGGCGGTCGGCGGGGATGTCGCTGAAGAGCAGGCCGCCGGCCCAGGGCAGCCAGACGGGGCCTTCGAGGAACTGGAAGCCATCGGCGAGCTTGCGCAGGGGGGGCGGGGCTGAGATGAGGGAAGGCAGGGCGTCGAAGGTTGGGGCGGTGGTCATGGGGCGGTCACTCCCGGCGGGCTGGTGGCGGGGCTGCCGCATAGAGCTGTTGCAGGAACTCCAGCACCCCGAATACGGTTGGTTCCTGGGAGACCAGGCCGCCGGCGCGGCGGACGGTGTCGCGGACGGCGGCATCGGCGTTGCCGACGCAGGCGACATGGGCGGCGCAACTGCCGTTGAGCATGCTGATGTCATTGGGGCCGTCGCCGACGGTGGCGATTTCGGCGGGGGTGGCCTTGAGCGTGGCGGCGAGGCGCTTCACGGCTTCGCCCTTGGTTCCGGCGGTGGGGACGAGGCAGACCTCCAGCCCCCAGCGGAAGACGAAGAAGTCGGGGTTGCCGTCGAACTCGTGGCGCAACTCCTCCTCGACGGCACTGGCGTCAGCCTCGTGGTTGAAGGCATACCAGTAGTCAATGAGGCGGCCGGCGGTGAGGTCCTCGATTCCGGGGTGGCGCCGTTCGGTTTCCGCTTTCAGTTGCCGGACGCGCGGCCGGTAGCTGCGCAGTTGCCGGCGGCGGCGGAAGCGCAGGCAGAGGTTCCACCACCAGAAGGGGCGGTAGCGGTGGCGGTGGCGCACGAAGATGTGGGCGTCCTCCATCACCAGGAAGTCGGGGACGAGGCCGTGCAGCAGCAGTTCGCCGGCGACGGCGGGGATGGATTCCACATGCCGGCCGGTGATGACGGCCCACTTCAGCCGGTGCTGGAAGCGGAACTGGTGGATCAGCACCCGCAGTTGGGCGAAGCTCTCATTGCCGGCGGGCAGGCGGGCGAGGGGGTCGTACAAGGTCCCGTCGAAATCCGTGGCCAGAAGGCGAATGCGTTTCATGGGGAGGCGTTGCCGTGGGGTTGGGTTCCGGCCGATCCGGAAGGACGGCGTACTATAATCCGGGGCGCCGGCGTTGTGGGGCGGGGCGAATGGTGCATTATAGTATGGCGGACATCGGCAGGGGACGGCTGCCCGCCGTTTCGGCGGCGGGAGGAAAGTCCGGACTCCACAGGACAGGAAGTCCCGTCGAAAGGCAGGATACCGCGGACCAGACGCCGCGGGAAGGAAAGTGCCACAGAAAACATACCGCCCCACCACTAAACGCACGTTGCGGGCCGGGACTCGCCAAGGGGCGGCCGGTGGTGTGCGTTTAGTGGTGGGGTAAGGGTGAAAAGGTGGGGTAAGAGCCCACCGCCCGTCGGCGAGAGCCGCGGGGCAGGGCAAACCCCTTCCGGAGCAAGACCAAATAGGGGGCGAGATGCGGTCCGCATCGCGCCGGCCCGCGAGGGCCGGGAGAGCCTCGGGTATCGGTCGCTTAGAGGAATGGTCGTCCTCCCGCGCCAGCGGGAGACAGAATCCGGCTTATACCTGCCGATGTCCTTCAACGCTTTCCATGGCCCGGCAACCAAGGTTGGCCGGGCGTGTCCCAAGCATACCAGGGCGGAACGTGGCGGTGGAACCGCGGGTTTCAAGGCGATGGCTGCATGGCGACGACCGACCTCCATGTCATTCGTGAAATCAGCGAAATCATCGCCCGGGCGGGGGATTCGCGGGATGGGCTGCACCAGGTCCTGAACCGGATGCTGGAGCATGTCCGGGCGGATGCCGCCGCGATCTTTGTCCCGGACGACGGCAACCGGCGGCTGGTCCTGTTTGCCGCCAGCGGCAAATTGATTGCGGGGCTTTCCTCCAGCTATTCCTTGCCGGTTGAGGCGGGGATCAGCGGCTGGGTGTTCCAGGGCCGCGAAAAGGTGGTCGCGGACCGGCTCTACCGGCACCAGGCCTATGACACCCGGGACGAGTCCTGGGCGGAGGTCAGTGGCGCCTTCATGTGCCTGCCGTTGCTGGCCATTGGCGGCTGTGCCGGGATCCTGACCTTCCTGTCGGAGGGGCGGCCGCGCTTCACGGAGCAGCAGGTGCGTTTCGCCGAGGCGATGCTGGCGCCGGTGGCGATCTACGTCCAGGGCGCCCGGCTCAGCCTGGAGCAGAAGCTCCGTTCGGGCGCGCCGCCGCCCCAGATCATGCATGGCCCCTTGGTGCTCAAGGGGAAGGCGATCACTCCGGGGGTGGTCCGCGGCAAGGCGCTGCTGCTCCAGGACCGGGAGTTGTTCGAGGCGATCCAGGTCGAGTATTCCACCGACAAGGCGGCGGAGGCCAGCTTGCTGCAGGAGGCACTGGATCTGGCGCGGGACGACACGCTCGCCTTGCAGAAGGAGGCCGCCGTCATGCTCTCCGAGGCGGACGTCTCCATTTTCTATGCCCATCTGCTGCTGCTGGACGACCCGCTGCTGCGCCAGCGGCTGCAGGATGCCCTCGACAAGGGGTTCTCCCTCCGCTTTGCCCTGCGCATGGTCGCCGAGGCGTTCGCCGCCGACCTGCTCAGCCTGGACAACGAGATGATGCGGGAGCGGCTGGCCGACATCAAGGATGTCATCCTCCGCATTTGGCACGCCGCGGTGGCGATCCGCGAGCAGGGGGGGAGTCCGGGCATCCGCCGGCAGCTCCGGAGCGGCCGGGCGGCGCGGGGGGACAAGCAGATCGCCGTGGCCCGCGAGCTGCTGCCGTCCCAGCTCATCCGCCTGCCCTTGGCCAACCTGGCCGGGATCCTTTGCGAGGAGGGCGGCGCCACCTCCCACGTCTCCATTCTCGCCAAGGCCCTGCACATCCCCTACATTGTCGGCGTGCCGCAGGTGGTGGACCGGGTGCGCATGGATGACGAGGTCATCCTCGACTGCTGCACCGGCAACGCCTACCTCCGGCCGTCGGCCGAGATCCTCAAGCAGTTCGAGCCCGCCTTGAAGCACCATGGCCGGCGGAAGGGCGGCAAGCCAGCGCCCGCCGCCCCGGCCATGACCACCGACGGGACGGCGATCCGCCTGATGGGCAACATCTCGTTGATCAGCGAGCTGCCGATCCTCAAGCAATACGGGGCGCAGGGGATCGGCCTCTACCGCACCGAATTCATGTTCATGGTCCGCGCCAGCTACCCCTCGGAGGAGGAGCAGTACCAGGTTTTCCGGCGGGTGGTGGAGGCGGCTGGTGAATCGTCGGTGACCATCCGGGCCTTGGACGTGGGGGGGGACAAGGCGCTGCCCTACGTGGATTTCGGCCATGAGACCAACACCTTCCTCGGCTGGCGCGGCCTGCGCTTCCTGCTCTCCAACCCCTCCTACTTCGTGCCGCACTTGCGGGCCATCCTCCGCACCACGGCGCATGGCCGGGTGAACCTGCTGCTGCCGATGGTCGCCGACATGGCCGAGCTTCAGGAGGCCATGAAGATCGTTGACCGCGTCCGGGGCGAACTGGCGGACGACGGGCAGGTTGTGGCGCCGTTCAAGCTCGGGATCATGCTGGAAGTGCCCTCCGCCGCCTGGGCGTTGAAGAGCATGTTGCCCTACATCGACTTTGTCAGCATCGGCACCAACGACCTGATCCAGTACACTTTTGCCGTCGACCGCGGCAACAGCCGGGTGGCCCGCTGGTTCCGCCAGATGCACCCAGTGGTGCTGGAAATGGTCAAGTTCACCTGCGGCCTGGCGGCGGCGAACGGCGAGAAGAGCGTCTCCGTCTGTGGCGAGATGGCCGGGTCGCCGCCGGCGGTGCCGCTGCTCCTCGGCGCCGGCATCCGCACCTTGAGCATGAACCCGTGGCTGATCCCGACCATCCGGGAGATCGTCGGCCGGGTGTCGCTGGCCGACTGCCAGGAACTGCTCCGCCAGTCCCTGGAATGCACGTCGCCCGACGAGGTGGAGAAACTGGCGGCGGAGTTTGCGCGGACGCACAAGCTGCGGGGCTGACGGTGGCCTTGCTTTTCGCCATTGCCGGCTACATTGTCCGTCGCCCGCCGGCGTTCCGGCGGGCCGCGGCTCTGTCCGCGGTCCACCATTCTCTCCTCCAGGACGAACGCCGCCGCCGGCCCGGCCGGCGGGGCGGCTTCAGGTGACGCATGTTCGACAAGCTGACCGACCGTTTCCACGACATTTTCCGCAACCTGACCGGCCGCGGCGCCCTGAGCGAGTCCAACATCGATGAGGCGATGAAGGAGGTCCGCCGCGCCCTGCTGGAGGCGGACGTCAATTTCAAGGTGGTCAAGGAATTCGTCGAGCAGGTCCGGGCGGAATGCCTGGGCGAGAAGGTGCTGCGGAGCGTGACGCCGGGGCAGATGGCGGTCAAGGTCGTCTCGGACCAGCTCACGCGGCTGCTGGGGTCGGTGAACGAGCCGCTGAAGCTGGAGGGCAAGCCCGCGGTGATCATGCTCATCGGGCTGCAGGGCAGCGGCAAGACCACCACCGCGGGCAAGCTGGCGCGGCTGCTCCGGCACCGGGACAAGAAAAGCGCGCTGCTGGCGGCGTGCGACCTCAAGCGGCCGGCGGCAATTGATCAGGTGGAGATCTTGGGCCGGGAACTGGGGGTGCCGGTCTACACCCGGCGTGACACGCCGGACGTGGTGGCCGTCGCCGAAGCCGCCCGCGCCGAAGCCGCCCAGCGGGGGATTGACGTGTTGTTGCTCGACACCGCCGGCCGGCTGCAGATCGACAGCGAGCTGGTCCAGGAGCTGGTCCGCCTCCGGGATGCCGTCCGGCCACAGGAGATCCTGCTGGTGGCGGATGCCGCGCTGGGGCAGGAGGCCGTTTCCGTCGCCACCCATTTCAACGACGCCTTGGGCATCACCGGGATCATTTTGACCAAGCTGGACGGGGACGCCCGCGGCGGCGCCGCGCTCTCCATCAGCCATGTCACTGGCCGGCCGATCAAGCTGGTCGGCGTTGGCGAGCGCATGGCCGATTTGGAGGCGTTCCACCCCGAGCGCATGGCCTCCCGGATCTTGGGGATGGGCGACATCGTCAGCCTGGTCGAGAAGGCCGCGTCCATGTACGAGGAGGAGGAGGCGCGGGAACTGGAGGCGAAGATGCGCCAGAACAGCTTCGACCTCAACGACTTCCTCGCGCATCTCCGCAAGATCCGCGGCATGGGCGGCATCCTTTCGATGCTCGACTTCCTCCCCGGCACCCAGAAGCTCAAGGACGGGCTCAATGTGGACGAGAAGCAGCTCCGGCGGGTGGAGGGGATCATCTGCGGGATGACCCCGAAGGAGCGGCGCCGGCCGGAGGTGGTCAACCCTTCCCGGCGCCGGCGCATCGCCGCGGGCAGCGGCGTCCCGGTCGAGGAGGTCAACGAGCTGTTGAACCGCTTTGAGATGATGCGCAAGCTCATGTCCGGGATGGGCGACTATGAGAAGCTGATGAAGCAGGGGGGGCGGCCGCCGGCCCCGCCGCCGCCGCCCGGAATGGCCGGCCGCCAGTTCAACCCGATCATGGGGCGCATGGCCCACCGCGGCCGCCGCCACTGATTCCAAATTACGGATTGATTTTTGATTGGGCTGAGGCTTTTCGGCGAGGAGAGATTCCATGGACACCGCCGTTCGCTATCTGGGGCTGCCCCTGCGCAACCCCTTCATCGTCGGGGCCGGGCCGCTGACCTGGTCGGTGAAAGCGGTCGAGGCCTGTGCCGCCGCGGGTGCCGCCGCCGTGGTGCTGCCGTCCTTGTTCGAGGAGGAGCTGCGCGGCGAAACGGGGGCGCTCGACGAGCGGCTGGCGGAGCAGGCGTCCGTCCATGCGGAGGCGTCCGAGTTCCTGCGGGCCGGCCTCAGTTTGCAGCTTGGCGGCCGGCGCTACCTGCAACTGATCCGCGACTGCAAGTCGGCCGTGGGGATTCCGGTGATTGCCAGCCTGAACTGCCTCTCCACCGATTGGTGGCGCGAGTTCGCCGGCGAGGTCGCCGCCGCGGGCGCCGACGCCCTGGAGCTGAACCTCGCCGTGGTGCCCGTGCCCGGCCAGGGCGGGCGCGAGGTCGAGGAACGGTATGAGACGATCGTCCGCGCCGCCCGTTCCGCCGTGCGGATTCCGCTGGCCGTCAAGATCGCCCCCTGGTTTTCCTCCTTGCCGGAAATGGCGCTGCGGCTGGCGCGGGCGGGGGCGGATGGGCTGGTGCTCTTCAACCGCTTCTACCAGCCGGAGATTGACATCGAGCGGCTGGACGTGAAGCCGCGGAATCCGCACAGCCAGCCTGGCGAACATGCCTCCGCCATGCGCTGGATTTCGTTGCTGGCCGAGCGGATTCCCGCGGACTTCGCGGCCGCCTCCGGCATCCACAGTGGGGCCGACGCCATCCGGCTGCTGCTGGCCGGCGCCTCGGCGGTGCAGGTGGTCTCGGCCCTGCTCAAGCATGGGCTGCCGCACCTGGCGGCGATGCGGGAGGAGCTGGCAGGCTGGATGGCGCGGCACCGGTTCGAGGAGGTCGAGGCCTTCCGCGGCCGGCTTTGCCAGGAGCGCAACCCTGACCGCGAGTTGTTCAGCCGCATCCACTACCGCACTGCCCTGGCGGCCCGGCAGCCGGTCTGACACCAATTTGCCATTCAATGTTGGATCGGACAAAGTGGCCGGAGCATCCCGCTCCGTGCCCGCCGCCGCTGGAGTTCACGCTTTAGCGTGGGACCTGCCGTCCAGGCGATGATGACTCCGCGCCTTCAGCTTTCTCGGCCGCGGTAAAAAAAGAGTTGTGCGGATTTGTGAAGATTTGGGGGAAAATTGGCGCGGTGGGGGCGTTGGGGAGCGGCGAATTTCGAGCGCGAGCAACGCCGATTCAGTCCATTGCAAGCATGCCCACGGCGAATTTCGAGCGCGAGCGTCGGGATGCAGCAGCAGGCGCGACCCGGCGGCGGGGCGAATTTCGAGCGCGATTGAGGAGCGGCGAATTTCGAGCGCGAGCGCGAGCGCGAGCGCGATTGATTAAGCTGGCTATTGTCCCACCGTCCCGCTGGGACGGGGACATGCTTCGTGTCTTCGTGAGTGAAGGGACGGGTGGGCTTGGGGACTGGGGAAAATCCCCCCGCTGGCGTTCACACCCAGTGTGGGACCTGCCGTCCAGGCGATGATGACTCCGCGCCTTCAGCTTTCTCGGCCGCGGTAAAAAAAGATTTGTGCGGATTTGTG
>JBAZOO010000021.1:0-62979 GCA_041648735.1 Lentisphaeria bacterium
CCTGTATCATGCTGCTACCCTCGCAACCGTTGGGCTTCGAGCAGAAGGGGATGTCGAGATCACCGGCCCCGTCGATCTCGCCGGAACGGCTCAAGAAGCCAATGGCCGCGTTCTTCGCGGCCTCGGCAAGCTTGGCGTCCTTGAGCGCCCCCTCATCGCTTATGTGCTCGTCCCGCAGGATGCCGGGCGGGAACCTGACCAGTACGTCCGCGTTGATGTGGACAATGGCAATCAGGCTTTTCGTCTCGCTCATGGCCGGTAGCTCCCATCCCCGCTGTTCAACGCCTCTTCCACGCTGCGCCTGAACCCGCGCAGACCGCGGACCTCGTCCTCTCGGTCGGCCCATGCGCTGTGGTAGCCCGCCGAGTAGACCTCGTTCAGCGTCTGGCACCAAGACAGGGCATCGTGCGCGTCGCCAATCACCAGCCCCCACACGTCGCCCTCCTGGCTGACCAGTTGAAACGTGCCGTCCTTCATGTGCTCAACATGGAAGATCGGTTTTCCGCCGGCCTGCGTTACCATCACTCATCCCTCCACCAGCAGAGCAGACGGAAAAGGGCGCGCTCCACAGTCACGGTGGCAGTCTCGCGTTCCGGGATGCTCTTAGCGTCGGCGAAGGCGTTTATCGCTCCCCACAGGGCCACATGCCCCGGCGAGGCAATCAGTTTCGCGTGCTCGCGTCTGTGCCGGTTGCAATGCGGCCAGAAGGCATTACCCCGGATGGTGCGGCCGCACTGGCCACAGGTGCGGCTTCTCTCAGCATGTGCCCTGGCCGCGTGACGGCGGCCGGCTTCATCTCGGCCAAATGGCATGGCTATTCCTCCCTACAGGGACGCCGGGGATGTCAACCCGCCTCAATCAAGCACCACCCTGCCAGCGCGATGCTCGCCACACAGCGCGGTGATGTCTCCCGTCTTCTCGTTGTAGCAACAGCCGCAAGGGAGCCGACCCTCGCCTACGTGTTTCTCCCACAATCTGTCAGGGGTCAGCATCCCGTTAGCCGTTTGGGCGCCGTTGACGAAACATCGCCGCTTGTCGGTCGAGCTGCGGACCCACTTGTTGTGCAGCTTGCACTTTCCCGTTCTGTGCCCGTCATAGGGCAAGAACCAATCGCAGTTGCCGCACGTGGTGTTCACGATTCGCCATCCTCGTCCGCAGCCTTGACCGCCGCCGGCTGGCTCACCGCCGTCATGATGTCCCCGAGCAGCCGGGTCGGCGCGCCGCGGTAGCCCTCTATCGGCACCGGCACGCCCAGCTTGAGCAGGTAGTCGCCGACCTCATCCAGCGCGGCGCCGTACTCGTCCGCCTCGGCCTTGGCATCCTTGCGGCGCTGCTCGGCCCTGGCCAGGTCGGCGCGCAGGGACTCGTTCTCCGCACGCAGCTTGGCGGCCTCGTCGCTCGTGCCGCCGGCCAACTCGTTGCGCAGCCGGTCACGCATGGACTGCAACTCGCCTATCCGCCTGTTCAGCAGCAGGATCGTCGCCTCCGCCTTGGCCAGCCGACGGGGCATGTCGATTGTCGTGGTCACTTCGCACCGCACCTTTCCGTATCCTCCCATTCCGTGTATTCGCCGGGGTATTGTCCGTCGAGATGCTCGCGCAAGATCGCGGGAGTCGGGAAGAACGTCTCCCGCGCGAGAGGTACGTAACGCCCTTCCACCCACATCTGCTTGCCATCCCACGTAAACGTAGTGAATGCGTCGTTGCGGGGCCTCCAGCGCCGCGGTGGCTCCGTGGCGGGCTCGGGGGGCTTCGAGGCCGTGGGCTGGGGCTCCGGGACCAGCAGACCCGCGGCGATGTCCCGGGCCAAGGACTCCTTGCTGTAGCCCTCCGATATCTCTTTCACGCCGTATACTGTGGCCGTCCACACGTTGCCATCCTGTCCAAGCCACCAGAAGCGGGTGCTGTGGAAGTCTAGCGAGGCGGAGCTCCTGTAGTACGGCCCCACGGGCTTGGCGGGGTCGGCCTTGGGGGGGTCGGCGCGGTAGGATATCTCCGTGGCGGTCTCGGGGGTCTTGAAGAAGTCCTTGCAGAGCATCTCCTGCATCTTGGCGATGTTCTCCGCCGCCTTCTGCCGCAGAAGCTCCTCGACCGCCGGGTCGGGGTTGCCACCGTTCCACTGGCCGGGACTGTGCTGGGCGCTCCCGGGCGCCGTCCAACTCCCCCCTCTTGGCCTCAGCACCCCATGTCCGGGAATGTAGACCACGCCGTCCAACCACCGGCTCTTGGCCTCCGCTTCCCGCCGCCGGCTGTCCCCGTCCGGCCGGCTGGGGCGGCCCCGCTCCGCGGGGTGCTCCGCCACCCGCGTGCCGCAGTGGACGCACACCCCCGCCCGGGGCTCCCCGCCCACCCACACCACCCCGCCGCACACCGGGTTGGGACACCGCACCCACGAGCGACCACCGGAGGAGTGGACAGGCCCCGCCACCCGCTGCTCACCACCCACCTCAGCAGCGCACCCGGGGCACAGGGGCACGTTCCCCTTCACCCCAAACACCCGCCGCCACCGCGCACCACCTGCCAACGCGGTCCCCACAGACCGCCCGCAACGCCAGCACACCATCCCAAGTGTCACGAACCACCACCCTTCTCCAGCTTCGGCCGACACTCCGGACAGATCCACAACGCCTCCGGCTTGGGCTCAAGCTTCCTGCATACCTCGCAACGACGGCGGGAAACCACGTCAGTCTGATGAACAATCCACAACCCCACCCCCGCCAGAACAACGAACCCCACCAGCACCGACCAGAACCGCAGACACCACTCGTCCGCACGCTTCCGCTCCGCTACCAACTCCCGCTGGGCAGCCCTTACCGCCTCAAGAACGTCCTCTTCACCCACCAACCACCTCCGCCTTCTCCGCCACCGCCCGTTCCACCATCCTGCCGTCCGCGATCCGGAATGAGCGGTGGCCGGTCTGGAGCCGGTGCTTGCGGCAGGCCGCCGTGACGCCCCGCGTCACCTCGTCCACGTCGCACGTCCGCACCGACATGACCAGATCCCCGCACTCCAGGCACAGCACATGCCGCACCATCACGCTGACCGTCGCCGTGTGGCGAAACCAGCCGGACCGCGGGACTCGGTAGTCGTTGTAGTCAGGCATCGGCGGCCCCTTCCGTCTGCCCCCTGTCCACCGCCCCGTCAGTGACGTGGGTCAGCCGGCATCGGGGGTGTCTGTCAACTCTTCGTGCGTGTCGTGCTTGGTCCGGTAGAGCGTATCGTCGTCGATCCTCGCCTGCCCCGTGCAGACATCGAGGAACTCGCAGGTGCCGAAGAACCCTCGGCAAGCGTTCGAGTTACGCGGCCAGCGGTTGATCTTCTCGCACTCGCTCAACATGTGCGCATGGTTCCACAGGTCGGACTGGGCCTCGACCAGATCATCGGCGGTCTTGACCACTGGACGCAGCTGAAAGTAAGCGTCCGGGTCGGCCTGGATGGCCTCGATGCACCGCTGCTGGTAGGCGTCCGCCGGTGAGATACCCATCTTGGCGGCTTCCTTCTCGTCCTTGCCGCAGAGCTTGATCGCGGGCTTCCGGGCTACGTCGTAGAGCACGCCCTTGGCCCCGGTCGCCAACATGTAGTAGGCGATCTGGAGGTCGATGCTCAGCCGCTGCCAATACGGTCCGAAGCCCACGATATCGTCGCTCGTGGTCTTGTGCTCCAGCACCCACTTGCCGCCGTCTCTGTCCTCCAGCAGCCCATCCACCTTGCCGGCCAGGGCGTAGTCGGCCATCGGCCGGCCGGTGTCCGGGTTGGTGATCCGGAAGTTCTCGAACGTCTGTTCTACGGCCAGAACCTTGAACTCGTCGCGTGCCTGCGTGCCGTTGGGCAGAACCGCCCGGTAACAAGCCATCATCGCCGCAAGCTTCGGTGCCTGGTCTACGGCCACGGTCTTCGCCGCCTCGACCATCGCGGCCTTCACGTCGCCGGTCCCCATCCACCAGGGCTCCATGAGCCGATGCCACGCGCGCCCGAACTCCAGGGGGGCGGCGGCTGCCAGCCGCCGCCGCCCCATCATGTAGGAGTACAGGTACTTGCGCGGGCAGTCGCGGAATACGCTGAGCGAACTGTTCGTCAACTGCCGCACACGTCACCTCCCGACTAGAAAGGGATACTGTCGTCGCTCGGCGGGGGCTCGTCGTCCTGGCCAGCGTCCGCGGCTTCGGCCTGATCGAAGTCCTCGACGGTCGGGCCGCGCTTGGTACGCGGCTGCCCCTGCGCGGGCGCCCGCTTCAGCACCGCATTGAACCGGGCCACGTTGATGCTCACCGCGTCTTCGTGGGACAACTGCCCGGGCCTGTCGCCGTCGATGCTCCAGACGGCCGCGACCTTGTTGCGCGTGACGCCGTTGTAGGTATCGGCCTTGATCTCGATGTTGCAGATCGCGCCGCGCAGCGCGGAACCGTCGGCCAGTGCCCGCCAGTCGCCGCCGTCGAAGCCCATCGCCCGGACCTTCTCCGCCGTGTACTCCACCGACTTGTCGGTCATCGCGAAGTAGGCAACGATGTCGCCCCGCTCCGTCTGGTACTTGACCCAGAACTGGGTGGTCCCGGTCGATGCCTTGTTGAAGCCGTGGTCCAGCACCGTCGCCTGAAAGACTCCGGACGGGTGTTCAGTTGCCATCGGTCGTCTCCTTCTTCTCGTTCTTGCCGGTCTCGATGGTGCGCAGCCGGTTGAGCAGCTGCCGCATCTTGCCGACCGGCGCCTCCTTCATGTCCTTGACCCCGAGCCACGCCATCGCCTTCCGCTGCTGTTCTGCGGTGAACAGCCCCCAACGCTTCTGGACCTCGGGGAGCGTTTCGCCGTCCCTGCCCAGCGCCTCGGCCAGCGCGTCCCAACTGAGCGGGAGGCTGTCGGGGAGCTCGTACCCTGCCCGGCACCCGGCATCTTCGGCCGGAGTGCCAGAACAGCGCAGAATCCGCGTCGTCGTCCCGATCACCCGGCCCTTGTTCGACTTCTTGTTCACGTCCACGACGCTGTACTCGAAGTCGGCCCGCAGGATGATGTCGGCCCAGGCCGCGAACCGCGCCCAGACCCGGCGGTCCAGCGCCGGGCAGAACTTCGAGTAGTCGGCATCGACCGGGTTCCTGACCGTCGTGACCCCGGTGTGCGCGGTCAGCAGCACGCTCATTCCCCGTTCGGTGCACTGATCGAACAGCGGGATCAGCTGCCGCATCTCCTCGCTGGTAGCCGACCAGCCCTGCGCGAACGCCAAGAAACCGTTGGGACCGAAGTCGCCCTTGAACTTGGCCTTGCAGACGAAATCCGCCGCCAGGTCGGTCAGCCCGCCGAGCGTGTCCACCACCATCGTCTGGTAGTCGTGTTTCTCCGTCGCCACCTGCTTGATGTTGGCCAGCGCCTCTGCCCACGACTTCGCCACCGGCAGCGCGTCAACGGGCAGGTTGTCGATCCCTGCGTCCGCCATCGGCACGAATACCGGCTTGGGCGTGTTCGCGGCAAAGGTGCTCTTGCCGACCTTGGGCTCGCCGTAGATCACAATCCGCGGCGGCTTCCGGACTCCTTTCACGATGTTGAGAGCCATGTGGTCCTCCTCCTACTCGTACGTCGGATTCTCGCGCTTCAGCAACTCTTCCGCGATCGCGTTTTCTTCTGCCTCTGTCAGCTTCACCTCCTTCCGTACAGCGTAGAACTTCATGCCGCCGAGACTCGGCCCGCTGCCGGGGCAGTGCGGCCCCCGCTTCTCGCCGGGCTCGATCTCGACCTCCAGCTGCCCGTCGATCTCCTGCTCGCCGCGGGTCAGCGTCCAAGACAGGACGCACTTCAGCGCCTTCATTCTGTCACCCGCTTTCCTGCCACGATGTGCAGCGTCTTGCCGATCTCGGCCTTGGTGGGCACTAGCACCGCCGTCTGCCAGCCGCGCTGGCCGACCCACCGCTGCACAAGCACCGTCTCGGGCTCGGGTATCCAGTAACAGCCCTCGGCCACCACCGCACAGAGGCCGCCATACTCGCAGGTAACGGTGCAGCCCTCGGCAGAGGCGGCAGCGACGGCGCAGGGGCCGGCGGCGGCCTTAGAGTTCTCTCCGCTGGCGGCGGCGTTGCCACCCGCACCCGAGGCGGCGGCGTTGCCACTCCACCCCGAGGCGGCGGCGTTGCCCTTCTCCCCCGAGGCGGCGGCGTTGCCCTTCTCCCCCGAGGCGGCGGCGTTGCCACCCGCACCCGAGGTTATCCACGCTATCAGCCCGTCGATTACCAGCCCATAGGCGCCACGCCAGTCCCCGCAGTAGACTACCGTGCCAGCGCGGAACTTGACCTTCTGGCCGTCTCCGACGTTGCCGACCACATCCGCGGGCGCGCAGGCGACCACCAGCCATCGGGCCATCGCTGGGTTATAGTCCGCGTTGCGCCCATCGCCGACGCCGAGTCCCCATGCCCAGCCGTGCAGTCCAGCGCCGCATCTCGTGTCGGGCGTCCACCCACCGCGCCACTGCCCCGGCTTCTCGCCGCCCCACTCCGCGCGCCACTCGGCCGGGCACTCCACCGGCCCGGACGCCGGATAGGGGAAGCCCCCGTGCCCGCGCATGTCGGCGCCGACGCACTTCAGTACCAGCACCTTGTCTCCGGTGTGGGTCCATTGGTGAATCGGTACTGTGGTGTTCATCTCCCGCCCTCCAGCATCCACCGCATCCACAGATGGACCAGCACGGCCAGCCAGCCGCACACCGCGCAGGCGACCAGCGCCTTGCGGATGTCGCGGACGGATTCGAGAAGCTTGGTGGGGACTGGCGGAATCGGACCACACGCCCTGCCACCCCACTTATTGATAACGGGCAACGGATTTACAATCCGCCGTGGGGAACAGTCCCCGGACTCGGACTGGAGCGAGCGGCGGCCTGCCGTTGTGCTGCCCAGCGTGAGGGCAACGCCATGCGCAAGTCCCGTGTCTTCGGCCACGGCGGCGCTTCCGGGTATCCCCTTGGCCTGCCGCGCCGCCCACTCCCGAATCGTCAAGGGCACCCCGGGCCGGCGCTTGGTGCCGGTCATGGTGTCATGTCCAGCCGGCCCGGGGGATGATGAAAAAGCTGGAGGCCGCGGGGGGACCACGGCCTCCACTGTGACCGGAGCGGCCCATTCCGCCCGCGGCCTCACAGCCTCACGAACGCCAGAGAGACCGGCCGGGCTTAGGGCCTCGTTCGGACCTGGGCAGGGCCGAGGAGACCAGACGCGCCGGCCGGTCAGTCTGAAGTTCGCAAGATGTCGCATCATCGCTGTTGCCCCTCAGTCCCCGCCCAGGTCCACAGGCAGGATAGCGCAGGACCGCGATGATGTCAAGCAACTACACCACAAAAAACACGGGGCCACCGACTCTTGGGGGGCGAACTGCCGAGTGGCCCCGTCGAGGGCTACAGGCCCCCGTACTACATCGCAAGGAGTCTCCATGCCGCGCGGAACCGCGCCAGCATGACGTTGCGCTCCTTCAGCGTCTCAGTTTCGGAGAGCGGTGCCAGCTCAATGGCCTTGACGGCCTGCTCCAGCGTGAGGCCGGTGCGGGAGAAGAAGTCGCGCGCGACCTCGGCGTCTCTGGTGCGGCTGGCGCGGTTGGCCTTGTAGTGCTCCAGCGTCTCGACCCGCGAGCGGGCGACCGGCAGCGCGCTGGTCAGTTCCTTGGCCCGGCCGGCGGCGGTGCGGCCGACGATCCGCTTGACTGCCTCTGGAGCGTCCGGCGCGAACGGGTTGGGCTCGCCGGCCCGGAGCGGCAGCCCGGCGCCGACCAGCGCGGCGGCGTCCGCGTAGCGGGTCATGGCCGGGTCGGACTTGGCGGCCTTGGTCAGCCGGTCGATGATGTCCTCGACGGCCTTCATGGTCCGGGCGCGGGCCTCGATGCCCAGGTCAACGGGCCGGGACTTGCGCTCCTTGGCCAGCTGCTCTGGCTCGATGTCGGGCTGTGTGCTGCGGATCTCGGCGTCCCGGGCCTTCTCCAGTTCCCGGAGCGCCTGGCGGGACTGCTTGGCGGCCTCGTTGAACTGGCCCATCGGCCTGGCGCTCTCGACGGCCTGCACCACCGGCCGGCCCAACTGCCTGACCGCCGGCCACGGGAGCCCCGCGACTGCGGCGGTCGCCCCGCCCAACCGCATGGCGCCCCGCTGCGCCAGGACCGCGCGCTTCGACTTGCCCTCGTCCGGCCCGCTCTGGAAGGTCTCCCCCTCGTCGGCTGCCAGGGCGCGGATTAGGTCGGCCGTGCCCCGGCCGGCGTCCTCCAGTACTTGGCTTACCGGGTTGTCGGTCGGCCTGATTTCCGCCGGCTCCCCGTTGGCGATCCGGTAGGTGCTCTCCAGTACCTCGCCGGCCACGTCGCCCACCACCGGGTACAGTCCCAGCACATCCTGCGCAACGCCGCGCCGGAACTGCTGTGCCAACCGGCGCTTGCGCTCATCCTCGTCCGGCGGCCTACGGCCCGTGAAAACCAGCGCCACCAGCCCGGCCAGGGACAGTATCCCGCGGCCGGTCAGGTACTTGACCCCGCGGTAGAGTACCCCGTCCATGAAAACTACACTGGCGGCACGGACCAGCCGCGCCTTGCCCTTCGCAGTGTGTGCGCTGTCCCGGTAGCGCAACCCCTCGCGGATGAGAATGTTAGTCGTTTTGTTGCGCTCGGCGGCAAAGATGAGTCCGTTGATGAGCTTCAGCGCGGGTCGCTCGCGGGCCTCCTGCAAGAGCGGGCTGATCGTAAGCGGGTCGGCGGTGGCCTGGGTTTCTCGAATGGCCTCTGCTGCGCGCTGGACCGCGTAGGTGTCAAGATCCTCGCCCGTGAGTCCCAACCGCTGCCCCTCGCTAAACCCCATCTCCACGGCTGCCCAAGTAACCTTGTTGTCGCTTCCCTGTAGCAACCAGGAACTAGCGCGGGACAGGAAGTTGCCCGGATCGCCGAACCGGAACCCTACCGCTCGGGACTGAGTGCCCGGGCTCAACAGATCGAGTGTCGTTTTCCCCTGCGTCCGCACCAGGAGCATCGGGCTGTAACCCTTGCCGATCAACTCCTTTGCGTGATTGCCAAGGTCGGCCGCCGACTTGGCCAGCCCCGCCGCGAAGTCGCCGGCACCGAAGACCAGTTGCAACTTGTTCGCGCTAACCGCCTGCCCGAGAATAACGTGCGTCTTGAACCCGAGCGAAGCTATCTGCACCCCGCGGAGCAAGCTGCGCAACAACGTCTCGGCCGCGTACTTGTCTGACTTGGCGTAACCGCTGAACCGCTGGATCGTCTCACGAATCAGCCCGAGAGCTTGAAGCCCGAACCTGACCCGGTCGCCTACCTGCTTTCGGACATCCTGGTTGTCCAGTATCCGGATGATCCGTTCCATCGCCTGCTGCTTGGCCACGTAGGCGGCGATCTGCGCGGTGTGGTGAGCAAAGCCGGCGAAAGCGTCCTCCACCACAATGCTGATCTGCCCTCCGGTCCGGGCCTTCAGTGTCCCGGCGTGCTTCGGCATCACGTTGTCGGACTGCCAATTCTTGATCCCCTCGTTCGGATCAGTCTCGAACTCCTCGCGTGCCCGGCGGATCGGCCAGTTGAGCGGGCTCATCTCGGCCGTAGTGCCCTGGCGCGCGATATTTGTCTCCTCGATCAGCTTCCCGTTGGTCGCGTGTTCTGCCAGCATCGCCTCGGCGATAGCGTGTTCATCGGCCGGCGCACTCTCCCAGATGACGTTCATGTCGTCAACGGTCAGGTAGACGACGCCGGACAGCCGCCGGCCCTCGAAGCGCAAGCCGGTCCCGCTCTGGATGGCCTCCCGCACCCGAGGGTCCATGAACTTGCCAAGCAGATCGATGCGCTCGCCGCTGGTCAACTCCAACTTCGCCAGCCGCTTCGGCTTCACCTTCTCGTTCTCTCCGGCCATCGCGGAGGGCAGCTCCAGCGTTACCGTCTGCGTCAGACTCTTTCGGAACGGGGTGGTGCTCTTCATCCAGTGTGCCCGAACGTCCAGGGCCTCGCTTCGGCGGCGGCGCTCGTTGATGCCCCACCCCTGCGCCTTCAGCACCGCTTCAATCGCATCGTCGCCCCGCGTCATAATACCCTGGGCGCGCTCCTGTGCCATGAACAGGTCGTGAGTCAGCACCCGCCAAGTCCGGGAGTTGGTGCCGAAGAGCCACTGGAGCATCTCCGGGAAGTCCATGCGGGCCATCACGCTCACAAACTTGTGCAGCGCCCCCATGTGCGGCAGCTCGCCGCGCTTCCCCGTCTCGATCTCGTACTTCGCCTTCTCGAACACCTGCTTGTTGTTCTGCTGAGACCACGCGATGTCTTCCTGCGCCGCCGCCGCCAGCTTCGCCATGTGGTCCGCCACCTGCTGGCTGTTCGCCTCCGCAAGCAGCCGGAGCGTCGAGGCGATCTCCTGGATGTCCTCAAGCTCCATGTCCCTGAGCAACGGCTTGTCGGCGCCGGCCAACAGCTTGCGCGCCCGCGCGATCCGCTCGGGCAGGATGTCCATGATCGGCCCGCGGACCTGCGCCGCCTCCGCCGCGGCAAGCAACGCCTCCGCCGCCCGCAAGGTCGCGGCCTTCGGCTGCGTCAGGCTGAAGGTGCCGGCGATGTCGCCCAGCGCCGCCCGCGTCTCCGGCGTCAAGTCCCGGCGCAGCCCGGCCAACGCCGTCTTCACCTGCTTCACCGCCCGCTGCTTCGCCCGCGCGTCGGCCACCCGGTTGATCCAGTCGATCAGCTCAGCCCGTGCCTCCAGCGTCGCCTTGTTCCGGGCCAGCCTCGGCAACAGCGCCACCGCCCGGTCAGCATCCTGCTTGCCCAGCCGCTCCTTCGCGTACTCCGCTATCTCCAGGTCGCTGGCCCGCTTGAGCAAGCGGGTCTGCCGGGCTACGAACTTGGCGGTCGCCTTGATCTCGGCGGTCGCCTTCTTCTCGGTCTGGCGCCCCTCGCGCTGCATCTGCCGCGCCGCCGCCTTGCCGATGCTCACCACATCGGCGACGCGCTGCTTCTCGGCCGCGGCTGCGGTCCGTTCGACGGCCTGGGCACCAGCCGCGGCGGTCTTGTCGATGGTCGCCTGCGCCGCCCGGCCCACGTCCACGAGGTCTCGGACCCCGGCGGCCTTGGTCGCCTCGATCGTCCGGACACCGGCACGGCCAAGCTCCACGGCGGCCCGGCGCGCGGTGCGCTCACCCTTGACCGTCCCCCGCCGCTCCGCACCCGCTACCTGCCGCTCCCACAGCCCCACCCGGCGCCGGAAGCCCGCCAAGTCCTGCCACAACTGCTTCAGGTGCTCGTCGCTCAGCCCCAGCCCGCCGTACTTCTGCCTCATCGTGCTGAGCCACGACTTGAACTGCCGTAGCCCCGCCTCGACCCAGTAACCGCCCTCGTAGAACGCCTGCTTGAGCAACAGCGGGTCGATGCCGCCCAGGACGCTGCCCATCGTCGGGCCGCGCTTCTTGCGCTGCTTGCGGATGTCCTCGATCTTTTGCTTGGTGAAGAAGGTGTTGTTGGCGCCAAGGCCGAAGTCAGCACCCTTGCGGCTCTCCACGCCCAGTGTCTCGGCTGCTATCTGCCCGGTGGTCCGGGTTTCCTGTGAGGCGAAGAGTCCCGCGCCCGTAGACAACTCCCGCAAGAAGTCAGTCAGCCCCGCCCGGACCTTGCGGATGCCGTTCTCGTCGAAGAACTCCAGCATCATCCTCGCCGCCGGGGATATCTGCGGCGGGGTCTGGCCGAACATGAAGCTCTGGTCCAAGTAGTCGCGTAGCGTCTGCCCGCTCTTTTTCCATCCGCGCCGGAACTCCACCGCCTCCGCGATCTGCGGCACCGGGGTCTTCTCCGGATAGTCGCGGTTGAACTTCAGCAGTTGCGGGATTGAACCCTCCAGCTTGTCTTTCCAGTCAGGCGACATGCGCTCGATGGTCTCCGGAGCGAAGACCTTGGTGAACAGCAGGTCGCGGGTCTGCACCTTGCCGGCATCGGACAGCGTATCGCCGTCGCCCTCGAAGAAGCGGGCCAGCTTCTGCGGGAAGTCCTGGGACAGCCGCCGCCTCAACTCCCGCCGGAACCGCAGGCCATCGGCGCCGGCAAGTATCTGCCCGACGCTCTGGTTCGAGTTCTCTTTCAGCCCCAAGCGCACAGTCTCAAGCAGGGAGTCGTCAATCAGGTCGCCGAGTTGCGCGTTCTCCCGGACGGAACTCATCTCGTAGGTCGCGCCGACGTTGCCGGAACTCGCGTACTTCTCCATCTCGTCCGGGGTCAGCGCCTCAATGGACATCCGCACCAGGACCGGGTGCTTCATGCCCTGCACAGCTTCCGCGTCGATGCCGACGGCCGGAGCCTTGGCGACCAAGGCGTCCTTGTACCAGTCGTACTTGCCACGCTTGGCGGACAGTTGCAGTGTCATGGCCCGGCCGTTCCCGGACAGGACCGTGCCGTCCGCCGTGACGATGGGCGGTCCGTTCGTGCTGTCGGGAGACTCGGCCAGGAACCAGTCGGCCTGCTTGGCCGCCGCGTGCTCATGCACCTTGGCCGCGAGGTTGAGGTCGGAGTAGTCCCGCGGGTTGGTTATGAGGTAATCGTCCCGCTTCTTGAACGGCCCAACGCCCGGAACGTGCGACGGGATAAGGGCTTCGGCCTCGACTACGGCGTAACGGGTGGCGAGGTCGGGGAGGCCGGAGAAGTGGACGGTGGTGTCTTTGCCCGCCGTGCCAACCCCTGCCGGACCATCTCCGCCTGCGTCTTGCGCAGCCGGTTCCAGTCGATCTTGCGGCGCGGCTTCTGGTCCACTGGGCTCCTCCTCCTCTACCGTAGCGCCTTCGGGGGCCGTTGTCAAGGGCGTCCCGCCCTCGCGCCGCTCGATGGTCACGTTGTGCCCGCCCTTGGTAGGCGTGGCGGTTACTTCCAAGTACGCTTGTCCGGGTGGCAGTACCGGCACCTCGTTGACCACCTGGGCGCCCGCCGCCGTGGCATAGACGTATCGAGGCGCGTTCGACTCGGCAGAACTCTTGGCGGCCGCCTCAATGGCTTCTTGCTGGCTGCCCCGGTGGAAACCCTTGCGGATGTGCATCATCTCGCGAGTAGACACGAAACGGTCTCGGGCTGAGACGGGTTGGGTCTCGGCCGGGGGCTCTGCCTCCGCGCCGCCCTTGGGCACCCCTGCCGCGTCCATCGCGGCCTCTACCTCCCGCTTCGCCTCCTCGATCCGGGCGGGGCGGGGGGCGGGAGACTCGGCGGCTGGCGCCTGCTCTGCCGGCGCGGCCTCGGCGGGGACGGCGGGCTTGCCGAGGAACGAGTCCCAGAACGCCCGCTCCTCTGCCGCCAGCTTACCGCGCAGCGCACCGTAGACCTCCGTCAGCCACGTCTTGAACTTCTGAAACACCCCGCGCAGCCCCGAGAACGGCGGCAACCCGCCCTGCATGTACTTCTCGAACGAACGCGCGAACCGCTCCTCCGCCTCGCGCGTCCACTTCCCATCCGTCACGCCAAACGTCTTCTCCGCCACGGCCGTCTCTGCCGGCGTCATGTCGCGCCGGAAGATGTGCCCCACCTCATGTACCAGCGTGGACACGTCCGCCGACTCCAGCGCGTGCACCACCGCCCGGCCGTCCGCGAAGCTCACCGCGCCCTTGTTGCGCTGGAAGAGCAGGTTCTCGCGCTCGGAGACCTCGGCCACCTTGGCGCCCCGGTCGCCGGGGATGGACTTGTCGTACTCGGTGACCTTCACGCCCCGGGTGGCCAGTGCATCCCGCACCTCCTGCGAGGCCGTCTTGGGGATCACCGCGTGCGCGAACTCGTTGAGCCCGACCCCGCGCAGGAGCTTCGCCTCGAAGTATTCGGTCGGCATCGAGCGCAGCTTGTTGAGGAACTCATACGCCCGGTTCCTGACCTCGGCGGGCAGGTCGTCGTAGTAGTCGGTCCAGACCTTGCCGGCGTTGTGCGTCTCGACGATCTCGGACAGGTGCTCGACAAAGGCATCCAGGTCGCCGAAGCCCCGCTTCGCCTTCATGTACGGCTGGGCGTCGGTGGCGATGGCGACGAGTTCCTTGGTAGTCTCCTCTCGCAGCGCCTCAAACTGCTCGCGGTTGACGATCTTGCCGCGCTCGCGTCGGACTGCCCCCAGTGTGCGGAACTGCGGCGTCACCAGCGCCCGGACGTTGCCGGTCCCGTAGCTGAACCCCTCGCCGGAGCGGATGTCCTTCTTGAGCATCCGGACGACGTTCTCAAGCGTGTGGGCGATGTACCGCCGGCGCCCCGTGTAGGTGGTGCCGGTGTATATCTGCTCCTTGGGGTTGAGCCCCAACCGGGCGGGTAGAGCCCGCGCCCAGTCCGAGAACGTCGGCTTGCCCTCCGGGTTGCTCCATACCTCCCCGCGGATCTCGCTCTCCAGTGCGTCGCGGTCCAGGTTCTTCCACTCGGGCTTCGCCTTGCCGACCTCTTCCATGTAGGCCAACTGCGAGCCCAACGACATCTCAAGCGCGCGAGAGAAGTCCCGCGTCTCCGCCTCGTCCTGCACGCGCAGCACGTCGTACTGTGCCGGGTCGATGGTGATCCGGCCGCGCGCCTTCGGATACCGCTCGTAGACCTTAGCGTAGAACGCTTCCAGCTTCGACTGGTCGGCCCTGCTCATCTCCGACCGGACCTCGGGGTAGCGCGGCGCGTACACGTCCGAACCGAAGACCTTGGTGCTCCCGCCCGGCGTGACCATCTCCTTGTTGCCGATCAGCGTGATCTCGCCGAAGCCGCCGAACTCCTGCCCGGTCCGCTTGATCGCCAGCGACGGCGCCGCCAACCCGCCAAGTTTCGCAGCGTGCAACAGATTCTCGGCCGACAGGTTGTGCAGCGCCACAAGGTCGCGCTGCTCCGCCTGCATCAGTATGTTCGGGTTCTCCGGGTCGAAGGACCGGGAGAAGAACCTGATAATTGCTTCGGCATCCGGACTATCTATTTGCTCATATGCGAGGCGTTTTGCCTCCGGATCATAAGCCTCCAGTGTGGTTGGTAGCCCATCGGCCGCTACCGCCAGTTGTTCGGCTTGTGCCCATGTGGGGATGGTTGTAGACTGGATGCCTGTCTGCGAATGAAAGCGAGTGGCCCGGACGACACCATAGTCGCGCATCCATCGCTCGATGGCTGGATCGGTAGAAGCCTGAGATCCGGAACCATAGCCCATCAAGGCGGGAATTTCCTTGTGCCTGCCCACTTGCCCCAGCAACGTCCCATCCGGCAACACGAACCCGGCTGTGCGCCACGAACTTGCCTTGTATTGCGCAATGATCCCCTGCGGAACGTTGTGCGTTTGGGGCAGCGCCCCCTTCGGCACGATCCCGCCCTTGACGACATCGGCGATCCGGCTGGCGATGTACTGGTCCGCGTCCTCGCCGCGCAACTTCGCCCGCGCCGCCATCACCGCCAGCATCCCGTCAACGTGGTCGGGCTCGAAGCCCGCGGCTACAGCCCGCGCGCGGAACTCGGCGGCGGTGCGGAGGGAAGCGGCCGGTGCCGGCTTCTCCGCCTCCGCCTTCTGATCCGCCAACAGCCGCTCGTACACCGCGTTCATCCGGTGCGTGATGTCGGCGTGTTCCGCCTCGGCCTTGGTGCTCTGGAACTTCTGCTTGGCCTTGCTGATCTTCTCGCGTAGCGCCTTGGCCTGCTCCTCAAGCGGCGCGATCTCTTGCTGGTAGCGCTGTTGGTTCTCGGCGGTAAGCTTCGGCTGAGACTTCAGCCGCTCAACGTCGGAGCGCAACCGAGCCATGAAGGTATCGGCCTTCGCCTCCGCCCTCTGCGCGGCGGTCGGCGGCGGGAAGGAGGGCTTGGCGGAGGGGGCCGACTTGACGATCTGCGCCGCGGCCTCTTTCGCTACAGCCTGCACCTTCCTGAGCGATTCGGAGCCCATCCGCATGTTGCCGCGTTTGTTGGCGTCAGTGATGAAGGCTGCCGTATCGGCGACCAACTGCTTGTCGCCGTGTCGGTCCACGTATGCCTTGGCATCGAAGGAACGATCCAAGACCGCAGCGCTCAAGTCGCTGACCAGCTCCGTATAGGCGGGCCTCGCGGCCTCCGTCTCCACTGCTCGGGTGACCGACTCGGGGGCTGCCTCCGCCGCAGGTGCCGGCGGAGGCGTAACGGTCTCCGCGCGTGGCGGAGCCGCGGGTTGTGCGGGTTCTACTGCTTCGGCGGCGGGGGCAGCGGTCGGTTGGACTGGCGCAGGTGATTTGGGCGGCTTGACGGGCGCAGGAGGCGGGGTTGTCGGCGGCCCTTGCCGAACCCTGCCAGCGTCGATGCCCTCTTTGTCCAGTACCACACCCCACGCATTGCGACTACCGGATTGACCTCTCACGAATTGATAGCCCATCGAATCGTACAGCCAATAGGCAAAGTCGTTCATGTCGTACAGTTCAGCCGAACCCACTATGTTCTTCGGGCTGACCTCTTCCTGAAACGCGGCACGCCCACCGTCGTCATGCTCGCGGTAGTCGCGCACAAGACGTTCCAACTCTGCGCCGACAATCCTGCCTGCGTCGTAGTCCGCATTGAGCTTTTTCCAAACGGCATCCACCAATGCCACATCGTCCGCGTCAAGAACCTTGGCCCCCGTCCGGGGGCGTATCAGCCACATGGACCCGTTGCGGCCGTACTGCTCTGCCACATTCCAGTTGCGGGTTAGCTGCGTAACGTACTCGCCCAACTGCTGATGGCCGCCGCGTCCATGAACATACCACCCGTCGGGCACCTCGTCCTTGCGATAGGACTCCGTAGCCAAGGCGTCGTAGTCCATGCTCCGCAGTTTAGTCTGCGGAGCCGGGGACGCAACTACGGCTTCGGCGGCGGCGGGTTCGGCTGGTGCTTCAGCTTGTACGCCCGGGCCTGCTCTGCCAATATCCCGCCCAGTTCCGCGATCTTCAACTCCAGGGCCTTCTTTACCTCGGACCACGGCCGACCCCACATGTGCCCGAGTCCCAGTCGTTCCAGGTCTGCCTTGTAGTCCATCGTAGACCCCTTCTCCCTTGGCGAGCAGGCGCTTGGCAGCCGCCCGGTCTGTAACCTGCTTCGGGTCCTGCCCGGGCGTGATCTCCTCCACCCCAAATATGACGCCGGCACCGCGCAAAGTCAAGGGGTCGATTTCCGGATACTTCTCCGGCTTCTCGTGCGGGATCTCGGCCCAGCCGCGCGCCCAGGAGTCCTCGGCGATGCGCTGGCGGGCGCGCTTGACTGCCGCCTCGATGTCGTCGCCCTTCTCAAGTTCCTCGCGGATGATGGTCGCCCATGGCTTCAGGATCTCCCGGTCGGCCTTGGCCTCGCCGCCCATCCGGGCGTTGATGGACCCCTGGTTGTGCACGTCCATGCTGATGGCCCAGGCCCGGCCACCGCGCGTCACCACCGCGTCCCACTCGTCGCCCCCGGTGCGCATCACCCTGGCGGCCGGCTCCTTGCCGCCGCTCTCGATGTAGGTCTGCGCGGCGGTCACGAACTCCTCGCGCATCCCCTTGCGCTTGCCGGTGGCGTCGATCAGCCCGGTGGCGGCGTCCGGCTCGCGCTCACGGAACTGGAACAGTTCCCGGGCCTTCTGCTCGGCCTCCTCGGGCGCGTAGCGGTCCAGGAGGGCGGTCACCACCCGCTTGTGCTCCGGGCTGGCCAGATACCGGCTCTTGCCGAGTTCGGCCTCGCCCGGGAACACGGGCGCTGCGGGGGCTGCGGCTGCGGCCGGCGCCGACGGGGGCTTGGGCTGCTCTACGGTCGGCGCGGCGCCCGGGGCGGTCTCCGGGGGCGGCGCCTGCCGCTCGGTCGGTAGCTCGATGGTGACGCCGGGCTGCTGCGCCGGCATCTCGATGGTGACGCCGGGCTGCGCCCGCTGCGCCTCGCCCACCGCCCGGATCAGGTCGGCCCGGGCAGGGAGCGGCTTGTTCCCGCGCGCCTGCTCGTAGACCCCCAACTCCTTCGCCAGCTTGCCAAGCGCCGGAGTCGGCATCTCGGTCAGGTCGCTCTCGCTCGCCGCCTTCGCCAGATCCCCGGCCTCGGCCTCGGTCATGCTGGGCTTGGCCGTTCCCTGCGGTTCTGTGGGCGTAGGCGCGACTTGCTGGTCCGGTGGCGCTTGGGGCTCATCGGCCGGTTTGACGGGCTCCTGCGTGGCTACGGGCTCGGCGCTGGGCTTCTCAGCGGCCAGTATCTCCCGCGCCTGGACCTCCGCCTTCAGGTGCTCGTGGATCCGTGCACGTTGTGCAGCCGACTCTATCGCCGGGTCGTTGCGCGCAACCCCAAGGATTGCAGCGGCTTCCGACTTGCCAAGCCGTTCGGCGTCGGCCAGCCCCTCGTACTGCGGCTGTGAGTCCAGGAAATCCCGGACCTGAGCGCCGACCGCTTGCTCCTGTGCGTTGACCGCGGCGCGCTGCTGCACAGCCGCCCCGGCGCCCCGGACCCCGCCGCCCATCGACCCCGGCAGGATCATGTAGGCCATCGACACGGCCGTCCGGCCCATGTCGCCCTTGAACTCCGCGAGCTCCTGCGCCCAGTCGATCTCCGGCGCTTCCGCCTGGAGCGCGCCGGCCACCGCCAAGAATACCTTGTCGTTCAGCGCCTGGAGCACCTCTTCGGTCATCTCGCCGGCCCAGGACTTGGCGGTCTCGACGAGCCACGCCTGAGCCGCCTGCCGCGCCGCTGTCAACGCGCCCTGCCGGGCCGCGCCGCCGATCTTGCCGAACGCGCCGGTCGCACCGCCGACCTGCATGTGCTCGATGGCCGCCTCGGGGATGCTGGACAGGAACGCGAGCGCCAACTCGGTGTTGCCGACCTTGAACCCTTTGGCCCGGAGGTTGTCGAGCTTCGGGGTCATTATCTGCGGCACCCACCACGCCACGCTGGCGGCCGGACCCACCGCCGGGATGGCGCCGATGGCCGCGGACATGAGCCAGTTCGGCACCTGCCCCGCCACGTCGATGAGCCCCTGGCCGTACCACGATTCGGCGTTCAGCGGGTCGCCGGCCGCGACCATCTGCCTGGCGTCGCGCTTCATGCGCTCCGTCGCCGCGATGTCCTGGTCGAAACCGGCGATGGCAGACTCGACCACTTGGTGTTTCTTGCGCAGCTGCTGGACGGCCGGGTCTTCGCCAGGCCGCATGATCGACCACCCCGTCCGCACGTCGCCGGGCTTCCCGCCCTGCTCTGTGATCTGCTTCCGCAGCCCCATCAACTGCGAGTGCAGATCCGCCCGGCCCTTGCTCCAGCCGGCCTGCATCTCGCTGAAGTACCCCTCCAGGTTGTCGGCCATCGACTGTGTGCCGCGCAAGGCGTTCTCGCTCACCTTGCCCATGTATGTGCGCTCGGTGGCCGGAACCGTCTGCTCGAACACGAAGCCCAGGAACTTCTTGCGGTCCGCTTCCGGCAGGCTGGCGACATCGCGCAAGTCCTCGCCACGTAGCGAACCGGCCAGATACTCCTTGGCCCGCCCCCACAGCTTGCGGTCCTGCGCCGTGATGTTCTGCTTCGTCTGCGCCCAAAGCATCGGCGCCGCCGACCCCGCCAGCTTGTCGGCCTCCGGGTCTACCTGCTCGTTCTCCATCCGCATCCGGCCGACGGCCTGCTGGTCCTGCGCCACTCCCTCCAGCGCCAACAGCCGCGCTTGACTCAGCATCGCCTCCATCGACTTGCGGGCGAGAACGGGCCTGATCTCGTCCTCGCGCCCCGCTGATTTTAGGAAGGTGCGGTTGTCCAACACCAGCTTGTCGCGCTCGGCCCTGGTCTCGTCCATGCCCTTGGACAGTTCGGCTATCTGCGCCGCGCGCCACTCTTTCGGATGCTGCGGCCCGATGCCACGTCGCCGCGACCGAAGCGACTCCATGCGGGTGTCCAACGCCTTGAGCCGCGGCGCTAAGTCGGTGGCAACCACCTCATCGGCTGCTTCGTCGAAGATGTCGCGGACCGGCGCCGGGGCCGGGGATGGGGATGGTGCTGGCGCGGGAGCCGGAGCGGCTGCCACCGCCACGCCCGCACCCTGCGGACCGGACACAACGGGAAGCGGTCCCATCGGAGTGCGAATCTGGGTCAGCCCCATCTGCACCGCCCCGGCCGGAGACGGCGCGGATGGCATCGGCGCTTGCTCGATCTCGGAAGGGTCTATCTCGTCGAAGATGTCGGGCATCGGGCTCTCCCCTTTGCGCCTCTGCGGGTTACGCTAGAAGGCCAATCCCAAGTACCGGGCCTCCGCACGGGCGGCATCCTTGTCGCCGCCGTGCTTTCGGACCAACTCAAGCGCCTGCTGGCGGTCCAGCTTGCCGGCTGGAACGCGCTGCGCACCGGCCATCGGCACCGGCCCGCCGGGCACGCTGGCCCCCGGCCCACGCGGCGCAACCTCGCCGGTTTCCAGCTTCATGCCCGCAATGGTCTGCTCACCGGGTCGCCGCTCGCCTGCCGGCGCCGCCGGGTCCATGACCGGGATCGAGCCGGCTATCCGCTCCCAGTCGGCCTTGTTCTTCCTGGCCCACTCGGAGATCCCTTCCTGCATCTCGGGCCGGTGGCGGTTACGCGCCAGCCACGAAACCAGCGCAGCCTTGCGCGTCACCTCCAGGTCGGCTTCCTGCTTCCCCACCCCGCCGGTCGTCTCGCCGAAGCCGGTCCGGAGCGCCTCCTCCGCCGCCTTGATGTTGTCGTAGGTCAGCCGCGTGCCGTCGAAAAGCCCGGGGTGTCGCGGGTCCGGCGCGTCCGCGTAGATGGCGTTCCCGGTTACCCGGTCGATGTCAACCGGCACCCGCATCCGCCGGCCCACGATGGAGTCCTCGACCGCCCGCCCGAGCTTGCCCACCACCTCCGCGCCCACCCGCGCGGCGGCCTGCGCGTCCTTCTTGGACTGCGGCGGCTGGCCCTTCACCGCCGGCCCGATCTTGATCCCCAGCGCCTCCAGCGCCAGTGCCCCGGCCTTGGCGCCAGTGACCGGCGCAGGCCCGACCGGCAACCGCTTGGCCCCTGGCGGCCTGAGCGCCTCTGCCCGGCGCGTCATCACCCCGCGGGTCGCCTCCTTCGCCGCCCGAAGCCGCTGTTCTGCAAGCTCCAGATCCGCGCCCACGTCGCGGTCCGCGGACTCCTTCCGCAGCCGGTCAACTGCCTTCTGCGCCTCCGCCTCGTCGCCCTTCAGGATGTCGAGGTCGGCGCCCAGCGCATCGGCCTCCTGCTTCCTCCGGCCGGCCGCCTCCTTCTCCTGCTGCTCGCCCTGGATGCCCTCCAGCCGGTTCTTGATAGCCGTGTACTGCGCCTGTGCCTCGGCGTTCCCCGCCTGCGCTCGTGGCGCCAACCGCTGGAGTTCCTTCCGGTCGCGCTCCGACCCGTACCGGGACAGCCCCTCGATGTCGTCGGGAGTGATGGTCATCCGGCCGCGCTGCTCGTCCATCACCGGCCCGGCCGGCCCAGCCTGCTCAGCCGGCGTAACCGGCGCCGGCACTGGCACCGCCGGGTTGCGCATCGGCACCTGAACCCCAGCCCCCGGGACCGGTAGCGGCGCCACCGGGATCATGTCCTCCGGCCGCCGCCCGGGCGCCACCATGCCCCACTGCTGCTCAGGCCCGGGCGTCAACGACATTGGCTGCAGCATCGGCCGCCCGGCCGCCTGCGCCGTCACCATGTCCACCGGACTCGGCATCAACGGCTTCAGCGGCAGCGGCAACTCCACCCGCGGCGCACCGTAGGCCAGCGGGTCGCTCTTGACGTAGCCGGCCGGCCGAACCGCCACCGCCGCCTGCCGCGACTGATCCGCCACGCCCATCTGCTCCGGCGTCTGCACCGCCTGCGCCGGCACCCCAGCCCTCGCCGCCAACGCCTGATCCGGCGCAACCGGCACCGCGCCGGCCACCTGCCCGGCTACCTGCCCCGCCGGCGGCAGCGGCGCCACCGGCACCGGAGGCTTGAGCCCCGTACCCTCCTGATACGGCGCGGCATACGGCCGGCCACCACCAGGAGGCGGAAGCCCCAGGCTCAAGTTGCCGAATCCCGGTCGCATCACTCTGCCGCGCGGCATGGGTTCATCTCCCAATCTGGGATTCTAACGCCCAAACACTTGACATCAAGCCCCCTCCTGCGCTAAATTGTCCGGGGGTGGACGGGAACCCGCCCCGAACAAGGAGGGGACCATGCGGTACTTGATCGCGCTGAACGCCCTGGCCCTGGTACTGGCCAGCATGTCGATGGCCGCCGAGCAGATCGACCTGAAGCCGGCGGCGGGGCCGAAGCCCACCAAGGCGGAGCGGATCGAGAAGCTCAAGCAGGACATCTTCAAGGCCGAACGGATAGTCGAGACTGTCACCGAAGCCAGAATCGCGCGCCGCGAGAAAGAGAACCCGAAGTTCGCCGAGCAAGACCGCCGCGCGCGCGCCAATGCCATTGCGAAGCTCCCGCCGCTGCGCACCGAACTGGCCTGGCTGGAGGGCCGGCTGACGCTGGCCGCCGCGGAGTCGGCGGCCAAGGCCCGCGAGGCCGACCTCGCCCGGGCCAAGCCCGACGACCCCGGCCGCGCCAGCATCGAGGCGGCGCTGGCCGAAGCGCGCCGGGAGATGGATCTGGTCAAGCGGCTGGAGGCCGAAAAGGACTTCTGATAACTCCCCATGGCCTCACCCAATGGCCATCGCCAGCGGGCCGATCATCGTTAGGTAGGTCGGACCGATACCGTATGGGGGTTCTTCTGCGTCCGGGTTGTAGCCGATGGCAAAGGGGCTCACGCCGCCGCCATCCTTGTAGCCGAGCCCGCTCAGCGTCACGACCTCATCCTCCGCGAGCGTGACCAGCATCGCCGGGAAGTTCAAGGTGTCCTGGCCTGAGGCCCCCGGCGAGCGTACCCAGGTCAGGGCGCCAAGGCTGGTTGACTTCAGGTACAGATATGCGTGCTCTGCCCCGCCGAGGCAAAACTCCATGCACCCGACAAGCAGGTAGTTTCCGGACGCCGGGGCGGTGAGTTGGGCGAGCGTCGTCTCACTGCTTATCGGAATCTCGATGTTGTTCTGCGTGCCGGCCGCGTAATCCGTCGATGCCGGCAGCGTTGCCGTCCCGCCGCCCGTCGCGGCCAGCGCGCCGTCGCCGTCAATCTCCAGGCCGTCACCGAGTTCGACCGTCAGGCCACCGGCACTGCCGCGCAAACATCCGGTGGAGTCCAGCGGCAGCATAAGCCCCGTCTTCGTGACGTTCGCTCCGGCCGCCTTGGCCGCCAAGTGCGCGTACTCTGCCGCCAGATACCCGTAATCAACCGCCCCCAGCCGCACCCGGAAGCCGTGCCGGGTATCCGGCGCAACGATAACCGGCTCAATCGTCGGATTCAGGTCGCCGCCGGCCTCGGTGTAGTCCCCTGGGTTCCCGACCAACTGGAGCCCCGGCTTGGTGTCGTAGCGTAGCGCCTTGGTCCCGGTCCCGGCGGTCCCGGCCTCGCTGGAGATGATGGGCGCGGTGCCATCAAGGAGGGTGTCGCCGGCCTCGGCCAGCGTCTCGTCGAGCAAAACCGCCGGCAACCGGACCGCCGACGATAGAGGCTGGAGCGCCCCATTGATCTGGTGTTCTAACTGTGCAAGCCGGTTCTGAAGCTCCTGAACCGCTTGGTCCTCCGGCTCCGGCGCCAGCGCGCTCGGCAACGCAAGTATCTGCGCGCGCAACCGCTCCAGCCACTCGCCCTGTCGCTTCACGGCTACGCCGGCCGGCGTAGCGTCAACGGAATGCGTGTCGGGCGGCTCGGCTTGGACGGCCGCCTTCAGTCGCTCGATGATCTCATCCCGCCGCCGGTCCATCGGTCAGCCAGCCGTCAGCACGCAGCGGGTAAACAGCGTGGACATGTCGGCGGTCGCGTAACGGGCGCGGGTAGCCGTGTCGATCTGCCGTTCAAGCGAGACAATCCGCCACTTGGCCCCGGCCGGCGGCACGTCCCCCGTACCCGCCAGCGCAGTCCCGTCATCTTCATCGACGAAAATGCGGTTGGCTGCGGTCGGATCGTCGGTCTCGTGGTACACGTACCGCTTGTGAAGCTCCTGCCGGTATTGGCCAACCGACACATCCGGGAACCCACCGCGACGGTACTGAAGCACAAACCGCAGCGGCACCACCGGGTCGTTGTCACCGATGAAGTAGTACTCGGGGATCTCTATCCGCAGCAGCAGCAGCTCGCCGGCCGCCGCCATCGTCTGCGTGTTGGCCGTCAACGCCGTCGTGGTCTTCTTGCCGATCCACGCCTCGTAGGTGGCCCAGCTTATGGTGCTCTGCGCGTCAGCGGTCCGGATGATGAAGGTCGCCTCGCTCCGCAGCCCTGTGTTGTCGCCCAGCGGCTTCCAGTACTTGCCGTCAGAGTCCGGTTCGGTCTCGATGGGCTTGGTAACATCCTCCACCCCGGCGGCCGTGAGCCCGTACCTCATCTTGTACGGCGTCCCGAAGCCGGAGATCGACAGCGTTGCCTCGGCGCTGTTGTAGGCATAGGGGTTGTCGCCGAACGAGTAGTGCAGCGTGATGATCGCGCCGCCCGGGTAGTCCGCCGGCGTGTCGTTGATGTCCAGGTAGCGCGGCGTCATGGCGACCCCGCCCACCGTCCAACTGAGCGCGCCCAGCGCCGTCACGTTGTCGTTCAGGTTGGTCAGCGAAGAGGAGTAGACCCGCCGGCCAGACCAGCGGTTGTCCTTCAACTCGTAGCGCGTGAACCGCTGTGTCGCAAGCTCCTTGTAGTCGGTGGTCGCCATCTCACACCGCCGCGGCGCGCGTCATCGGCGCCCAATAGTAGACCGTCACCCGCACCCGCCCGACCTGTTCGCGAGGATCAACCTCCACCCGGCCGACCGTGGGACACAGCCCGTTCGTCCATGTGCCGTAGGGGTAGGCGTCCCCGTAGACCGGCAGGCCGGTCGCGGTCCACCCGCCGTCACCCGCCGTCAGGTCGGTCGTCAGCCCCTCAAACGCCCGCATGAACTCCACGCGCGCCGCGCTGGTTCCTACCCGGCCGTGGTACAGTTCCTTGAGCGCCACCCCTGCCCCCTCAGCTGTACTCCCGCGGGATGCGGGCTGTCACCTGGATCAACTCCTCTGCGCTGGCGTTGGCCTTGACCACTTGGCTGGAGATGATGAGCGCGGTCGAGTCGTCCGGCAGCGTGTCGCCGGGCTCCAAGTCCTGGTTCGCGCGCGTCGCCCCCACCCCGCAGGCGTACACCGCCTGGACGATGGTCCCGTCCCGGTCCTCGCTCACCACCTTCCGACTCACCAACTCCTGCTTGCGAGTCACCAGCCGGGTCGGAGTCGTGGCCGAGGTGTTCACCACCGTCACCGGGACCTCGAATGAGGGAGGCCCCCAAGCCCCCGATGTGGCGTCGTAGGGCACCAGCACGAACCAGTATTCCCCGCCGTAGGTCAGCCCGGTCAGGTCGCTGATTGTCCCGTTGCCCGTGATGGTCGTGCCGTGCAGTGTCCATGTGGTGTCGGCGGGCGGCGGCGCGTCTTTGTAGTAGTACAGCCGGCTCGTCTGCCCCGCGTTGTTCGTCACCGTCACCGTTACCGACCCGTCGCCATCGTCGGCCACGGCGAGGACCGGGACCGTGAAGGCCGGGATGACCGCGTAGGGGTACTGGCCGCTGGTGGTGGCCGTGACCGCAGGCGTGCCACCGGTGATCGCCGCTTCGAGGTACTCCTCCTGCGCGGCGGCCGGCGCGAACGTGCAGGCCGCGCCGAGGATCGTGGCCCAGGTCTTCTGCACGCCGGCAACGAGATCCACCGACTCGTTGACCAGCACCGCCACAGTCGCACCCGTGGCCTTGAGCTTGCGCGTCAGCGTGACTGTGGCGCCGACGACGGTGCGCGGATGCGTTACCCCGCCCGTGACCGTGGCCGTCGCGCCGACGGCGTAGACCGGGTTGTCGAGGATGACGCTGAACAGCGCGCCCTCGGTGAGCGTGCCGGTGACTTCGGTGCCCGCCGCGCCACACTGCTGCCCGACGCGGTAGTCGCCCGCCGCCGGGACCGTGCAGGTGCCAGGGACAGAGCGGAGCGTGTCGGTGGTGCGGATGTTGGCGAGGGTGGGCAGGTCCATCGTCCCGTCTACGCCCTCCAGCGTATCGAGCGGGTCAACGCTGGTAATCGCGGGGAGGTCCATCGTTCCCGCGACTCCCTCAAGCGTGTCCGACGGTGCAACCTTGGTTATGGACGGTAGGTCCATAGTGCCAGCCACACCCTCAAGCGTATCGGACGGGGCAACCTTGCTGATCGCCGGGATGTCCATCGTCCCCGCAACGCCCTCAAGCGTGTCCGAAGGCGCGACCTTGTTGATCGCGGGAAGGTCCATCGTGCCAGCGACGCCGCGCAGCGTGTCGCTCGGCGCCACCTTGGCGATTGCCGGCAGGTCGATGGTGCCGGCTACGCCCCGCACCGTGTCATCCGGGGCGACGTTCACGCCATCCGGCGTGTCCGTCCCCGTGCAGGTCGTCGGCCCAACGTTCGCGGTCGCGTCGCTGAAGACGTAGTTGTCGCTCGTGGCCTTGGCGTAGACCGTGTAGGCCGTGCCGTTGGTGAGCCCCGAGATTCGGCCCGTGCCCAGCGTGGCGTCGAGGATGCCGAGCACCGAATCGTCCGCGGCGTTGTAGACCACCACCTTGTCGCCGGCCGCGTAGCTGGCCGCGTTGGTCCAGGTGACCACCAGCTCGCCGTCGGCCGTCGGGCTGGGGTTGGCGACGGCGAGGCCGGCGGGGACGGTGGTAGTCGGGCGGATGTCGGCCGCGCTCAACTGACCCGAGCGCATGTAGCGGGTCACGGCGTTGCCTGGCGACAGAATCCAGAGCAAAACGTTAGAGCTGGCCGCCGGAGCGCTGGTCACCTTCAGCGACCGCCAGGTGAACGTGCCGGTATAGGCGTTAAGTCCCCCCGAGGGGTAGAAGAGCGTGAGGTTTTTTGCCGTGGTCGTCGTGCCGCCGGTCAAGACGGCATCGCCCACGGTCACATCGAGAGAGCAGGCCTGGTCAGTCGCCAGCATGATGGCGTTGAAGTGCGCGGCGCCGATCTGGCCGGTCACAAAAGTGGGGCTGCCGAGGTCGTGCTCAGTGGCCGTGGTGTACGTGTCGCTCGACGGGATCAACAGAGCATTGATGCCGCTGAAGTTCCCGTAGGTGTTGGAAATCGTGTAGTGGCCCATCGTCCCAAAGATGCCGTACTTCATACGGAGCAGATAGCGGTAGCTGGCATTCGGAGCGCCGACCGAATTGTCGAACAGCGTCGGGCTCGCCGCGGTGCCGAGAATCGACAGCGTGTTGCTCTTGCTCTCCAGCGCCGTGCCCGGTGCGCTGGCGGGGTTGGACTTGACCCCACTGTTCAGCCCGTCGGCGGCGCCGGTGAACGTGACAGTCACGCCGGCGTTGACGGTGAGGTTCCCGCGCCGCTGCCCGTCCGTCGCCGCGCCCGCGCTGGTCTCGCCAAGGGAGATGAGCAGGCAGGCGAGGTTCTGCTCTACGGTCAGCGTGGCGCCGTTGTAGACGTAAATCTTGTCGTCAGCATCAGGCGCGCCGCCCTTCAGCGCGATGAGGTCCGCTACGTTCGCGTCAGAATCAAGGTTGTAATTTGGGTCTACGTAAGTATTTCCCACGTTATGCCCTCCACGTTGGCGCGCTATTGACAAAGTTCCTGAGGCGCGCTATACTGGAGGCAACGGAGGGCCGCCCATGTGTCCGCAACCGCTCGACTTGCAAGGGCGTCGTTTTGGCCGGTGGCTGGTTCTGCAACAGGCTGTCAGCGACCAGTACGGTCGCAAGTGGCATTGCCGATGCCTGTGCGGCGTGGAGCGAGCAGTCAAAGCTGCGAGCCTGCGCTCGGGCGCGAGCAACAGCTGCGGCTGCCTGAAGCGCGAGCAGATGGTGGCGCGACGCACTCACGGGCTTTCCAAGACCCCGATCTATAAGCGATGGGCCGCCATGATCGCGCGGTGCGAAGACTCGCACGGCCGAGCTTACCACAACTACGGCGCACGCGGAATCACCGTCTGCCCCCGTTGGCGCGACTCGGTTGAAGCTTTCATCGAAGACATGGGTGCACCGCCGAGCCCGGCCCACACGATCGAGCGCGTTGACAACTCCAAGGGGTACGAGCCCGGCAACTGCACTTGGGTTCTGCGGCGAGCCCAGAACCGGAACAAGCGCACGAACCAGACCGTCACCTTCAACGGCGAAACGCTGTGTCTCCGCGATTGGGCTACTCGCCTCGGGCTGAAGTACGGTACATTGCGGTATCGCATCGTCGCGGCAGGATGGCCGGTCGCCGCAGCGTTTTCCGCGCCGGATAGACGCCGCGCCAAGCACAGAACCGGATAGGAGGTGCCCCGTGGATTTCGAGCGGGCCAAGCAGCAGTGGGAGTGGCTGACCTCGGACGCGGCCACGGACTTCGGCGTGCCGCAGGAATGGCCGCAGACGCCGGGCGACCCGGCAGCCATCGCAGCGGCAGAATTCTTGCGCCACTGGGCTGACGTGTTGGCCGGATACTTCCACGCTGGCGACTCCGTAAGCCTACCAGCAACCGCCGCACCCGTTGCCATCGTCAAGACACCGGCGAGTAAACTGTAACGGTCCACGGCTACCGCTCCAGCGGCTCGGGGGCCGCGTCGAGGGTATCGGACTCCGCCTTCAGCCGCGCCCAGCATTCGGCCGAAGCTTCCTTGCAGAGACGCTCCGCCGTCACAGCATCGGCCAGCGGATCATTGAGCTTGGACAGGAGCGCCTTCATGCCGGGGGCGTCAATGGTGAACACGATCTGCGCGAAACCGTCCGGGCCGATGATCACCGGGTCACCGTAGGCCAGTTCGGGGCTCAGCCGGTAGCGGGTCAGCGCTTCCTCGCGGTAGGCGTCCAGGCCAAGGAGTTGGCCGGCGTCCAGCGATCGGGCATTCGCCGCCTTGAGAATCTCCGCGTCGGACACGTCGGCCAGCCGGTCAACGACGGGCGCCCGCTTCTCCCGCGGCGCCGCGCAGCCGTCCAGCAGCGACACGCCGTTGGGGTACTTCACCGGCGCGAGCTTCCAGCCGGACGGGACCGCCGTGCCGCGCACCTCCACGGCGAGGCAGCCGCCGAACAGGTCCGGCCGGTCGGCAATCACGCGGTACTCGGTATCAAGCGGCAGCGCGTTGAGCTGCTCGCGGGTCGCAAGGCACAGAGCCATTACCGCCTCCCCTTCCGCCAGCACGCCCAGGCGATGACCGCCAGCACGCCCGCGGCGCAGAGCAGATGCACGATCATGCCCCGCCCCCGTTCACCGGCGGCGTCTGCCCGAACCGGACCGGGTCGACCAGCCGCGCCAGGATCGCCCCGCGCTCGGGCTCGGACAGGTCTGGCGGCACGCACTCCGCAGAGTACTCCCCGCAGACCCGGTGCGAGTGCCAGCCGCGGTCGGCGAGCGCCTGGACGGTCTGTCCGTGGCGGGCGGCGAAGTCGGACTCGAAGGCGAAGCGGGTCGTCATGGCTCACGGTCCCCCATTGCCTTCTCCAGCCGCCGGAAGCCGGCCCGCATCTCCTCGCGGAGCGCCTCGGCGTCGTTGCGTACCTCGCGGATCTCCGACTCCAGCCGGCCGGTGCGCGCGTCCACGGCCTCGATCCGCCGGGCGCTGGGCATCACCGGCACGCCGGCGAAGTCCAGCCCGATGAGCGTCAGCATCACCGCCAGCAGGACGATCCCCGCCGCCAACTGCCAGCGGGGGAGCGGTGTCCGGCCGGCGATGTCAACCTCAATGCGGCCCGGGCTTTGCGTCGAGCAACCGCTCCAGCTTGCGTTCGAGCTTGCCGAACCCATCCCGCACCTCCACCTTCATCTCAGCCTGCGAGGTCTTGATGTGCTCGATGTCGCGCTCCATGCCGATGACCCGGCGCTCCACCACCGCGGCGGCCTCCTGGGCCGCGCTGCACTGCTGGGCGGTCCAGCACCAGAGCGCCAGCCCGAAGGCCACCGCTACCCCCGAGAGCACCCCGGCCGTCCAGAAGAAGCGGCCGTTGCTCACCCGGCTGGCGATGGCGTCGTACAGGCGGTCCATGCAGCCCTCGTGCGCGTCGCAGCGCCGACCGGTGTCGTCTACCGGGCTCAGGGCCGCGCGCGTGTCGTGGTGTCGTCCTTCGGGCATGGTGGCTCCGTTCCGTGGTCAGACTGCGCGGTTCTCGGCGGCCGACCATTCGGCCTTGACCTGCTTCACCTCACCGGCCAGCGAATCCTTGACGCCCATGAACGCCTGCCAGCCGGAGAGCGCGGCCTTCGCCGTCTCGGCGCTGACCGGTCCCTTGTCTTTGGCGATGGCGATGATGTCTTGCGCGCCCTTGACCAGCGCAGTCACCTGCACGCCCTTCTCTTCGGCGATGGTCCGGGCCGCGGCGAGCGCGGCGCGAATCCGCGCCAACCACGGCGCACCGATGCCCAGCGCGCCGAGTAGCGCACTCAGCCCGGCAATGGCCACGCCCTTCCACCACTCCCGCGCGTCGATGGCCGCCTGCAACTGCTTGCGCGCCGCGGCCGACTGGTCCAGCCCGGCCTGCGAGGTCTGCCCCTGCGCGTCAACGACGGGCGCGAGCGGCACCTTCGGCGCGCCCAACCAGATGCCCAGCGCGGCGGCGTTCGCGGTCATCGCCTGCACGGCCGGCACGAGGTCTTGCTCCACCCGCTGGATCAGGTTCTTCAGGCTCTCCCGGTTCTGCTCGTTGAGCTGCTTCGCAGACTCCGGCGTGCAGCCGCACAGAACCAGGCCCAACACCGCCAAGGCCATCAGCTTGCGCATGGTCGCCTCCTACACGCTCAATCCCGATTCCAGTTGCGTGAAGCTGGTCACGATGTCGCTGTCGCCGAAGAGTTCCGCGTCGTGACGCACGAACTCCCGCATGGTGTGCTGGTACTTGCGCGTCTCCGGCCCGAGCACCTGGCCGCGCCAGAGTTCCTCGCGCGCCTTGACGCACTGCACGATCAAGTCCGGGAAGCTCGTCGGCCCGCGGAACGCGACCAGCGCCGAATAGGTGACGGCCGTGACCAACTGCCGGTAGCGGATCTGGAGCACGACGGCGGTCTCGGCCGCCGGGTCGATGGCCATCTCGTACTTCTGGCCGGTGGCAGCCACGAAGGTCTTGGGCCGGACGGTGTAGACCTCCGGGATGCCAGAGGTCTCGCTGTCCCGCCGGCGCCGCAAGAACTCATGCGGGCTCACCCACTTCAGGTTGAGCCCCGGCCCGGCCGCCGTCGCGCTGTAGGGGTACAGCGGCGGCTCCACCATCCCGTCGTAGTCGCTGGGCAGGTCGGCATAGTACGCCTCCGCCGCGAAGGACATGGTGGTGGTGTCGGTCGCCGTCAGGAAACTCCAGACGTGCTGCTGGAGCCCGCCGTCCTCATCGAGGTAAACGCCGCGGCATACTTCACGGTATGCCTCGTTCACGAGCGTCAGGGCGCCGGCCTTCTGTGCGTCCGTCGCGCTGGCGACCGTGATCCCCTGCCAAGCAAGAATCCGCTCGCAGGCGTATTGAGCGGTTGAGTAAGTGTCGAGCGCCACTCCGGAGCCCTCCTCACGACGGCCCGGCGACCGGGCTGGCCGGGCTCCCCGTCAACAGGAGAGCCCGGCGCAGAGGTCCGGGTTACTGGTTGCCGATCACGATGGCGATGACGTGGGCGTCGTTACACGCGGCCTCGTTGACCCCGTAGGCGGTCAGCACGCCGGAGGCGAACTTGGCCGCGAACGGCCCCACGTCCGCGGTCGCCACGCTCAGGTCGCCCACCACGACGGCGCAGATCACGTTGGCCCATCCCAGCGTCCAGTACAGCCCCCCGGAGGCGTCGGCCGGCATCGTGCCGTCGTAGAGCCCCACGTCGAGGTTGCCCAGCTTGGTGAAGATGGGGAACGGCGCCGCAACAGTTGCAGCAGTAGCCATGTTTCACTCCTTCTTGCCCCCCGGCCGGCCGGGAGGGTCGAATCCCTCCCGGCCGTACCGGTCAGTTCAGATCACCCGCCGGCTTAGACGTCCGCCGCCAGGGCGAAGCCACACGCCATCTCCGGGGCGGTGTCGGCCACGCTCAGGTTCACGTAGTCCCCGGTCCCGTCGTGGAAGATGGCCGGCCCGGCCGCCACGTTGCCGTCCGTGGTGAAGTTCCCGCCCAGCGTGCTCACGTACTCCTCCGGACAGACGCCCGCGGCCCAGAACCAGCCGTAGTACGCATCGGTCATGGCCGAGAGCGCCATGACGCCCGACGGGGTGGGGATCTTGATGCAGCTGTCCGGGTCGTTGGTGAGCTGATACCAGACGGTCGCCGAGTCCGGGACGCAGTACGACTTCACCGCAATCGCCGAGTCCGCGTTCTGTGTGCCGATCTGGAGGTAGATGAACTTGGACCAGCCGGGCTGGCCCGCGCTCTCGTTCCTCACCCAGATGGCCTCGCCGACGCCGTAGACCGCGCTCACGTAGTTGTGGTGAGTCGCGCCGGTGAAGCCGCCGAGCGGCACCTCGCGGGTGCCACGGGTCGCGTACCCAGGCCAGTTGTCGTACATCAGGAACAGTTCGCTGTCGAGTGTGCTGTCAGCCATGGTCAGTTCTCCTTCAGTTGGTGCTTACGCCGCGTCATCCGCAAGCGCGAATCCTGCCGGCCGCTCGCCGGCCGCATCCACGATGTCCATCCCCACGACCGCATCGCTGGCGCCGAACATCCAGCCGCCGGCGACCACCGCCGTGTTCGTGACGAAGTTGCCGCCCAAACCGGGCAGCGCATCCTCCGGGACGATCCCGGCCTCCCAGAACCAGCCGTAGTAGGCGTTCGTGATCGCGCTGATCGCGAAACAGCCCAGGTTGGTCGGCGTCTTGATGCACGAATCGGGGTCGTTCGTGAGCTGATACCAGAGCGTGGCGCTGTCGGGGATGCACGCCGTCTTCGCCACCATGGTCGTGGCGTCCTGCGTGCCCACCTGGAGGTAGATGAGCGTGGCGTAGCCCTTCTTGCCGAGCGTCACGTTCTTCACCTGCACCTTGGTCCCGATGGGGAACGCCGGGATGCTCACGTTGTGGTATCGCTTGTCGAGGAAGCCGTCCCCGACATCGAAGGTCGGGGCCTCGACCGGCCCCGGCCAGTTGTCGTACTGGATGATGAGTTCGCTGTCGATGGTGCTATCAGCCATCGGTCAATCTCCTTCCGCAGGGCCGGGCCGGGGGGCCAGGTAACGGCCCCCCAGCCACGTCACCCGCTTGTCGCTTAGACGTCGGCCGCCAGCGCGAACCCGGCGATCTCTTCGCCCGCGGTGTCCGCGATGTCGATGCCCACGTAGTCCGCGGTCAGGTTGTGGTAGCAGAACTGCCCGGCCGCCACGTTGTCGCCGGTCGCGTAGTTGCCGGCCAGCGTCGAGAGCAGCCCCTCGGGGCAGATGCCGCCGGTCCAGAACCAGCCGTAGTACGCATCGGTCATGGCGCCGAGCGCGTACCCGCCGTGCCCGGTCGGCAGCTTGATGCAGTCGTCGGGGTCGTTCGTCACCTGATACCAGACAGTCGCGCTGTCCGGCACCACGGCGCTCTTGACCGCGATCACCGAGTCCTCGTTCTGCGTCCCCACCTGGAGGTACGTCAGCACCGCGAAGCCGGCCTTGCCAGCCACGCCCTCGGGGTTCTTCACCAGCACGGCCTGCCCCACCGAGAAGTAGGGCTCCGCGACGTTCTGGTGCCGGCTGTCGGTCAGCCCGCCCGGAGGCACGTTGAGCAGCCCGGTCGGCGGGATGCCCCAAGCGTGGTTCAGGATGAACAGTTCACTGTCGAGAGTGCTATCAGCCATCTTCCTATCTCCTTCTCACTCAGCCTGTCTCACTCGCCACTGTCACCCGACCGCTTAGGTCGCGGTCGAGTTCCAGAAGTTGGCGTTCGGCTTCTTGCAGCAGACGTTGCCCGCGAACTTGATCCGCGCGACCTTCTCGTCCGCACCGCCGGCCACCTGGCTCTGATCGAAGAACGGCGTCACCTTGAACGCGGCGCTCGGGTGCAGCCGCAGCTCCCAGGTGTCCGGGTTCAGCATCAGCAGGTAGTCGGTCTGGCTGTTCAGGGTCATGTACGAGTCGGCGATGTACTCCACGCCGTCGTACATGAACGACTTGAACCCGAACTTGGCCATCTTCGAGTTGTCGGCCGTGCCCATCTGGTAGCTGACCTTGCCCTCCAGGATGCCACGCACCTTGGAGTGCAGCCCTTCGGGCAGGAAGCAGTACTTCTTCTGCCCCGGGGCCACGTAGCGGTCCACGATGTAGCCGATGGTCCGCAGGTTGTTCAGCTCGACCGTCATCGCGGTGTCCCGGTCGGCCCAGGTGCCGGCCAGCGACGCGCCGTTCCACCAGGTCTTGGCCGTGGTGGAGCTCGTCACGGTGCCGTAGGTCCGGCTGTGGTCGCAGGCGTCGTAGATCGACTGCACGTACTTGCCCGCGTCGGTGCTCGAAGCGGTGTGCAGCCGGACGGTCAGGTGCCGGCGCAAGCCGTCCTGAGCCCGCTCGGTGATGAGCGTCACCAGGTCGTGCCGCTTCACCTCGCTGGTCGCCAGATGGTTCTGGATCTCGTCGTCCACGTTGTACCGGATCGGCATCTGGACGTACTTGTACTTGAACTTGGCCTGGTCCAGGAACTCGCTCTGGGCCACGGTCAGCCCTTCGCCGGCCGCGTATGCCTGGGCCTCGTCCTTCGCGTCGTCCTTCACCAGATCGTAGGTGATGTAGGTGCCGCCGCGGCTGGACACCTTGCCCTCGGTCATCAGCATGGCCAGGATCGGCTCGCGCAGCCCGACCTCGTAAACGAAGGTCCGCTGTACGAGTTCCTCGGTTGCAATGCTCAGATCACTCATGGTCTCTTCTCCTTCTGGAGAGGAGCGCAGCAGGGCGCAAAAAGAAGCGCGGCTACGGGAGGACGGGCTCCCGACAGCCGCGCTCTAGCTTTCAGCGTTACCCCGGATCAGCCGCTGGCCGGCGACCGCTCCGGACCCTGTTGCGCTACCTCATTCGTTCCCTTCTGCCTGCTTCCCGCGGGCCAGTGCTACGTTGCGAACTTGCCCGAACGCAGCATCTCGCCCGACACATCCCTCAGCCGCCCGCTCCTCGGAGCAGGCTGCCCGCCCCCGCCGGTCCCAGGGTCCGGCCTGACTGCCTGAGGCTTGCCCGCCGGCTTGGCCGGCTTGGCGCCCTTCCGCAGCTCGGGGCTCTGACGGTCAACGGCCGCATAGGCCGCCTCGAAGTACGCCTCCACGGTGTCGAGGCCGGCAGGGTTCTCGTCGGTATAGCCCTTCTCCTTGAGCCGGGCCTTGACGATCTCCACCGCCTTGTTCCTCAACTGCGGCGCGTACTCCTTGTCCAGCCGCTCCAGCGTGGCGTTCAGCTGCTCCTGCGCGCGGTTCAGCCCAGCGGTCTGCTCGGCCTGCTGCTGCTTCGCAGCCATCTCCGCGATCGTGGTCTTCAGCTTCTCGACCTCGCCGGAGTCCTGGTCCCGCGAGTCAAGGCGCTCGACTTCCAAAAGCACGCCGCTGAACAGGTTGGCCCAGTCCTCGGTGGTCGTTTCCTCCGAGGTTGCCAGCGCCTTCACCTTGTCCTGCAACGACTTCAAGTTGCCTTTTGCCTTGGAATCCGCGGGCTTCTCGGCCGGCTTGGTCTCGCGCTCGGCGGGCCGGGTCTTCAGCGACTCGATCTCCGCCTGCAACCGCTTGACCTCGTTCGCGTGCTCCTGGTCACGCTTCTGCCGGTCGGTGTCCCACAGCTGCACCGTCACGGGCTTGTCGTCCGCGGCGGGCGGCTGCTTGCCGGGCTCGGCGGGCTTGTCGGACTTGGCGGGCGCTTCCTTGCCGGACTCCCCGGCCGGGGCCTTGTCGGCGCCATCGTCGGCGTCGCCTCCAGGCTGCCCGGCGCCGTCCCCGGCCTCATCGGGGTCCGGCGTCCCACCGCTACGGATCAACGCCTCCACGTCCGCAATCGCCTGCACGGCCTCTGTGGCCGCACTGGACGACTGCCTGACAGCGGGCGCGCTCTCCACCGCAGCGGCGATCTCGGCCTCGCTCAACGTCCTGCCCTCTCCTGTCTCCGGCATCTCTTGCCCCTCCACCCTTGCGCTAGGCACTTGTCCCGGCCAGGGTTACGTGGCCTATGCGGCGCTCGGCTTGCCTTTCGGCTCGTGTCCTATTGGCTGCCTCACGTCGCGCTCTCCGAGCCGCTGGCCTCCCGCCAGCCGGCTATCTCCCTCGTACCATCACCTGCACCCGGTCGCGGGCGTCGGTGGACTCGATCCGGCCGGCCGGGATGGGCGCGTCGTCGCCCTCCGCCTCGGCGGCCCCAACCTCGACCTTCGGCATCTCCTGCGGCCGCCCGGGCGCCTCGGCCACCCCGCCGGCCTTCCGGACCGCATCCATCTCCAGCGCGGTCAAGATCCGCGGGCGGGCTTCCCTCAGCTCCGGATGCTCGGCCGCGACCTTCAGCGCCGCCACCTGCTCGGCCGTGAACGCCCCGCCCTGCGACTCCACCAGCAGCAGCACGTCGCCCAACGGCTGGCCGCAGATCACCCGCGGCGAAGGCCCCTGCGGCACCTCGATCCGGGCCTCGGAGTCCTCGAAGCACAGGATGCAGTTGGAGAGATCCACCAGCATCCGCAGCGTCGCGCCGACCAGCGGCCCGGACTCCGCCGTGCCGGTCAGCAGGAGCTTGTCGCGGATGATGTCCATCGACTTGAGCTTCGCGCCATGCACCACACCACTGTGCCCGTGCCGCGGCCAGGCTACCGACCCGCCGACCTCAAACTGGCCGTCGCCGTCGCTCAGCCCGCGCATGTCCCTGATATACACGGTCTTGAGCGTGCCCCAACGCTTCGCCATGTCCTCGATGCGCACCGGCCCGGCCGGCTGGCCGGGCTGCGGCTGTTGGCTCTGCTCCTGCTTCGCCATTCCCCTCTCCCTCCGTCAGCCCCGTCCCGTCAGGCCGCCGGCGGCAACGCCTGCCCGCCCGGAGGCCCCTGCTGCGCCTCGGCCGCCTGAGCCGCTTGCATCTGCTCAAGCCACGCAAGGAACTGAGAGTACAACGCATCGGCCTGCATGATTTCGTCCACATTGTCCACCCGGAACCGCTCCAACACCAGCTTGGAGACCTCCGGGTTCTGCGGGAACATCGCTTTCAGCCGCTCCGCCTCCTGCCGCTGGCGCTCGTCGTCGAACGGCAGCGCGGTCCCGACCTTCAGCCGCACGTCGAACCGCAGCTGCGCCGCGTCCGCCGTCAACTCGGACACCTGAGTCTCGCCCTTCTCGCCCAGCAACCGGGCCATATCCCCCTCTTCCATATGGACTTGCCGAATCTCGGCAACCAGCTCCATGATCTGCTGGACCCACTCGTCCAGCAGCGCGATCTGGAGCCCCTGGCGGGTCTGGGTCGAGGTCTGGAGCGTGGCGATCTCGGTCGCGGTCGGCTGGCCCTTGGACGTGGCGCCCAGCCCCGGGTTGTGGACGCCGGTCGCGTCCTGCCCCACCCGGTGCATCAGCTCGTAGAGGCGCAACGTGCCCTCAGGCAACGCCGGCGGCGGCATGTAGGTCACCATGCCCTTACGCAGCTTCCCGGGCAGGAACGTCCAGATAGCGCCCGCCACCCGGCTCAGGATGCCGGCCTTCTCGCCGCTGCGCGTCTTGCGCGTCGCAAGCGCGCCCTCCTCGATGGCCAGCGCCGGGTCAGCGAAGTTCACCAGCCAGTTGAGCAGCTTGGTGGCCGAGATGTTGATCCAGTCCTGGATCCCCCGGACCATCTCGACGCCGTTCAGCCCCTGCCACATGTGCGGGAGCATCGCGTTGACGCCGACGACGAACGGCCAGCGAGAGTAGCGCCAGACCTGATCCTCGGTCTTCGGGTTCAAGACCTCCTGGTCCACCAGCCAGACGCACCGCCCGCGCGGGAATACCGGCTTGTCCACCTCGCGGGTATCGACCGGCCAGTCCGCCTGGCTCAGCGGGTAGCCGGCCGCGAACGGCCGGCCGGCCCAGACCTCGTGGCTCGGGTCGCCTACCACCAGCTGGCCCGTCTCGTTGGTGGACAGCGCGCCCTCGACCTTCAGCCGCTCGACCTCCTCCATCGGCAACGGCGAGTCGATCCGCAACTTCTTCGTCCGCCGGTCCTTGAACCAGACGCCAGTCACCATCAGCGTCCGGCCCGTGGTGCCGAACTCCTCGTCCTGCGGCGCCGTGTCGATGAACCGCTTGCGCGCCTCCAGGATGAAGCCCGAGATCATCCCGTCGGTCGTGCTGGTCTCGTCGATGCCCTTCCCGATCTCGGAGTCGGCCTTGTGCTGGCCGGGCGGCGTCAGGCTGCTCGGCAGGTTGGTGGCGATGTCCTCGGCCTGCGCGCTCGCCGCCCGCAGGATGATCTCCCGCTTGTCCGGCCACTGGCTCAGGCACCACTCTACCGACCGCTCCACCTGAAGGTAGCAGAACTCCGCTTCCTCCAGATCCTCGGCGTTCGGGTCCATGCCGAACCGGCGCGGTGAGAGCACCGAGACCTTCGGCGCACCGATCCACTTGCTCCGGTCCTCATCCCAGTACGCCCGGTCATCCCAGTACGGGTAGCCCAGCCAGTAGCCGTGCAGCTTGCCGTCCAGCACCGCCTGCCGGCACCGCTTCGGCATCTTCAGCGTCCGCTCCCAGTCGTACTTGAGGATGCCTTTCCAGACCTCGGCGGCCTGCTGGTCGCCCTGCGACTTGTCGCCGCCCGTCTCCGGGAGCGCCTCGATCTCCGGCTTCCGCTGCGCCAGTACCGCCATCTCCTGGGTCAGCGCCGGGAACAGCATGTTCAACTGGACTGCTGGCCATCCCTCCTTGCGGTCCTTGTCGCGCAACTGGTCGTTGAACAGGTAGCGGACCGCCGTCTCGTAGATGTCGCCCCACTTGTCGGTTACAACCTTGGCCGAGTCCACCATCGCCCGGCACAGCTTCGAGAGCCTGACCACATCCTCAGGCTGCTCCTTGCCCGTTGCGCCGCTGGCCCGCGGCGTCTCCACGCTCTCGACCCCGTACTGGTTCGATGTCAGCACAGTTGTCCCTCAGCTTTCCTCGACCGCCAGCACCATGTTCTTGGGGATCTGGAAGTCCTTGGCGCCGTCCACGTCGATGCAGACCGTCCGGGCCATGACCTTGACCACGACGCCGCGGCGCGGCGCGCCCTCGCGCTCGAACCAGACGAAATCACCGCGCTTCAGCTTCTTCACCGCCGCCAGCACCTCGTCGGCCGACTGCACCGGCAGCGTCGGCGCCGGCTTGACCATGTTCGGCAACAGGTACTCGCGGTCGGCCTGCGCCAGCAGCGCCATGATCTCGTTGCGCCGCTCAAGCGACAGCTTCGAGCACCGCTTCCCGTCGTCCAGCGCGGCGGCCTGCTCCACGGTCAGCTTCTTGCCGTGCTTGACCAGATCCACCGCATCCTCAACGCGAGCAACCAGAGCATCAAACTCCTCGGGCGTCATCTCTCGTCCTCCTCGTCCACCAGTTCCCCGGGCTTGCCCCAACGCACCGGCCCGGACCCCTCAGTCGGGCGCAACAGGCTCTCGCCCCGGCGAGATGCCCGCCACGCCAATTCCGCACCCAGCACCAGCCCGGCGAGAGCCACGAGGCCCCCGACCGCGGCGCCGATCAGGGCGCACAAGCCCGCGTCCATCAGCCGCCGTCCTTCTCGTACAGCCCACCGGCAATTCCTGGCAGTCCAGCTTGACAGCAACCGTGTCCACGCTGAACGGGCTGATCGCCAACACTGCGCCGTCGCGGCGCGCCTCCGAGGGCAGCAGCAACGACACGAAACGCACCCGCTGGCCTACTTGCGGCTCGGTGCTCATCGGTTCCCCGCCCCGCCGCCGGACCCGTCGCGCCGCCGGACACCACCACATGCGCCCCGCCCGCCCCGGCCAGGATGCCCGCGGCGCCCCATCTTGCGCGCCTGCTTGATCGCCGTGGCGATCGCCTTGCCCTCGTCGCCGTCGAAACTGTCATCGGCCATCATCGCGTTGGCTATCTCCGCCGCCTTGGCCGCCTCCGCCTTGCCGGCCTTCCGCCAATGACGCCGCCTGAACGAAGATGCATCCCACGGCATCGCTATCCCCTCCTGCCGCTCACGGCTTCACCCGCCGCGCCGGGCCTACCAGCGAGTGGCTCTCCCGCCCGTTCGGGCTGCTGGGACACACCCGGCGCGCATCCTGCGGCCGGACGTGCCCGCCGCACAGGTCGCACCGGCGCTTGAGCGCGTAACGCTTGGCGCTCATGGTTTGGACTCCATCGCCTCCGCGGGCTGCTGCTGCCCGTCGGCGCAGTCGGGCCTGCGCTGGACCTCGGCCGGCCGCGGCACCAGATTGAGCGCCCCGCCGGCCGACAGGTGCCGGTGCGCGGCGAGTAGCGCCTCCGCCGCCTGCGGCGCCAGCCCCGTAACCAGCACCTTCTGCCGCCCCGCCTCGTCCTGGTCACCGGCCAGCGACACCAGCAGCCCGCCCTTCATCTTGCGCAGCGCCGCGCTCATCCCCAACAGCAACTCCGCCTCCGCCAGGTCGATCAGCTGCACGGTCCCGTGGCCAGTGACCGACACCTTCTCCGGCGGCATCGCAATCAGCGCCTTTTGCTCCAGTTGCAGATAGGCGCGGATCTCCTTGCTCAGCGGCGGCCGGCCCGGTTGGCCCATCGGCCCATGCCCCGGCGCCACCACCCCGCCCTGCCCCGGCACGATGATCCTGGGCCGCTCGCGCGTCCCGCCAGCCTGCGGCTTGGCCCCCGCCGCAGGCGTCCCGTCCCCCCGCTCGGCCATGATCGCCTCCACTGCGTCCGCTCCCGAAACCTTGTCACGCCAGCCCATTACGACAGTTCCTCCATGAGCGCCTGCCTGTGTGGTACTAACGCATGTCGCGCCCGCATTAGTCGGCTCATCACCGTGCCCAGCGGCAGGCCCAGCCGCTCGGATATCTCGGAGTAGCGGGCGCCGCACAGCCGCAGCCGCAACACCTCCCGATGGACGGGCGCCACCAGCGCCAGCACCCGCCCCACGTCCTCCGCCAACGGCATCGCCGCGCGCCGGACGACCGCCGCAGGCTCCGGCGCCTCCGCCGGGTCTACGGGCCGCTCCACCCGCTGCCGACAGCGCCGGCCATGATCCCGGCCAGCGTTGACCAGTATCGTCAGCAACCACCCGCGCCAGTTGCCGGCCCGGTAGCGGTCCCGGGCCGCCCACGCCCGCAGACAGGCCGCCTGACAGATGTCCTCGGCCTCCCGCGGCCACCGCTGCCGGGCCTGGCTCAGCAGCCATGCCACGTCGGACGGGCTCAGCTCGGGCGGTTGCGGGCTCATCGGCGCGATCACCCCCCGGCCCCCGTCTCTGCCCGCCGCTCCCGCTCGGCCAGCAGCCGGCGCAACTCGTCGCGCTGGCCGATCAACTGCCCTATCAGCCTGACGACGTTGGTCTTGCCGTCGAACTCGAAGCCGGCCTCCTTCACCGCGGCGCAGATCGCCCGGATGTCGTGAGAGTGAATCGCCGCCTTGTCGGCCAAATGCGCGATTGGCTCACCGAGATAGGTCATGTCCTCGGCCATCTGCTTGGTCTCGTCGGACTTGCTCTCGGCCTCTAACTCGGCCGCTTCGGCCCTCCGCTCAGCTGCCCGCACATCCCGTTCCAGCATCTCTGCCCGGCGGGTAATGAGCGCCATCTCAGCGTACAGCCTGTCGGCCAGCCGACCGGGAGCGCGCACACCGATTACGACGTTCCCGTCGACCTCAATCATCTCGGCGCCCTTGGGCACCCGAGTGCTCCAGCGGCAGGTGCCCTCTCGGTGAATCTGCCAGCGGATCTCGCGCTTGGCGCTCCATCCCGACTCGCCCCGCCGCCGCCTGCGCCGTGCCGGACTCGGCTTCGCCCGCGTCACGGCCGCACCGCTGGCAGGTTGCCGGCTGGCGGCGGTGGCAGGCAGCGCCTACACGCCAGCCCGCGCCCCGGCCCGAACGGCTCCCACGTCTCGGCGCCGCCGCACTCCGGGCAGCGCCACTCGCCCGACCTCGGCTCGCTCACGGCCGCACCGCCTTGCCGACGACGGGCGCCGGGTCGGACGGGCCGACGCCGGGCACCGGCCGGCGCGCGGGCTTGCGGGCCGCCTTACGCGGCTTCGCCGCCCGCACCCGCTTGCGCTTGGGATCGTTCACCGAGTAGTAGGTCCGCCCGCCGTTGGTGCTGAACAGGTGCGGGCACCGCCGCGACTGCCACATCCCGCGACTGACCAGCATCCAATCCTGCCGCCTGCTCGTGATAGGCGTCAAGGCCTCGTAGGCCAACAGCCGGTGGAACACGGCCCGCACTATCGAACTGCTCATCCCGCTGTGCCCCTCGGCGTCGTGCGTCCAAGCCAGCCGCATGACAGCAGTGCCGATCATGCCCCCGTAGTCCGCGCCCGCGTCGAACAGCCCAGCCAACCGCAACTCCCTCTCGCAGTGCTCTGTGAACCCGCTCATTCCCGTCCTCCTCTCGACCCGCGGCCAGCGGGTCAGTACCCATCGGCCTCGGCGGCGTCATCCAGGTCGAGCGCCCAGGTGTCCACGCCGCCGCCGAATCTCGAATCCAGCCGCTCGCCAGACTCCACCGCCTGGCGGATCTCCGCCCGCGTGACCGGGCTCGCGTGCCGGCGCACATGCGGACATCGCCGGTGCACTTGCAGCGCGATCATGTACGCAAAGAGCGTGTCGTCGTGCTGTCCGGCCCTATGCTCCCGCTTGCCGGTCGCGGTCCGCACGAAGGTTCGCTCCTCGCCGGCCAGCGTCGGGCAGAGACACGTCACCCGGCCCTCGTAGTCGCCGCTCGGGTTGGGATTGCACGCCGCTATCCACTCGTCGATCAGTTGGTCGCGGGTCTGCGGCGTCGTCCGCCAGCCCAGGCGGTCGAGCGCCCGGTCGTCGAGCTGATCGGGCGTGCCGTCGCGCGGCATCAGGTACGGGTACTCGCGCACCCGGGCCAGCGTCGCCATGCCGGCCGAGTTGCACTCCGGCGACATCCACGCATCGCACCAGAACCGCGCGCCCTTGAGCAGCTCGTCGCCGAACGCATCCGCCTCAACGCGAGCGCGGAACGTCGCCACGGTGGACAGTGTGCGGCGGTTGAGCACGCCGGCGCAGGACCAGTCCCGGTCGGCGCGCTCGTCGGCCGGGTCGGAGCTGCGGCCCTCGGCCACGTCGGCGCCAATCGCGTACTCGCAGTACTCATAGCCGGGCTCATAGACGCTCCACGCCCCGCGCGGATCGTCCACCCACTCCACGCCGCCGCCGCCCGCCCACTCCAGCCGGCCAACGGCTATCGGCTCGCGGGCGGTGGACTGGTGGTGACGGGTGATGCTCACGGGTATCGCCTGGGCGCCAACCGACAGAAACGCCTCGGCCAGCCGGCCAGGGTAGCGGGAACGCATCAGGTCGAGGTCGCCACCGAACTCGTTGGCCAGCACCCATCGGCGCCAGGCCACGTGCGCCGGCTCCAGCCCGCGGAACCCGGCGAGATCGGCCTGCGCCGGGTTGTTGACGGCCCACTCGGCCGCCCGCGCCACAGCCTCGCGCTCCTCGTCGGTGTAGTCCGCGGCCTTGAACGTCGCCGGTAGCCGATACTCGCCCGTCAGCCACCAGGGCAGGAACACCAGCCGGAAATCGCTGTCACCCTCTGCGGCGCGCATCGCCTCGGTATGGAAATCGTCGCCCTCCATCTCGCCCGTGGACTCGATGGCTATCAGCGTCTCGGGCATCTTCGGCACGGCCGGGTACAGGCGACTCGTCACGGGCCTATAGTTCCGCCAATTCGAGACTTCCGAAAGGTGGGAGTCATGGAGTGTCATGCCCATTCCGGGCTGAGCCCCGCCCTCGCTGCCGATGGAATAGCGGCTATCCAGATCCTCGAAAAACAACTCCAGCGCGTTGCTCGCCTCCAGGCGCGGGCGCAACCTGGCCGGCGTCTGCTCGTGCCACTGCACCGCCCGGCGCAGCCACAGGCGCGGCAACTCCAAGCGGTCGGCTATCGAGATAGCCCGATGCCCCCGCCGAGTCTGACACCGGTGCTGCAACAGCGCCGTCATCAGCGTAGATATGCCCTGCTGTCGCGCCTTGACGATTACCAGCCGCACCGGTAGCCCGGCCCGCTCCTGCCGCTCGATCTCGTCCAGAACGATCAGCTGCGCCGCGTTCGCCACAAACGGCACTGGCTCGCCGGATTTAGCCGTAACCGTCCAGAACGCAGCCGCATAGCCGGCGCAGTCCCGCAGGGCCAGGGACAACGCCGCGTCGGTCTCAGACTGCGCGGAGGTGCCTGGCACGCTCCTCTATCTCCCGGCGCGCGGACAATATCCGCTGCAACAGATCCACCAGCGATTCACCGTCGCTGCCCGTCAGCGCCACCGCCTGCGTCGCCTTGCCTAACACCCGGTCGAATAAGAACTTCGCGCTCTCCGTGTCGCCCTGCTTCGCCTTGCGAATCTGAGTTTTCGCAATCGCAACAAAGTCCTTGGGATCTATGGCCTTGAGTAGCGCCGCCCGCAGTTTCTCCACCCGGCCCGCCAGCGGGTTGCCCTTGCCGAACCTGTGACCGCGCGGGAACGTATGCGCGGGACGGTTTCCCGGCGCAAACTGCCCGTTGTCGCCGCGGTCCTCGCGGGCCTCGCCGTTCCCGTGTCCGTTGCCGCCACTGTCACCGCTATGGGCTGATACTGGTTGCCGTGGAGCGATCATGTTCGTGCCCTCGGCCTCCTGCCCCCGGTGGTACTGTACCGCGCGTCGGTGTTGGAGTCAAGCGGAATGTGAGACTTTTCACCACATGAGACTTTTCACTAGGTTGGGGTCGCTGGTACTTATGACGTGCCAGTCGGTAGTATTTACGGGTGTGGGCGTGGGATCAAGGTTCCCGCCAGGAATGCGCCTGTGCGAATTTCGGGATTTGGTGTTGACATTGCTCTCTATCGGCGCCATACTGCTAGCGACAGAGGGCACGAGAGCCGGGCGACCGGCAGGAGGATGGAGATGGCAACCACGACAGAGGCAATCCGCGTCGAGGACATCGGACGGCTGGAGCTGATTGACATCGACCCGTACCGGCGAGACACGGGCACGCCGGCGAGCATCCAGTTGTGGCTGGACCCCGAGGCCCGGCGCTGTCTGCTGGAGACCTACAGCCCGGGCCAGGGCGTGCCGGTAGCCGAGTGGCACGGCCGGCAGATCACGATACCGGTGGACAACTACGACGGCCAGCCCAACGGCCCGGCTATCGTGCAGTGGCTGAGGTCCGAGGCCGGGCAGGCGCTGCTCGGCCGTCTGTGCGCGGGGCACTCGGAGGAGTGGGATGGCAACAACTACGTCGGCCGGCTGGACGCCGATGCCCAGGCCGCGCGCGAGGCGATTGAGCGGTATCTGTCCGCCTCTCCGACGCTGCCGGACGGCGCCGGGCTGTGGGACGCCGGCGACTGGCTGAGCGGATGCGCCGCCGACCTGGGGATCACCGCGGAGACGACCGACGAGGAGATTACCGCCCTCGCGGACCGGCTGGAGGCCGAGGCCGCCGCGGAGTGCGTGGTCCTCGATGGCGCCGAGGAGTGGCTGACCGCGCGCCGCGCCGCGCTGGCCAAGGCCAACGGCCAGGAATAGCCGGCACAGCCGGCAGGAGAAAACAGCCATGAAAGCCAAGACAGAGGACGTTCTCGCCGCGGAGGGGGGCGGGACTTCCCGCCCTAACGCGCCCCCGGACCGTCCGGGGCTGGTCCCAAGCCCAGGAATAGGAGGATACCATGCGAATCACTGTTGAGCGGATACTGTCCTGGCACCCCTGCGACCGCTACGACGAGGCCCGACTGCGCAAGTTGTTCGGCCGGCGAGAGTCGGTCACGGTCGGGGAGGTGCTGCGTTGCCGCCGCGTGCCCCCCGTCGACCGCCTGTGGCTGGTGCTGCGGGAGGAGGTGCTGCCGGCCGCGGTGCTCCGCGAGTTCGCGGCGACGTGCGCGGTGCGGGCGCTGGAGCAATACGGCGCGGCGCTGACCGCTGAGCAGATGGACGCCTGCCTGTGGGCCTGCGACGTGGCCAGCGCGATTGCGGCTGGCGCGGACATCCCCGAGGAGGAGCGGGCCGCCGCCGGGGCCGCCGCCGGGGCCGCCGCCTGGGACGCCGCCGGGGCCGCCGCCTGGGACGCCGCCTGGGCCGCCGCCTGGGACGCCGCCTGGGCCGCCGCCAGGGACGCCGCCTGGGCCGCCGCCGGGGCCGCCGCCGGGGCCGCCGCCTGGGACGCCGCCTGGGCCGCCGCCGGGGCCGCCGCCTGGGACGCCGCCTGGGCCGCCGCCGGGGCCGCCGAGGCCGAGGCGCAGTGCCGCTACCTCGCCGCGCTGGCGCGGGCCGAGGAGGGTGGATCATGAAACGCTATCTGACCGTGAACCTGCGGACCGGCGCCTACACTCCGGCGCGCGATGGCGAGGATTGGGCCGACGACTGGAAGGCGCGTTACCCGCACGTCGCCGCCGAGGATTGGGCCGACGTGGCCGCGGTGCTGCTCTACCCCGAGGACGTGGCCGAGGGAGTACCGTTCACATACGACCTGTGCCCGTCTGGCGGACTGTTCACGCTGTGGGCCGACCGGACTCAGCACTCGCGCGGGGCGGTGTGGGCTGCCAAGCGGTGGCTCCGGCGAACCCGCGATGTGGTGTCCCTGCGCGTCCGCTCGCTGCGCCCTGCCACGGTGCGCCCATGATCGCCCGCCGCTCCTGGTGCTCCTGCGGCCAGCCCGCCGACGGCCACCACCACGGCCGCCCGCTCTGCCTGCGCTGCCTCGCCGAGGAGGTGGACCCCAGCCAGGCCGAGACGTGGGCCGACCGCTGGCCCGCTCTGCACCTCGCCGCCCTGCTGGGGCTCATGGCCGTAGTGCTGGCGTTCGGCGCGGTGGTCTGCGTCTGGCTGGATACGCTGACGAGGGGAGGGTAGCATGGGCGCGAGCGAACGGCCTGACTTCTCCGCCCGGTTGCGCGAGGCGCGCCGGGCCGCCGGCCTGAGTCTGACCGGTACGGCGCGGCTGCTGGGCGTCCACTGGCAGACGGTGGCCTCGTGGGAGCATGGGCGCCGGACACCGCCGGTCTCCGCGCCGCTCACACAGCCTGAGATCCTGCGCCGGCTGGAGGTAGACGCGGCGCTCCGGACGGTTGCGGCGCCGGTGGACATCGAGGACGAGGACGACTATTAGGCTTACGTGCAGCCTCGGCGCCCGGCCAGAACGGGGCGGGGGGAATCCTCCGCCCCGTTGCGTTGCTACCAGCGACCGGCCTCGCAGTCGGCCACGATGGCGGCGAGCTCTGCAGGTCCGACTCCCAGCCTGACCGCGAGCGCCTGGAGGTATTCCCGGTGTTCCGCCCACCAAGCCCAGGGCATCGAGCGCGGGCCGCGGTAGTCTCTCGCGCCGTAGCGTTTGACGTATGGGCAGGAGTCGGGCAGGCAGTTGGCCGTCAGGGCTTGGCGCGCACTCATGCAGGCCCCGTGTGCGGTGTGCCTCGTCTCGTAGACCCGACACAGCCGGGTGGCCCGGTCGAGGTGCGGGCAGTGGAGCGGTGTCAGGATCTTCTCGCCTCCCAGGAGTTGAGCCTTGTATCTACAGCAGCCACCGCACCTTGCGCAGATGTCCGGCCACTCGGCCGGTTGGCTCACCGGTCGGCCTCCGCGTCTGACTCCTCGACGGCCTCGGCCTCGCCGGCCGAGATCCCGACGCTGACCCGGGTTTCGAGGCTCATGGTGGCCTCGCCGCCGGTCCAACGGGCCTCGATCTCGCGGTAGTGCGGGCAGCAGACCTGTTCGCCGCCGGCGCGGTCTACGAGGTGTTCGAGGTCGGGCAGGTGGGAGCCGGCGTAGCGGGAGAGGACGAGCTCGTCGCCGGGCTGGGCGTCCCAGTCCAGCGCGGTCCGGACCGGGATCTCGATGCACTTGGTCTGGTGCATCGGCCCGAGCGCGTTGCGCCGGTTGGGCTCGTGGTAGTAGCCGGCCGGTGAGAGTGCGAGAATCCGGCCGCGCCAGTATTCGTGCTCGCAGTCCACGTACTCGCGTGCGTGGCTGGGCAGGCTGGCGTACTTGGCGTCGAGGTAGTTGGTCCGGAGGATGAGCCCCTTGCCCTGGTAGTCGGGATCGGCCAGCCGGCGGACCAGCAGTCGGTTGCGGGACGGGAACCATATGGCCTTTGAGGCCGCGTCCCAGCCGTCTCTCCCGCGGTAGGCCAGCACGTCACGCTCCCGGACGAGGATCACGTCGTCGTCGATGTCCGGGCGCTTGCTCACCGACTGGGCCTGATCCTGGCCCCCGGGATACTTGGCGTAGAGGAGTTCCATGCCGGGCTTCAGGTAGCCGATCGGCGTCCGGGAACCGTCGTCGAGCCTGAGCCCCGGCCCTACGGCCAGCACGCGGCCCTTGACGGCCTTGCGTTCGTGGGCCGGTGCGATCCAGATCCCGCCCGCGGTGCGTTTGGCCGAGTCGGCCCGCTCCACGAGGAGGTTGTCGCCCTGGGGGGTGAGTCGCTTGCACCAACTGGTTGATGCGGTTGCGGTTGCGGTCATGGCCGGTCCTCCCGTCGTTTGGGCGCCCGCGGCTGGCCGGCCGCCGGCACCTTGACCGATGCTATGGGCCAGAGCGGGCACCAACTGTTGGCACCCATCCAGAAGTCCTTGATCCGCTGGAGCGCCCGGCCGCACAGTATCTCTCGGTGGTCCCTGCTCAGCGCCACCGCGGCGCCACAGTTCGCGCACCGTGGCGAGCGGTCGGAGAGTTGGGCGGCCATGCGTCCGGCGGTCGTGCTCAGCCGTAGAACGTGACGGAGGTCGCGCCGGCACCCTTCAGGTGCAGGTAGGTAGCGATTTCCGGCACGGGCAGGAACACGACCGGGCTGTCCGCGTCGTTGTTCGCGTAGACCGGCGCGCCGTCCTCGTTCAGCGCCGTGGCGCCGTTGGCCGAGTAGGCGTTCGCGTTCGTGTCCATCGCCACGTAGAGCGCCGTGGCGGCGGTCACGATGTGGACGCTCCGGGCGCCTGAGGGGATCGAAATCTTGTTGTCGCCCGCGTCTTGGCCGACCGGGGCGTCGTCCCACCGCGCTCCGGTCAGTGTCACCGCGGCCATCGGCTTGCAGAATGCACAACCCATCGGAATCTCCTCTCAGAAGGCGGGCGCCACTCCACGCGCCACGCTCCACCACTCCTCCACCGTCTCGCCGTAGAACGTCGCGTACACCTCGTCGGTGCTGCCGGCCCGCATGTGCAGGTAGGTCGCGCCCTCCGGTACGGGCAACACGACCACCGGATAGTCGGCAAACCAGTTCAGGTAGATGGGCGCGCCGTCCTCGTTCAGTGCGGCGTCGTCCGGCGTGCTGTAGACCTCAGCGCGGCCGTCCATCGCAACATGCAGCTGGTTCTTCGCGCTCACATAGACTAGATGCACGCTGTGGGCACCTGACGGGATCTCGATGCGGCTGTCACCGGTCGGCTGTGCGACCGCGGCATCATCCCACCGGTCCGAGGTAAACACCACTGGCGCAACCGCTTTGCAGAACGAACAGCCCACCGTGCCTCCTGGACACGGGCGGCGGCGGGGGTCGCGATCCCCCGCCACTCACCCGGAGCGCTCTCCCCCCGATCAGGAGGTACTAACGCTCCGGGCCGGTGGTTTTATGCACGAATCGGCCGCGGCTGCGGCGCGATATGCGGTTTTATATCAATGTGCCGCCAGTTGCGTTGTGGTCGCCTAGGGCGCACGATCTCGGTTCGTGGCTATCGGGCGTCCCGGGAGGGTAGCGTTTCTGCGGCCACGGTAGGCTGCTGCGCAGGCTGGGCCGGGTCTGGCGGCGGGCCTAACGCGGTCCGGTACTTCTCCGCCACGTCGTCGGACTTGGCGCGCAGGGCCTTGTATGCCTGCCGGAGCAGCCGGAGGGCGGTCCCGTTGGCGTCCAGCCACACCGCCGCCGTCCGCCTCACGTCCTGCTCGACCGTGACCGTCGCGGTCAACGTGAGCGTGACAACGTGCCCCTTGCGCCCGACCCTGTGCGGCTCCACACCGCACTTCAACAGCTCGCGCCCGACCTCGGCCGCAGTCGGGCCGGGTTGCCGCTTCTGCCAGAACGTCCACCATGCCATGTCATGTCTCCCTGCGCTTGTTGCGCTTCTTGCCCCAGTCTATCCGCTCGAAGTTCCGCCGGTAGCGGTCCGGGTCGGAGACGCGCGACCACGAGCCCTTGCCGGTCCAGGGCTTCGCGGCGGGCTTGGGCTTGGGCTTGGGCTTCGCGCTCATAGGTTTGGACAGCCCGGAAACTGCGGGGATTCATCCCCGGCAGAGGAAGGGCTGCCACTCCTCCTTTCGTTTTGGGGCTTGACTTTGCGCCCCACACCGGCTACAGTACCAGTGTGAAGACTCGATTTAAGTTCCGTTTCTACCCTGTGCCCCGGCAAGCCAAAGAGCTCGCCCGGGTCTTCGGGTGTGTGCGTTTTGCCTACAACTGGGGCCTGCGTCTTCGCTCGGACGCCTATCGCAACGGCAAGAAGAAGATCGACTATCACAAGTCCTCGGCGCTCTGGACCAACTTGAAACGCGAGCCCAAATTCTCCTGGCTGAACGAGGTCAGTTGCGTCCCCACGCAGCAGGCGCTTCGGCATCTCCAAGTCGCGTTCGTCAACTTCTTCGAGAAGCGTTCCCGCTACCCGTCGTTCAAGTCCAAGCACGGTCCGCAGTCCGCGGAGTACACCACTTCTGCTTTCAAGTGGGACCCCGCGAAACGCAATCTCGTCCTGTCCGGTCTCGGCAGACTGCGTATTCGTTGGAGCAGGGAGTTCGAGAGCAGCCCCAGCACGGTCACGATAACCAAGGACTGTGCCGGACGCTACTTCGCAACGCTCTGCCTCGACGAAGCGGTCAAGAAGTTGCCGAAGAGTGCGGACGCGGTCGGGATTGACTTCGGCGTTTCGCGGCTGGCAACGCTCTCCAGTGGAGAGCGCATTGCCAATCCCAAGCACTTCCGGTGTCGGGAGCGCAAGCTGGCCAGAGCCCAGCGTATTCTCGCCCGCAGGAAGAAGGGAAGCGGACGCTGGCGCAGACAGAAGCTCAAGGTCGCCCGCATCCACGTCCGGATAGCCGACAGTCGCAAAGACTACTTGGACAAGGTGACCACCGGACTGGTCAGACGCTTCGGCACGATCTGCGTCGAAGACCTCAACCTGCGCGGCATGGTTCAAAACAGGTGCCTGGCCAAGAGCATCTCTGACACCGGCATCGGCATGGCCGTGCGCATGCTGGAGTACAAAGCTGGGCGTTACGGCCGGAAGTTCGTCAAGATCGATCGGTTCTGGCCCAGCAGCAAGACCTGCCATGTTTGCGGCCACAGGCTCGAAAGCCTGGACCTCAGCGTGCGCGAGTGGGACTGCCCCGAGTGCAAAGCCCACCACGACCGCGACGAGAACGCCGCGAAGAACATTCTGGCCGTGGGACACACGGTGACTGCGCGTGGAGGGTCCGTAAGACCCGTCCGAGCTACGGCTCGGGCAGGCAAGACCCGTCGAAGCGTGAACCCGCCGAGGAGGGTTAGCTAGTGCTTGCACTGTCTCTCCTTCCGCGAGGAATCCCCCGGGCTTCAGCCCGCGGGGAGGATGTCAAGCCTCTGCTTCCACCGTCACTTCCACCCTCTCGTCCTCCGGGCTGGACACCTTGATCCGTTCGACGGCCGGCGTGCCCCACGGGATCAACTGGCGGTCGTTCTTGACGACACCGGCGTGCTCCAGCACGTCGTACACCGTTTCGGCCGGGCCGAGCGCGTCGGGGTGCGCCCTGTACCACCAGACCTTGAGCGCGACACGCACCGGACCCATGAGCGTCGGGCGGCCGCGCCACTGGCGCCGGATCTCGAAGACGGCGTACTCTTCGTAGGCGCTGAGCCGGTCGGACTTGCCCAGGAAGCGCCGGCCGGTGCGGCGGTTGCTGTGGATCTCGCGGTGGTTCTTCTTCGAGTAGCAGTGGCCCGGGATATGTAGCGCGAACGCCTCCGCCGGGTCCGGTTCCTCGGCCATGTCAGTCCTCCATCCTCACGACCTCAACTCCCAGCACCTTGCCGGCGGCGTCCACATCCACCAGCACCTCGCCCCAGTAGAGCTGATCGGTGCCCCGGACCTTCCCGTGGCGCAGGCGCAGGTAGCGGCACGGCGGCTTGCTGGCCCACACCAGCGCCAGCACGGCCAGGAGCGCCAGCTGCCCGGCGACCACGCCGGCCACGAAGGCTGCGGCGTAGGCGGTCACGGCGCGGGCTCCGTCGGCTGCCGCTCGGCAAACCGCTTCCACCACTCCGCGGCCTCGGCCACGAGGTCCTGCGGCCCGTCCGGCGCCGGGCGCCAGGCCACCACCTCCGCGCGGTTGCTGCCGCACGTCCAATCCGGGATACCCGTGCCGCCCATCGTCCCGCCGTCCCATGCCATCATCCGCGGCGGGCCATCCGGGGAGGTGCGCACCCACAGGAAGCAGGGCGGGACCGGGATGAGCACGCACTGGTACGGGGTGCCGTCCGGCGCGACTCCGGAGTGCGGCCGATACCACCCGTCCGGCGGAGCGGCGGCACCCGGAACGGGGTGCCACGCGGCGTGCTCGCGGCACGCGGCGCACGCCTCCGAGCAGTAGGTCTCCGTGGAGTGCGGCGGGCAGACCGCGTAGCCGCCCAACTCCATGCCGCAGCGGGGGCAACGGCTCATCGCCCGGCCTCCTTAGCTATGCGTTCAATCTCACACGCCGCGCACGGCCGCAGTCTCTTCTTGCCGTATTCGTCGTAACACTCGCAGGCCAAGCGATTGCACTGTTCGAGAATCACTGCCAACGCCTCCCGCAGCCGCGCGACCTCATCCAGCGCCTTGTAGTAGTCCCAGCCGTCGGCCCAGTCCGCTGACGCTGTGGCGGGCTTGGGTTCTCTGCGTTCGGCTGCCAGCCAACCGGCGTCGAAGTCCTCCGCGCGCATGGCTAGCTTAGTAAGCCGCTCGGCCTCGGCCTTCAGCAATCCCTCCGCCGCCTCAGCATATCGCGCCCGCTGCTCTGCGGCGGTCAGCCGTTCCGCCCATTCGGCGCGCTCCTCTGCAAACTGCGCGACCTCTTTGCCGCCCGGCACGGGATGTAGCGCGGCGTGCTCCCGGCACGATTGCAGGTCTTCGGTGTGCGTCAGCGGTGCGACCGTACCGCTCTGCCGCACGGCCTCGGGCATATCCGCCAGCGCGCCCTTGTAGGCTTGCGCGGCGCTCTCTCTGCCGAGGGCGGCCTCGTAGTGCGCCACCAGCCGGACTGCCTTCGCCAACTGCCGCTGTAGACACGTCACGTCCGGCCACGGCCCCGGATTACGCTCCAGACTCTCCAGCGCGGCGATAGCCACGGCCGCCGCCTGCACCGTCTCCTTGTGGTACTCTACGGGCCGCCCCTTCAGCGCAGCCTTGGCCGCCTCGCCTACCTCCTCCAGCAGAATGACCAGCCATGTGAACGGATGGTGATTCTGTTCGCCCCACTTGGCATCCTGGCGTTCGCGTTCGGCGCGCAGGTTGGCAAGCAGTCGCTCGGTCTTGTCGCTCATCGCCCGGCCTCCCTGCGCTTCGGCTTGAAGCTATCGAGAATGCTGAACACTTCCGGATGCTGTTGCCTGTGTCTGGCCAACACGGCATCGCTGTAGGCGTCCGGGACAATCGGCGCAGGTCCGCGCCGCAATCTCCACGTCTGCCACAAACTGGTATGCAGAATCAGCCGGATGATGTTCGTGAACCAGCGGCCCTTGATTCGCTCCACCGGCCAGCCGTACTTGTCTCGGAGAATCACTTCCCGCCCTCCTTCGCGCGGACCTCGACGCGGCGACAGTCCGCAGTCCGACATGTGCACTGGCGATATCTGCCCAGGTGACAGAGGCAGTCGCCATCCAGATTGACATAGACCCGCGCCAGCACCCGCCCCGGCCGGCGGGCCTTGCGGAGCTGGTCGCGGCCCTTGCCCGCTGCCAGTCGGTAGATGGTTCGCAATTCCGCCTCGGTGATTTCCTTGGTTGTTGGCGTCACTGGACCATCTGCGGCCATGCAGCGGTTTTCTACCGCTTCGATCAGCTCGGCTATTTCGGCCAATCTCTGCGCGCACTTCTCAAGCTTGCTCATCGCCCGCCCTCCTTCTTCCCCCACGGGCACCGCGGCCCGGGGCGCATCTCCGCGCCAAGCATCTGGTTTCGCTGGCCGGCGCACCCGCGGATGTGCACGCGCTGGCCGCCGTCCCAGCGCACCCCCGTCTCCATCGTCACGACGTAGTACAGCGGGCAGCCGGCGTCGCACCCGCCGTCTTCCAGCGGCGGCGGGATACTCAGCGTCAGGCGTTTGGGGTGAGTCTCAGCCACGGGGCACCTCCACCCTCTCGAACGAGTACGCCCATACGGCCGGGTTGTCCGCCCACGCGCAGCCGGGGCGGTGGCCGTTGCAGGAGTCCCACAGACGCCTGAATCTCTCGGTGGCGTACCCGCGCAGGCTGGTATTCGTCCGGTCCACGCCCTCCGCCAGCGCGTCTTCCTCGCTGATCTCCTGCACCCGCTGTGCCCGGATGGCGGTCACGCGCCGCAGCGCCCGCGCGGCCCAGCGGGGCATGAGCATGGCAGAGCGCCAGCCATTCCGTTCCGGCCAGTATTTGCGCGCGCGGTCTTCAAAGCGGAATCCTCGGTCGGCCTGGTAGGCGATGCCGTGGCCGCCAACGTGGGCGCCCGACGGCATACCGCCAGTATCTTGAACCTCGGACCTCCATGTCTCCCGCACCCACACCACGTCGCCGACCTGCACGCGCGGATAGACGCGGTGGACCGTCCACAGATCCGCGGCGGTCTGACAGTCCGCGGGGTGCGGCCGCATCGGGACGTGCCAGTATTGGCCCGTGGAGGCGTACCCGTCCACGTAGGGCGCCGGCAGCTTCGGATAAGCCGGCGGCGCGCTCCAGTCCAGCCGCGCCCACAGCGCCTTGCCGGTCGGCCCGCCGTCGATGGTGCTGTTGTGCACCGTGCAGATTCTGCGGGTCTGTGTCTTGCGCCCGTCGAGCAGCGCGCGAACCATCTCGGGCTTGAATAGGAATCCGTGCTCAGCCACCGGTTGCCCTCCTGCACGCCACCAGCCACACGGCCCACGCATCGGCCTCGTCCCAGCCCGTGACCGATGGCCGCCCGCCGGGCTCGCCGAGGCAGCAGGCGCCCCGGAGGCCGAGGTCGAGGCCGACGAGGAGGGTCATCGCCCGGCCTCCAGCTTCGGCACCTCAACGACCTCGACGCGACGCGCAATCCGCTCCAGCGCGGCGTTGTAGCCCTCGCTGAACACGCAGACGGAGCGCTCGGGCTCATCGTCGGCAATGTCCGCCAGCGCGGCCCGCCCCGCCTCCCTCGCCGCGTCGGCGGCATCCTCGGGCGTCTGCGCCAGCGTCTCGCGCTCCCAAGCCGTCAGCCCGTCGTCGTCGCGTGGCGGCACGTCGCCGCCGTCCCAATCGTCCGGCGTGCGCGGGTCAACCACCGGCGGCGTGCCCTTCGGGGTGTAGGTGGAGGGGAACGGCTGGCGGCCGGCATCCTGGCCGGCTTGCCCTCTACCGGGCCGGCCTTGCGGCCGGCGGGCGCCAGGGTCTTCGGCCGCCGCTTCTCCGGCCTGGGGCTCTATCCCCAGTCGATGACCGGGCAGGGGTTCTAGCCCTGTGACCGGGCGTGCCCCTCCACGCCGCGCCAGCTCGTCCCCCTCTACCTCCCCCGACAGTATGCACTCAATCGCCGCCCGCGCCATCGTCCGGTAGTCCCGCTGCTGCTCCGGGCTGGCCTGCTCCCACTTCGCCGAGAACGGCGAGCCGGACCAGCGCGCCTCCCACATGCGCGCGGCTACGCGGTCGATCAGCTCGGCGTCATTCACGGGATGTTCTCCGTCTTGCGCCTTGAACGCTTCGGCACAATCAGCCCTAACTCCACAAACCGCGGAGTGTCGCAGGCCAGCGCGTAGCGCCCGCCATGGCCGGGGCCGTGTCGCGTCTTGCCGATGATGAGCGTCCGGTCATGGTTCACCGGCCTCGGCCCGGTGGCGGAGTACACCTCCGATTCGGTCATCGGGTGCCTGTCCAACAGCATCACCGTGTGCACTAACCGGCCTATCGCCGCCGCGCCCTGCAAATCCTCCGTCGTCAACTGGACGCTGGCGTTCGTGCCCGGCCGCTTGCGGCTGTGGACCACCAGCAGAATCGTCGCCTGCGAGTCGCTGGCGATGCCGACCAGCCTGCGGATGAAGGCCGTCTCTGCTTTCCACTCGTCGTACCCGCCGAAGTCTATCTGCGCGAGCGGATCGACCGCCACCAACCGCGCTTCTTTCACCGACCGCCGCACCCAGTCGAGCACCAAGTCCGGCCCGAGTTCCGGCACTTCTCCGCCCACCGGCATCCGGGGGTTGTCGGCAACCCAGCCTGTCACCGCGCGAATGGTCTCACGGTGCTGGTCCAGCGTGCCTATCCGTTCTGCGGCGGTCTCCTTGTCGTCGGCCAGTGGCGACCATGTGTTGGCCAAGAACGTCAGTGCGCGGCGTTCCCACTCCGCCCTGTTGCCCTCCATCGGCAGCAGGCGCCAGTCGAATCCCGCCGAGCGGGCCGCCATGACGATCTGGAGCACGAACAGGCTCTTGCCGTAGCCGGGAGGGCCGCCCAGCACCACCACCGTCCCCGGCCGGAAACCGCCAATCGCCCAACTTACTCCGTCCCAGGGCAGCGCGATCCCTCGCCGCTCACCGCGCAGTTCCGCTGCAAGTTCCAGGTCAAGGGCCAACTCGCCGGCCGGCTGCTCCGTGTGGCGGATCTCCTGGCGGGGCGGCGGGGCCGCTTGGCGCACCGCGTCGGCTTTGCACCCCGCCGGGTACTTGTGGTGGCGCTGCCCCGACTTGATGCACTCCCGCAGCTCCACCTCCGGGAGCGGCGGGACATTCCGCGCGTTCCACCCGGCCAGCAGTGGCCACGCCTCCACCGCCGACAGGCCGAAGTCGTTGGTCAGCGCGGCGGACACCCGGAACGCCTCGCTGTTGCGCGTGCCCTCGCCCACCCCGGGCACCTTGTCGGTCCACAGCCCGGCGCGCCGCAACAGCCGCTCGCGGTCGGCGGTGTCAGCCCGCGGTACGGATGAGACGGGCGGCGCCTCCTGCTTCTGGCATGGCACCAAGGCCCGCAACTCCCGGAAGTCGTACCGCCGGCCGGTGCGCGCCACTATCGAGCACGGCGCGGCCGGATGCTTGTGGTTCACAAAGCCGGGTAGCCGCAGGATTCGTGACGGGTTACGTACCGTCGGGTCGGAACCCAGCAGCGCGGCTAGGTCGCCCACCAGCGGGCAGAGCGCGGCGGGCGCCTCCGGAGCGTTCAGCCCCCAGTAGGCGTGTGTCCCGTGGCCAGAGTTCACGACCAGCGTAGGCTCCGGCATCCCTGCCGAGCGGATCAGTTCGCCGGCCCGCTCCGGGGTGATGCCGTCGAAGTCCGCCCACGCCACATGCCCGCGCCCCACGTCCTTGTCGGTGCCCTTCCCTTTTGCCGTCCGCGGCATGATCCCGGCGTACAGGTTCGCCCCGGACTGGTTCTCGGTGGCCAACTCGTTCGCCAGTCCGAACAACTCCACCGCCCGCACCCAGCGCCGCACCCCGCTGGCCGGCGGCAGCGGCCGGACCTCGATCAAGTCGTCGCCCCGCCACACCTCCTGCTGGTAGACTTCCAGTTCGTCGCCCGGGGTCATATCGCCACCCCCTTCGAACGAAGATGGGCCGCGTAGGCGTCCACCACCGCCTGCGGGGTCTCGGCCGGGATCGCGTCGGGGTCGGGAAGCGGTGGCAAGGCACTCAAGAGCTTCGGGATTTGCGACAGGAACACGCCTACCGAGCGCCCGGCCTCGCGGATGAAGTCCGTGTCGGTATCCCACCACTGGGCCAGCAGCCCGTCAAGCTCGTCGAGCGGGTAGACCTTCAGCGCCTCCTTGACCAGCTTGCCTTCCTTGCCGAACTTGACCATGTACTTCCGCCCGACATGCTTCTCGAACGCCTCCGCGAAATGCCCGAGGAACTGGTGGACCGCGGAGCCCGATTCGGAGAGCTTCCTGCGCACCACAGAAGCCGAAGGCTTCTCTTCCGAAGGAAGAATAGAACCCAACTCAGAACCCAAACCCAAACCCATAGCCCGGGTCCCGGGCTTATTCGGTCCGGGTTCCGCCCGGGTTCCGCCCGGGTCCGGGGCCGAAAATTCCGGTATCTTACTCGGCTTGAGGTACTTAGGTTTTTGATACATGCTCCACTTCGGCAGGTCCATGTAGTGACCATCACCGTACACTCTCACCAACCCTGCTGCATTCAACTCATTTCTGAGAACAATCACGCGCCGAAGTGTCATTTTTCGATCGAGTGGGAACACATCTGCCTTCAAAAGCTCCGGCTCTGCGCGTCTGCGGCCGTAGTCATCGGACGTGGTTATGACGCCGATGTAGAGCAGCCGGGCCTTGTCCGAAAGCGAGCAGAAACGCTCATCCCGCCAGATGCTCGGGTAGATGAATCGCTGGATGCTCATTGGACCGCATCCCTATTCGCCACCACTTCGCTCATCTCGGCGAAGGCGTCCAGCACACAGTCCGGGGCATCGCCGTTGTCGGCCATGAAACACCATGTCGCCCGGATCAGCACGTCAACCCACGGGATCAAGCATCGAATCTGGCGTGTGGACAGGTGCCCGAGCTTCTCGCGGAGCTCGTCGGTAGCCTCCTGGCGGGTCTCGTGGCACGGTTCACACAGGGTGTGCAGGGATTCGTCCGGGTACTCCCAGGGCTCACGGCCGCGGACGTAGTAGGCGTGGTGGACGTTCAGCGTCTGATCGGAGGCACCGCACTCCACGCACCGGAATTCATCCCGCTGCATAACCTCCAACCGCTTCTTCTGCCAGCGCGGGTCTTTCAGCTTCTCAGAATAGGTGGACATGGAAGCGCCTCCACAGAAGGCAGGCCAAGCCGTGCCGCATGGAGCGCCGAACGAGGGACGAGGCCCACGTCTTCTCCAGTGCGGACACGGCTTGGTCTACCATCTGAGTCCCCTCGTTCGGCATCGGTATTCTACCTCACCCGCGCCCTAGAGTCAAGGGCTTTCTGTACGGCTCCAGCGCGTCCCACGTCTGCCAGTCGATCTGCACCTCGGTGTAATGCATCCGGCGGTCGGGCATGACCTGCCCGCTGGTGGCCACGTCGCGGAGCAGCTCCGTCAGCCGCGCGACCTCGGCCTCGGCCTTCAGCAAGTCCTCCTCCCACACGCACATCACGCCGTTAGCTTCAAAACGTCTCGGGAGCATGTCGCTCATCGCCCGGCTTCCTCAATCGTTTTCGACAACCTTTCTGCGTCGCGCACCTGCTCCGCGGCGAAGCTGCGAAGCGCGCTTGATAGTTGGTGCCGATGCGCCAACACAAATCTGGCGTACTTCATAAAGCCCTCGCATCGGCAGACATGAACCACGCGAACGCCTGCGAGATAGCCGACGCTCACCGAGTCATCGAAGTTGCCCGTGTCCCCGTACTTCTGGCCACAGAATCCACAGGTGGCCTCGTCGGTTCCGCCGTCGCAGACAGCATCCATGAGGGCTTCCGCCATGTTTGCCAATTCGTCGCTCATCGCCCGGCCTCCTTCTCGCCGGCCAGGACGCCAAGCGTACCGGCCTTCTGCTTGCTGACCGCTGTCGTCCGGAACTCGCGCCCAGCCTCCATCTCATGCTTCCTGCGATCCTCTGCCTCCGCCTCTACGCGCGCGGCCTCGTTGAGCGGCGCGCGAGTGTCACAGCCACAGCAGCGGCCGACACTGCCGACTTGGCCGCACACCGTGCATCTCCAGCGTGGGGTGTCCTGATTCTCGTTCATCGCCCGGCCCTCCGCTTCTGCACCTCGCCGACCTCGACGTGGCGGCAACCAAACCGCTTGCGGGTGGCTTCGTCGCAGGCCACAAAGTTGCAGAGTGCCTCGCGACCGGCGCACACCCACACCTCGCCCAGCACCCGCCCCGGCCGGCGGGCCTTGCGGCAGGAGGGGATGCGGATTGCGCGGTTGAGCGCGTTCCATCCAGACCGGGTCAGCCGGCAGACGTGCCCCATCGCGCATCCGTGTGTGTGGCATCCAACCGATTGATTCTGCGGCAGGCCGGTCAGGCTCCCGACAAATGGCGCCTTCCCGCACAGCGCGCACCGCTCCATCTTCTGCTTGCTCACTTCCCACCTCCCGCAATGCGCTCCAGCGCGGCCAAGAACCCGGCGGTGCGCTCCTGGTCAAAGTCGCATCGCTGTTCGGCACCAAAGCGTTCCGCCTCCATATCCAGCAGGCGGGCGGAGTCGGCCAGCGCCTCCAGGTCTGCGCCCAGCGGGTCTTTGCGGCTGTAGGTGTCCGCCGCGGCGCGAATCGCGTCCTTGACCTCCGCGAAGATGCGGTCGGCGTCGGGGCCGGGCTTCAGTTCGATGGGCAGCACGATCAGCATCATGGCTCACTCCTCACAGGTCCGGCAGAGCGTCAACCTCCGCCTCGCTCATCCAGCAGGACTCAATCCACACGCGGTCGATGTCCCCCGGCGAGTCATGTGGCCGCTCTGCCGCCCACTCGCGCAGCATCTCGCACGCCACGTCTATGTCCTGGACTACGCTGGTGTGGTCGCCGTCAGACAGCTTCGCGCACAGGCGGAATCGTAGGCGCAGGTCGTCAACTTTGAATTGCGGCGGGTCTTCGTCTATGCGCATGGCTCACTCCTCAATCCGGTAGGCTGGCGGCCGGGCTGCCGCAGGCTTCTCGCGCACCCGACGCTTGCGCCGACGTAGCGGGACGTATGGTGGCGCACCACCGCCCTGCACCCGCACACCGCCGCGCCAGCCAAACCCGGTCACTTCAATCGTCCCACACATTGCCGAAATCCGCCGGGGCGTCCTCGACCGCCCACCACGTATTCTGATTCGTTCCCAATTCCTTGCACACCCGCGCCTCACCGTTCCGCACTACGTGGAGCTTGTCGCGCAGCTCCGGCAGGCGGCGGCTCGCGTCGTAGCGGTCGATGCCGATGAGCGCGGCTATCTCCGGGGCGGTGCAGCCGGGATGGACCGTCACCGCACGCCAAAGCATACGCCGCTGACCGGCGGCCTTGCCGGAGCCTTCAACCAGCATGGCCGCCTCCCGCGAGGTCTCCGGACCGTGCTTCTTGTAGGACGCCCAGGAGAGTTCAAGCTGATCGCCGGTCACAGCCCGGCCTCCGCCAGCATCCGCTCCAGCTCGGCGTTCTGCCCCTCTCTGGCCGCCTCCCCGGCCGCCGCCCCGGCCGCCGCCCAGGCCGCCTCCCAGGCCGCCGCCCTGGCCTCCCCGGCCGCCCTGGCCGCCCAGGCCGCCTCCCCGGCCGCCGCCCGTTCTTCATCGGGGATGTTCGCGCCGGCCGCCATGGCGGCGGCGAGGTCGCAGGCCCACAAGCAGGCATCTCGCTGATCCTCGGTCAGCCCGCCGCCGTGCCGCTCCAGCGCCCGATACGCGCAGGCCGCCGCAAACTCGCGGAGGATAGCCGTTGCGTCGATAGGCCCGGCGATGACCGTCCGCGTCTCCGCGCATACCTTGTTGGCGTCCTCTATCGTCTTGCCGCCCAGCCGCACCCGCGCCACCCACGGCCCCGGCGCGTAGCCCAGCGCGTCGATAGCGCGCCGGCTGGCGTGGTAGCCGGCGGAGCACATGCCCAGCGCGCCGTAGTGCCGCAGAGTCACGCCCTTGGCGGGGCACGGCCGACCGTCGCGCAGGACGGGCTTGTCGTCGTGGTCGGCCATGAAGTGCCATGCATGGATCGTCTTGGTCATGTCAGCCTCCTACGGTCACGGGCAGAGCAGCCGCGCGGAAGGTGCGGACCAAGAGCGAGGCTCTCGGGTTTCTTCGCGCAACGGCTGCTCTGTCCATGTCCGAAGTCCTCTTGGTCCGCACATGCAAAATACCTCACGCGCGGAGCGAAGTCAAGCCGATTGTGCGGATTTCTGCGCGGCGAGTTCCTTGTCAAGCTCCGGCCAGCAGTCGCCGGAGAGGGTCTGCGTGGAGTGGAGGCCCGAGAAGCCCTGGCCGCCGACCACCCGCTTGACCACCAGGATCGGCGGATGGACCTCGACGGCCCGGAACTCGGTCATGTCCACCGGCAGGTAGGCGGCCGCACCGCCCACATGGTCCGGCACGCCCTTCTGTAGCCACGAGAACGGCAGGATGCGCAACGGCACCCCGGCCCTCATACACGAACCCATCACCATGTGCGCGTCCGCCCAGCAGGACTCGCTGGCGCACAGGTAGGCGTCGATGGAGAGAATCACTTCTCCACCCCGAAGTGGTGCGCGTCGCAGGCGTAGAAGGCGGCGTTGTGCCCGATGATGCTGCACAGCCGCTTCTTCTGCGCGTCTGTCATGCCCTTGACGGGCCGGAGCACGTACCCCAGGTCGTCCGCAACGAGGCGCTCGACTTCCTTCCAGAGCCTCGGGTACTGCTTCTTGAGAAACCGCATCGTCACCTTCGCCATGTCAGCCCTCCTTCTTCTCGAACCGTAACGGGAAGCAGGCCACGACTCGCACAGCGAAGTCATGGAAGCGCTTGCCCGCGTACTTGCCGTCCTTCTCTTTCTCGTAGTCGTCCGGGAAACACTGGTACTCTTGGCGGCCCGCCTTGCGCCGGCACCGGCAGCCCAAGCAGTCGACCCGCAAGCCCTCTTCGGTCTTGGGCCGGCCCCCAGGCTTGGGGTCTCGCCGCGACCACGTTACGACACGGAACATCCCGCGTCGCAGGTCGGACGGTCTTGCGTCCTTGTGCTTGCGCGGGTCCGGCTTGGACCGTACCGTCATGGTCGCCCCGCAGTGGAACGTCACCAGGTAACTCACGGATCAGTCCTCCACGCGCACTTGGTCGTCCGCGTCCAGATGGGTCCAGTCCTCGGCGTCCACCTGTATCATGCTGCTACCCTCGCAACCGTTGGGCTTCGAGCAGAAGGGGATGTCGAGATCACCGGCCCCGTCGATCTCGCCGGAACGGCTCAAGAAGCCAATGGCCGCGTTCTTCGCGGCCTCGGC